>WTGY01000206.1 GCA_011523365.1 Caldilineaceae bacterium
GTAGGGGCACCCCTAGTGTTTGCCCTCGTACGCGCCACGACTGCCAGACCGCGCCTGCCCGCCGTCCCCCGTAAGGGCACCCATTGTGGGTGCCCTCATGGTTACACCCACAAAGCCCTTTCACCGTAGACGCCTGGCAAAACTTCGCCTCCGCCATCGAAAAACCGTATAATGGACCCTAAAATGTCGGTTCCGACATACGTATTCGACGCTTAGCCACTTTCAAAGGATCAACTCTTGCAATTCGGTATCTTCTACGAACACCAACTCCCCCGCCCTTGGGCCGAGGACAGTGAACACCGTCTCCTCAAAGAGGCCCTGGATCAGGTCGAGCTCGCCGACCGTCTCGGCATCGACTACGCCTGGGAAGTCGAGCATCACTTCCTGGAAGAGTACTCCCACTCCTCCGCGCCCGAGGTCTTCCTGGCCGCCTGCAGCCAGCGCACCCGCCAGATCCGTCTCGGCCACGGCATCGTGCTCATGCCCAGCAACTTCAACCACCCCGCCCGCATCGCTGAGCGCATCGCCACCCTCGACCTGATCAGCGACGGCCGCGTCGAATGGGGCACCGGCTCCTCAAGCAGCCGCAGCGAGCTCGAAGGCTTCGGCATCGACCCGGACAAAAAGCATCTGATGTGGGAAGAGTCGGTTCGCGAGGCGGCCAAAATGATGGTCATGGAACCGTACTCCGGCTTCGACGGCGCGAGCTTCTCCATGCCGCCCCGCAACGTCGTCCCCAAGCCCCTCCAGAAGCCGCACCCGCCCCTGTGGCTGGCCTGCTCCAACCGCGACACGATCAAGATCGCAGCCCGCTACGGCATGGGCGCGCTGACCTTTGCCTTCATCGATCCCGACAGCGCCGCCCACTGGGTCGAAGAGTACTACGAGACCTTCGAGCGCGAGTGCAACCCAATCGGCCGCGCCGTCAACCCCAATCTCGCCATCGTAGCCGGCTTCATGCTCCACGAAGACGGCGCCGAGGCCGAACGACGCGGCGCCCGCAACTTCCAGTTCTTCGGCTACGCCCTCAGCCACTTCTACATCACCGGCAGCCACGTCCCCGGCGAATTCGACATCTGGCAGGACTTTCAGCGTAACATGCCCGAGAATTACGAGCCCTCCGCCGGGATCGGCAGCCCGGCCCAGGTCGCCAAAAACCTGGAGGCTCTGGAGAACGCCGGCGTCGATCAGGTCGTCTTCGTCCAACAGGCCGGCAACAACCGCCACGAGCACATCTGCGAGTCTCTTGAACTTTTCGCCGATCAGGTGATGCCCGCCTTCAAAGACCGCCACGAAGAGCGCCAAATGCGCAAACTGGCCAAGCTGGAGCCCGCCATCGAAAGGGCCATGCAGCGAGTGCCCGCACTGGCCCCCGTGACCGGCCTAGCCCCTATGGACGCCTACCCGCTCTTGGCCGCCAAAACCGGGCAGGCCGAACAGCCCGAACGGCCCACCGAGGGCGACAATATCGTCACCGCGATCTCCGGTCGGGGCTGATCTTGGCTCGGAGCCCTGTCTGTTGCCAGTGGCGCAACAGTTCTGCTCAACGCGAATCTGGAAAGCGATGCGAGGGGAAGGGGATTAGCGGCCAAAATCCGGTCGCCAGCAGTTACGGGTCGGTATGTAGCCCCCCGTTCGCTTCAATAGCCGCCGGTTTCTCCTGCGCTGCACGTATCCTCGCCATGTCGAACTTCAGCGACCTGTCGAAACCGTAAATCCCGTTCTGTTCCTGCAGGATGTCGGTCAATTGCGTGTAGCAATAGCCAAAATGATCGGGGTCGTCCAATAGGATCCTGCACAAGCGCGTGAACCGTTCATAGAACTCCTTTATCGACTTCGGTCTCTCTCCGTAGCCCCAGGACTCTTCTCCCTCCCTTACATCAGGGTTCCACCAGATGCCGCCGAACTCACTCACAAAGAACGGCTGCCCCCTGTAAGCGATCGACCAGGTCTGTCCGTCCCGTCTGTTATAGTACGGGTTGCCATTCCCTACGTCCGCGTGGTGTTCGGCAAAAAGATCAGTGTCTTGCGTATAGTCGTGGCAGTCGTAAATGTCCGCCTCCGCTACCCGGTGCGAATACCCGCTTGTGTCCAACACCGGACGCGTCCTGTCCACAGCCTTCGTCGCCATGTACAGCCCGCGCGTCACCGCATCCAGCGTAGTAATGCGGTCGCGTAGCGGCTGCCACGTCTCGTTGAGCGGGCACCAACCCACGATCGACGGATGAGAATAGTCCCTCTCCAGGACCTCCAGCCACTCGGTAATGTAAGACGCCGTCGGCTGCTGATGGTCCTCCACCGCGCCGTAATGACGGCATCCCCAGTCCCCGAATTCGCCCCAAACGAGATACCCCAGACGGTCGGCATGATACAGAAATCGCTCTTCAAAGACCTTCTGATGCAGCCGCGCCCCGTTGAACCCGGCCTCCTTGCTCAACTCGATATCCCGCCGCAGGGCCTCGTCACTGGGCGCCGTCATTATGCCGTCCGGGTAATAGCCTTGGTCCAGGACCAGCCTCTGAAAAACTGGCCGTCCGTTCAACGAGATCGCCTTCCCACTGATTGCCACGCTGCGCAGTCCGGCATAGCTGCGCGCCTTGTCAATCACCTCTCCCTTTCCATCCACCAGCTTCAGCACCAAATCATACAGATGCGGGTCCTCGAGCGACCAAAGCCGTCGCCGCCCTTCCGGAATCCACAACGCCAGTTGCGGACAGAGGTCGAGTTCGGCTGAACATTCTGCCTCTGTCACAATACCGTCGCTGTCCAGAAGCTGGGCCTGCAATCGAAATCCATCCAGTTTCGCAGTCTGAAACCGCTCCGCCGCCGCCCGCCGCAGAACCAGCGGCTGCTCCAACCGGATGACTCCATTGGCAACGTCCGGCGTCAGCCGCGGCCGTCCCAAATGAAGCTCCGGAACCGGTTCCATCCACACGCTCTGCCAAATCCCCGTCGTCCGCACGTATATCGCGCCCCGCGGCCCATACGTCTGCGCCTGCTTGCCCCGCGGCTGCGGATCCCGGTGGTTGTCCCGAGCCCGCACCACAACGGTCACTCGCTCTCCCGGTCGAGCCGCGTCGCTCAGATCACAAGTGAAGGGGCTGAATCCCCCTCTGTGCCGCCCAACCTCCCCTCCGTTGACCCATACGGTGGCGTCGTAATCCACCGCCTGGAAATGCAGCAGCACGCGCCGCCCCGCCCAACTGCTTGGAACGTCCACCTCCCGCCGGTACCATACCGCCTCCAGAAAGTCGTGGTTCTCGACCCCCGACAGCCTCGACTCCGGGCAGAAAGGAACCATTATCCGACCCGCAAGCGGACGCCCCAGCAGCCCTCTTTCCAGGCCGCTGTCGCCCTGGTCGATCTCAAACTCCCACTCGCCGTTCAGGCAGAGCCAGTCCTTGCGCACAAACTGCGGCCGCGGGTACTCCGGGCGAGGTAACTGCATCAGTTTTCTCCTAAGGTAGGTTGAGAATGGATGATGAGGAGGTTGCAATCAAGAGGAGGATCAACCGTGTATGACGGCTCACTTTCGAAAAATACTAGGGCTCGTTGACGTTAAAACCAGCCATCCCAACCGTAGGGGAACCCCTTGTGGGTGCCAAGGTTGTTGCCTCCCTTGTGTGCCCTTCGTGTCCCTTTGTGGTCCTCCCTGGAACAAAGAAAGGTGTTCTTCGCGCCCCTTCGCGTGACTTCGCGGATTGAAAGGCTGTGTCTACAACAAGATTCAAGCGAAAACCATCCCGAACAGGCTTGCAGACGTTCTGTCCTTGTTGAATTGCGTACGGCCTTCCGAAATGTCAACGAAACCTAATCGAGCTACTCACTCCGATTCTGTAAAGTGGCCCTCGCCGGGGCATTGGCTGGCGATCCGACTTGGATTCTGGTAATCCAGATTAAGGTCGGTCCGGAACCAGCAGCACCTTCGAAACATTGCCCGGGCTGTGGATGAGACGCTTAAACCAGTCCCCACCCTCCTCCAGCGGCGCTTCAACAATCCACGGGTCAAGCCGGTAGTGGCCCGCATGCAACGCCTCCAGCCCGTCTTCAAAATCAGCCGCGCCGTAAGCAAAACTGCCCCGCACCGTCAGCTCCTGGCGAATTATCGCCGCCGCCGGCATCGGGCTCGTCTCCTCATGCAGTCCCGAAAGAATCAAGATTCCAGCATTCCGCGTAGCGTCCACGCACTGGCTGCGCGTACCCCCCGTCCCCACCGCGTCAACCGAGACCGCCACGCCCTCGCCGCCTGTGGCCTCTTTGACCGTCTCAACCACGTCCGCCCCTTGGCCGGCCCCGTCAAGGCCGCTTCCAGCCGGCGTAACTGTGATGCCGCCGAGCGCGCCGCCCATCGCCAGCCGCTCCGGGTCCAGGTCCGTGATGAAGATCTGGTCGGCGCCGGCCAGCTTCAGCGCCTGCAGGGCCAGCAGCCCAATCGGCCCTGCCCCAATGATCAGCGCCGACTCCCCTTTCACATCGCCCGCCAGCCGGCCGATGCGCACACCAACGCCCACCGGCTCCGTCAGAGAACCGGTGCGCAGAGACATCCCGTCCGGCAACTTGTGCGTCACGAACGCAGGAGTACTAACATATTCGGCAAAAGCGCCCGGCCTGTGCGCCCCCACCAGTCGCCGTTCCGGGCAGAGCTGTGTCAAACCCATATGACAAGTGCGGCACTGCCCGCAGTACGTAAGCGGGTTCACCGTCACCGCGTCGCCTACCTCGAGCCCGGTTACCTCCCGTCCGACCTCTACGATCTCGCCCGCAAACTCATGCCCCATCACCAGCGGCGGCGTGCGCAGGGCGTTGTGTCCCAGAAACCCGCTCAGCTCCGAGCCGCAGATACCCGCGTAGGCCACGCGAACGACCACTTCATCAGCAACTGGCATGGGATCGGGCTGCTCCTGCATCTCCATCACTTCCGGCGCAGTCCAGACGAGCGCTCGCATCAAAGTCCTCCCTGTGAGTTCTGAATCTGAATCTGGCCCAATCATACGGAAACACGGCCCGAACTGCAATAAGAGACGGCCAGCGGGCCGAAAACTGGACCAATACCAGCTACTCTGGTGAATTTCTGCCTGCCGCGAGCGGATCGGCTTGCGAAGTTCTTCCGTCGCGTGTAGGCTTTTCAGAGTACCGCGACGGTACGTATTGCCTGGACTGACGGCCCGCATCTGATAGTCGCGACGGGCGGCTTTGCCTTCGATTGACCATCTTCAGTCCGACCCAAATTCCTCTCGCCCCCGTTGACATCCTTATAATGGCGAGGGCAGACCCATTTCGCCTAAAGTCTCCGAGGAGTGTCCGATGAAAATTACCAACATTACCGCCTACCCTGTCTGGGCCGGCCACCGCAACTTTCTATTCGTAGTCGTCGACACAGATGAAGGCATCTTCGGCGTGGGCGAGTCCGGTCTGACCAGCCGCGAACAGGCGGTGATTGGCGCTGTCAAACATTTCAAGGAAATTCTCGTCGGACAAGACCCCTTTCGCATAGAACATATCTGGCAGTGGCTGTTCCGCGGCGGCTTCTTCCCCGCCCAGCGCGTCCTGAGCTCGGCCATCTCCGCCATCGACATCGCCCTGTGGGACATCAAAGGCAAGGCGCTCGGCGTACCCATCTATGAACTGCTCGGCGGACGCGTCCGCGACAAGGTCGTCTGCTATCCTCACAATCACGTCCATGCCCTGGAAGTGGAACCCCTGGTCGAGAGCTGCCTCGAAACCAAGGAGCAGGGCTGGAAGTTCGTGCGCTGGGGTCTCCCACAGGACGGCGACATCCTCGAACCCCGCCAGGCCGTGCGCGCCGCCCTGCGCCAGTTCGAGGCCGTGCGAAACGCAATCGGCGACGAAATCGACATCTGTTTCGACGTTCACACCCGCCTCGACCTCCCTGATGTGATCTGGCTCTGCCGTGAAGTCGAGCAGTACGCGCCGTTCTTCATAGAAGATCCCCTGCGCAGTGAGAATCCGGACTCGTTCAAGACCTTTCGGCCTCGCGTCCACGTGCCCATCGCAGCCGGCGAACAGTTCTCCTCGAAATGGGAGTTCCGCCAGCTGATCGAGGAGGAATGGATCGATTACGCACGCGTCGACATGTGCATCGCCGGCGGCTTCACCGAAGCCCGAAAAATCGCTGGGTGGTGCGAGACGCACTACATCAAGCTGGTCGTACACAATCCGCTCGGCCCCGTTTCCTCAGCTGCCTGCCTGCAGATGAACCTGGCCACCTCCAACTTTGGCGTGCAGGAGCAACCCCGCAAACCAGCCGAAATTCTGCCCGACATCGTACCCGTGCAACACCACTGGGAGGATGGATATCTCACGCCGACCGATCTGCCCGGTCTCGGCATCGAATTCGACAGGGAAGCGGCCGCCCGCCAACCGTCCCAGTGGCGCGAGACGCCGCAGGTACGCCGCCTCGACGGCTCCTTTACCAACTGGTAGTTTACAAGCGGCCTCTTTCCTTACGGAAAACGTGGCACTTGCAAGATAGCTTTCAGCCGGAATGGCAAGCAATGAGGAAGGAACGGGAACAATGAAGACAGCTGCTGTATTCGGACCAAAACAGGGCGGTGTTGTTGACGCGCCAAACCCCACCGCCGGCGAAAACTGGGTCGTCGTCAAGATCCATACCGCCCCCATGTGTACTGAGTTTAAGGTATATGTCTCCGGCAGAGAGGCCCCCTATCTGGGTCACGAGGCCGCCGGCGAAGTCGTCGAAGTGGCCCAGCCCTGCCGCGTCAATGTCGGCGATCGCGTCGTCGTGATGCCCCAAACACCATGCGGGCAGTGCGAACTCTGTCTTGACGGCGAGTACATCCACTGCCTGGACTCCGAGGAGCCCCCGATCCAACCTGACGGCGCCGAGGGCCGGGCAACCATGTCGCAGTTCATGCTCAAGCAGGACTGGATGCTCGTTCCGATCCCCGACGGCATCTCCTACGATCACGCCTCCATGGCCTGTTGCGGTCTGGGTCCCACCTTCGGCGCAGTGCAACGCGCAAACATAGGCCCCGACGACACTCTGATGATCACCGGCTTGGGCCCTGTGGGCCTCGGCGGCGTGATAAACGGTACCCATCGGGGCGCTAAAGTGATCGGGGTCGATGTAAACAAATACCGGGCTGCCAAAGCCCTGGCGTTAGGCGCAGCCAGCATCATCGACCCAACCGACCCTGACTCGCTCGACCAGGTCCTGGCACTCACTCGGGACGGCCGCGGCGTTGACCACAGCATAGACTGCTCCGGCGTCGTCGCCGCCCACCGCTTCTGCATCGACGCCACCCGCCGCAAAGGCACCGTCAGTTTCGTCGGCGAAAGCGGCACCGACGAGACTCCAATCCACGTCAGCACCGATATGCTGCGCAAAGGCCTCAGCCTGCACGGCTCCTGGCACTACAACATGGCCGACACACCGCAAATCCTGCGCGTAATCGCCGCCAATCCCGATAAACTCGACAAACTCATCACCCACCGCTTCCCCCTCGATCGCGTCGCCGACGCCTGGGACCTCCAAGCCACCGGACAGTGCGCCAAGGTTCTACTTAAGCCGTGGCAATAGGAAATAGTCCACCTGCGAATTCAAAAGTACTCCCTTTCAATAGTGGTCGTGCCGTGTCGCCTGACCATCGTGCGCTACATTCGTAATCAACTCACCGGCGTTTCGGGCCCCATTTGCCCGTATCTATCAAAGAAGCGAGAAATCCCCCATGCTAGACCTGCTAAAGCAATACTTCGGCTACGACGAATTCCTCCCACTGCAGGAAGAGATCATCACCAGCGTTCTCAACGGAGAAGACGCACTGGTCCTCATGCCGACCGGTGGCGGCAAGTCACTCTGCTACCAGTTGCCCGCCCTGCGCCTCGACGGCCTGACCCTGGTAGTCTCCCCTCTGATAGCATTGATGAAGGACCAGGTGGACGCACTCCAGGCATACGGGATCCCAGCTGGCGCCATCAACAGTATGATGCCTTTCTCCGAAGTGCGCCGCGTGCATGAACAGGCGCGCCAAGGCACTCTTAAAGTTCTGTACGTTGCCCCGGAGAGACTCTCATTACCGGAATTTCAAGGTTTTCTCGCCAGCCTGCGGGTGAGTCTTGTTGCAGTTGACGAGGCCCACTGCATCTCCGTTTGGGGACACGACTTTCGCCCCGACTACCGTCGACTTGGGGAACTACGCAGGAAGATGCCAGGCGTGCCCTTCCTCGCCTTGACGGCAACCGCCACCGAACGAGTACGCCGCGACATCGTCGACCAGCTTCGGCTGAGCCGGCCTCGTCAATTCATCGCCAGTTTCAATCGTCCGAATCTCAGCTACGGAGTCGTGGCCAAGGGGAGTGACAGTTTTGACCTGCTTGTAACACTCCTTGACAGGCACAAAGACACGTCGGCGATTATCTACTGTACCTCCCGAAAAGACACTGAAGAACTGGCCGCGCGCCTCCGTGACACTGGACTCGACGCGCAGCCCTATCACGCAGGTCTTGAGAACGAAGTGAGGCGTCAGACTCAAGAGTCCTTCGTGCACGACCGTGTTCCAATCGTCGTGGCGACTATCGCCTTTGGCATGGGCATCGACAAGCCCAATATTCGCTTGCTGGTTCACTACGACCTTCCCAAGTCACTCGAGGGCTATTATCAGGAAACGGGCCGGGCGGGACGCGACGGCTTACCTGGCGAATGCGTCCTATTTTACTCCTTTGGCGACGTTAGTAGGCTCGAATTTCTTATCGGCAAGTCCGAGGACGAAACGGAGCGCCACAACGCACGCCAGAAGCTGGCTCAAGTCGTCGAATTCTGCCAGCTGCAGTCTTGCAGGCGAAAATACATCCTCGGCTATTTTGGCGAGGAGTGGGGCACAGAAAACTGCGGCGGCTGCGACTTTTGCCTGGTGCCTAAAGAGGAGTTCGACGCCACAATCATCGCCCAGAAGATTCTTTCGGCAGTGATCCGCACTGAGCAGCGTTTCGGTATCAACCATGTAAGTGCCGTGCTACGCGGTGCGAACACCAAAGCCATCAGGCAACGTGGCCACGACAGACTGAGTGTCTATGGCATTGCCGAAAAGTTTTCAGACGGAGAACTCAAAGAGATCACCGGCCTACTTGTGGCCGAAGGTCTCCTCTTCAAGAGCAGCGGGGAGTACCCTACGCTAAACGTCACCAAAGCCGGAAGAATGTTTCTCAAAAACCGTGAGAAGTTAGCGCTTTCCCGGCCCAAACTCGAGGAAGAAAAAGAATCGACTGCAAGTCGCGCGGTCTTGGACTATGACCGTGCACTATTCAGTGTGCTCCGGGGGCTGCGCAGCAGTCTGGCCGCCGAACAAGATGTCCCACCCTATGTGATCTTTGGCGATGTCACCTTGCAGCAGATGGCCTACTACTTTCCTCAGAGCCGGGACAGCCTGGGCCGGATTTCTGGAGTGGGCGCAAGGAAACTTGAGCAGCTTGGCGATACCTTCTTGGCTGCCATCGTCGACTATGCCAGCTCACACGACCTCAAGGAGCGACTCATTCCGGCCCGAAAGCGAAGCAAGTCGGATCGAGGTAATCGTCTCGGCACTACTTACGATCAGACCAGACAGCTATTGCAGCAAGGCATGTCCATCAAGGAGATTGCGCGAGAACGCGGCCTCGCGGAGAGTACGATCGCCGGCCATCTGAATCGACTGGTCCGCGCCGGCGAAAAGCTGGACCTCGGCCCTCTGTTACCTCCCCAGGAAAGGTTCGACAAAATCAGGGCGGCATTGGTAGAGACAGGAGGGGAATATCTCTCGCCCGCAAAGGAAGTCCTGGGCGACGAATACTCTTATGACGAAATCAGAATTGTGTGGCTCTATCTTAGCCAAACGAAAGGTCAGGAGGAAGCTTCCTGAAGGAATGAAGATTAGTCTCTTTCGTACAAGGAGAACCAATCAATCATGACCTACAAATGCGCCATCATCGGCGTAAGCGGAGGACGCGCCAACGGCCACGCCGACGCCTATACCCACATCCCCCGCGGCACACTCGCCTGCATCGCCACCCGCAACCGCACCAACCTCGACGCTTTTGGCGAGCGCTGGAACGTCGATGCCCGATACACCGACTACCGCGAGATGTTCGAACGCGAAAAACCCGACCTCGTCCACGTCAACACCCCGCCCGACGTCCGCCTCGAAGTAATGCAAGCCGCCGAGTCTGCCGGCGTCGGCGCGCTCATCATCGAAAAACCGCTCGCCATCCAGGCCGAAGACTACCTGGCGATCCGCAAGTTCGCCGAATCCGCCACAGTCAAAGTCGCCATCAACCACCAGCTCCATTTCCACCCCCGCCGCAGCCATCTGCAAAAACTGGTCTCTGACGGCGCCATCGGCGACGTCCGCCTCATCGACGCCAGCGCCCGCATGAACATGGCCTACCAGGGCACGCACGCACTGCAGTCGGTAGCCGCTTTTCATCCCCAAGGAGAACCGGCCAGCATCTTTGCCCAGATCTCCGGAGCAATCGGCCTGCAGGAAGGCCGCAAACAACACTACGCACCCGACGCTACTTTGGCGACGATTCGCTACCGCGACGGCGCCAGCACACTCCTGCGCTGCGGAACCAACGGCCCCTACGTGTTAGCGGGCGACGAGCGCGTCAACGTGCACAAGCAAGTCACCGTCTACGGCACAGAAGGCTACGTCCACTGGAGCATGTGGGGCTGGGAGACCGCCATCCGCGGCAAACACGAACGCGGCAGCCACAACTACCCCGAAGAAGACATCCTCGGCCAGGCCGCCATGACCGAAGCCGCCTTCGACTGGCTCGAAGACGACAGCCGGAGTCATCCCCTCAACCTCGACGCAGCCCTGCTCGACTTTCACATCCTGCTCAAGATCTATATGAGCGGGCTCAACCGGCGCGAAGAAACCCTGGCCAGTGATCTCCAGTCAGGGCTGATTGACGCTCTGAGACTTCCTCTGAACAGTTAGACGCGGACCGGTGCACTGAAACCGGGCTCAAGAACATAGCAAACTCGATCTATGTCCCTTTACCCGCGTGCTTGCATACCTGGGCGCCAGTTCCGGCTCCGCCCTCTGCATACGTTGCGGCGGCAAGCCTTTGCCTATAGCTTCCAGATCGTCCAAGACCATCTCACCGATCTCCCACGCCGCCTCCCTGACGCTCCCCGCCCTGTGCGCTGAAAGCACCACATTCGGTGCGCTGCGGATCGGATGCGCCGGGTCAAGCGGCTCCTGCGGGAAGACGTCGATCGCCGCGCGAAAACGGCCCGCATGCAGCAGCTCGGTCAACGCCTCGAAATCGACTAGATGAGCTCTGCTCACAAGTATCAGCGCCGCGTCCGGCCGGATTCGCTCCAACAGAGCACGGTCCAGCAGGGCGCGGTTCTCGTCCGACGGGACCGCCAGCACAAAGATGACCTGCGATGTCTCCATAAGCTCCTCCAATGGCACAGGCGTTACGCCCTGACGCCGCAGGTAACGTTCCCCCAGCCAGGCATCGTATACCACGACGTGGCAGCCAAACGGTTTGAGCAACGGATGCAGACTGCGAGCCAGTCCTCCATATCCAATTAGACCGACACGCTTGCCGTAAAGATTAAAGTTGCCGACATTCCCCGCCCGCGAATAGATCTCGGCGCCATCCTGCATCGCTTGGTGGCCAGCCACAATCCCCCTCGCGCAAGCGATCGCCATCCCCAGCGCCATCTCCGCCACCTGGCGGCCAAAGGCAGGCGCCGCAGATAGCACCCGGATCCCGTTTGCAAAGCAATAACCGTAATCCAGGTCCAGCGGAAACGCGCCGGAAACTGTCAAAATGGCCTTCAAATTGACCGCCTCGTACAATACGTCGCCGTAGTGCCAGCTGGAGCAAACGACCGCCTCCGCCTCCTTTAGCGCCTCAACGGCATCCTCCACGGGCATTGACTCCGACCTGCCCCAGACGACATCAACGACTTCGGGCAGGCGTCTCAGATCCGATTCCGAGAAAATCTCGTCCATCTTCCGAAAGAAGGGATCGACAAGAACGGTGGGCTTCCTGGCCATGGGTTGCTCCTTCAGTTGGGTGAGGCTCTGAGCTACTTCGCAGGCTTTACTTCCCAAGCGCTATAGCCTGGAACCTCAAGGAAACCGTTTTCTGGCATTCCGGGCATGACATAGTAATTGGGCCGAATGATAACACAGTCCTGCCCGCACTTGCGTTGGGTGTTTTCTCGAACAACACCGGCCGGATTTAGACAACCCCCTTACGGCGGGAGGGTAGGTAAAGCCGTGAGAGAATGGCGCCCTTAGCGTACGCACTTACATAAATCGCACTTGACAGAAGGCGTTTTATCGCTAAAATCGTACCCAATAGCCAGGACTGACCTCCCGACTCAGGCAATGTCACGCCAGGACGGTAGCGCGCAAACTGAGCAGAAACCCGGTTTCGACCACCTGGTTAAGCCTGATAAGTCGACTCTTCCCAACCTGCGCCCTGAGCACGAACTGGTAGCAAACAGCTTACGGCTGTCCATCTTGGCTGGCCGTCAACTTTCAGCGTAAGCCGATTCTTCACACTGAACCACGCGTAACAAAAACTGTTCGTCGATGAATAGAGGTCGTGCACTTACAATCGCGACCGCTGTATTCATACCATCCAAGTCGTACCAGGGCGCCCACCTGCGCCCCGAAAGGAACTGAGGTGATTGGAATGAAGGGCACCGATCTTGTTGGCCTGTTTACGGAACATCTTCGCCTGTGTAACGTCAAAAAAGGGGAAGTGATTCTTGCCTTCACTGACGCACAATTTGCCTTTCCGGAGTACCCAGGTGCAATGATGGCCGCGGCTACCTCTTTGGGCGCGGAGGTATTTACGATCACCGCCCCCTCCGACGCCGAAATATCAGCCCAGCTCGTGCTTGACGCCTGGAAATCCGCCGACATGGTCGTCGCCATGACCTCGATACCCTGGCTCTATACCGACGCCCACAACGAAGCCCTCGCCTCCGGCACGCGCACGCTCATGGTGCACGAGCCGGTCGCCAATCTCAAGCGCATGTTCCCCAACGAGGACGTCATCCGGCGCACCTACGCCGGCGCAAAACGCATGGCCGAAGCCAGCGAAATCCGCGTCACCGACTCCGCCGGCTCCGACTTCACCCTCCGCAAAGACGGACGCAAGGGCCACGCTCAGGTCGGGCTCGCCGACCAGCCCGGTCGCTGGGATCACTGGCCGGCCGGACTCGTAGCCACAGGTCCCCTCGAAGACACCGCCCAGGGCACCTACATAGTCCGAGCCGGTGACGTAATCCTCCAGCAACGAAGACACACAGTATCTGAAATCCGCATGACCCTCGAGGCCGGCCTCATCACCAGCATCGAAGGCGGTCTCGACGCCCAGCTCTTGCGCGACTACCTCAGCTCGTTCGACGACCCGGACGCTTTCCGCTTCGCCCACGCCGGCTGGGGAACCGAGCACAGAGCACTGTGGAATGTCGTCGGCATGGACTCTGAAAGTCTATACGGGACGGTAATGGTTTCCCCTGGCCGCAACATCTTCAACGCCGCCCACGAACACTCCGGCCTCGGCGGCAACAACTACACCAGGGCACACATCGACCTCTGCTGCCGGCACAAAAACCTCTACCTCGACGGCGAGTTAATCGTCAACGAAGATGAGGAAATCGTTCCGGAATACCTGCGGTAGAGTCGAACTGCAATCCCAACGCCAGCACTGCGGCCATCGCTCCAACGGAGGATCCAAAGCATGACGACTTCACAACATACAAATAGCTTTGCCGAGTTAGTCGCCGAAGCGCTAGCGTTGAGCCAGATCGGGGACGGCACCCGCGCCGCTCTCCTTAGCTCGCATGTCTACGACGTTCGCGCCATGCGCGCCTACAGCGACGCCCTCGACATCCTCGGCGCAGACTGGGTCCGCGTCATCATGCCCGGACGGACTAACGGGACCAGTTTCGCCAACCCCGTGCAGGACGGCTCCTTCGTCGCCGACATTCTCAAGTCGGCCGACGTCGTTGTGCGGCCGACTACAGCCAAGGGCGCCGTAGCCGACATCGGCATGTACACGCCCGTCTTTGAAGAGATCATCATGAGCGGGACCCGCTGGTGGGACTGCTCCGTCGGCGGCTCGGAAACACTCCTCCGCAAACTGTTCCCAACCCAACCCATGATCGACCGCACCCGCGCCGGCGCTGTCCGTATGCAGGAAGCCAAAACCCTGCGCATCACTTCCGAGGCCGGTACCGACCTGACCCTGAGCGTCGACGGACGCATCGGCCACTGCCAGGTCGGAATCGTCGACGAGCCGGGCCGTTGGGACAATTTCGGCTTCGGCCTTGTCGCCACCGCGCCCGTCGAGGACTCGGCCAACGGTAAAGTGGTCTGGGACGCCGAAGACTCCCTGGGCGAACTTCTCGGCTCCTACAGCGACCTGCTCCCGGAGCAGGTGGTTACCCACTTCGAGAATGGCAAAATCGTCCGCATCGAGGGCGGTTGGGTCGCCCGCCGCTTTGAGAACTACCTGGCCGGTCTCAAACGGCCCGAATTCTACCGAATCGCCCACATCGGCTGGGGCACACATGAGAGTGCCGCCTGGGGCGGCCCCGGTTGGAACACCGCTGAGTGGGAAAGCTATTACGGCTGTATCATGCTCCACCTCGGCATGAACATCTTTTCCACTCTCGCTCCCTACAATGGCCTCCATGGCCAGAATCGACCGTCGATTGCCTGGCCCATGCCGTCGCACGCCGGCGGCTGCCTGCTGCGCCACGATCTCTATCTGGATGACGAGCTGATTGTAAAAGCCGGGGACATCGTCCCGGACGAACTGAAGTAAACAGATTATCGGTTTCCGTGCCCCCTCGGCGCGGCTGTCCGACCAGAATGTAGCTACAGAGGAGTCAATCCATGCGTATGCAGGATTTCGCAGTATCCTACCACGCTGCCACCGAGATTGTTGGTCTGTTCCGTGACGTATTGGAAGGGTGCAAGCTCACTTCCGATGAGACGCTTCTGCTCTTCACCGACACCCGATTTAACCCTACCTACCCGGCCGCATTTATGGCCGCGGGGCAGGAAATCGGTGCCGAAGTCATTCAGATGACCGTCCCGTCCACCCTTCCCGAAATCTCTTCAGCTTACATTCGCGATGCCTGGAAGGCCGCCGACCTCGTGATCGGCATGTCACAGGTGCAGTGGCTCTATTCGCGGGCCCACGACGAAGCGCGTCAGTCCGGTACACGCGCCCTCATGGTCGTCGAACCAATCGACGTTCTGCGCCGCCTCTCTCCCAACGAAGATGTTCGCAAGCGCGGCCGCGCCGGCGTACCCGTGCTGACCGCCGGCAAGGAGATGCGCATCACCTCCAAGAACGGTACCGATTTCACCGTCAATAAGCAGGGCCGCGAGGCCTACACGCTCTACAGCCTGGCTGACGAACCGGGAAAGTGGGACCACTGGCCGCAAGGGCTGGTCACCTTCTTCGCCGCCCCGGGCCAGGGTGACGGTACAATCGTGGTCGACCCCGGCACAGTTTTCCTCAAGTTCCGCCGCCACTCCACCGAGCCTGTCAAACTCACCGTCCGCGAAGGCCGCATCGTCAAGTTCGAAGGAGGAACCGAAGCCCGTCTGGTCGAAGAATGGTTCGCACAGTGGAACGACCCCCGCTCCTACGAGCTGGCCCACGTCGGTTGGGGCACCGAGCACCGCGCCGACTGGAACGTCATCGGCATGGACTCCGAGGCCTACTACGCCAACTTCCTCCTTGCATTTGGCCGCAACATCTTCTGGCCCGTCGGCGGTGACAACGATGTCGAGTCCCACTGGGACTTCTGCTGCCTCGATCACGATATCTACGTCGACGATCAGGTTATCGTGGAGAACGGCACAATCGTTCCGGAGAACCTCAAGTAATGAGATTGCTGCAATATGTGGCAAAAAGGTTGCTCCAGCTGATCCCAGTACTGCTTGGGGTTTCTGTCATAATCTTTACAATCTCTCACGTCCTTCCTGGCAACCCGGTCTATCTGTTTGTCGGCATCGACACCACGCCCGAAGAGATCGAGGCCATTACAAAGCGTCTCGGCCTGGACAAGCCCTTGCATGAGCAGTATTTCATCTGGCTGGGAAACGTGCTGCGCGGGGATCTTGGCGACTCCTGGTTCACCTCCGAATCCGTCGCCCAGGACCTGATGCGCCGCTTCCCCGCCACCTTCGAGCTGACTACCGTCGCCCTTCTGGCTGCCATCTTACTGGGCGTACCCCTCGGCGTCCTGTCAGCCGTATACAGAAACAGCTGGATCGACAACATCAGCCGCGGCGTCACGCTTCTTGGTGTGTCTGTGCCTTCCTTCTGGTTGGGGCTCCTGCTGATCTACGTACTCTTCTTCCTGCTGCGCATCTTCCCGCCGCCCAGCGGCCGCATCGGCCTGCTCATCTCGCCTCCCGATCGAATCACCGGACTCTATCTCATCGACAGTCTGCTGACAGGGAACTGGAAAGCCTTCAGTTCCAGCGCCCAGCACCTGGCCCTGCCCGTCATGACTCAGGCGCTGGTTACACTTGCGCCGATCACACGCCTCGTCCGCTCCTCCATGCTGGAAGTTCTGGGATCCGAATACATTCAGGCCGCCCGCGCCAACGGTGTGCCCGATCGCCAGATCTACTTCCGCGACGCCTTGCGCAATGCCCTCCTGGCGCCGCTGACATTCGTCGCCCTGGTCTACGGCAACCTGCTGGGAGGCAGCGTCGTCATAGAGAGGATTTTCGCCTGGCCCGGAATCGGACGTTACGCGCTTGAATCAATCGTCGTCAAGGACTATAACGCGGTCCAGGGCTTTGTCCTGCTCGCGGCCGTCCTTTACGTCCTCGTTTTCTTGGTCGTAGACGTTCTCTACTTCGTCATCGATCCCAGGATCACTGCATGACCCTCTTTCCACCCGTTCATCTGCCGTTCCGGCAGCTCCCGGAAAGAACTCTTTTCGAGTCGTACGTAACCCTACTGAACACGGACTGAGAAATGAGTGTACGCGGAACACCTCTGCAATTGGGCCTTGACACCGAACTGCCGCCAGGCCTCCAGCGCTTCCTCTACCAGCTGCGCCGCAACTGGTCGACGATGGTTGGAATTGCAATAATTCTTTTCTTCGTCCTTATTGCTATCTTCGCGCCCGTGCTTGCAACACATGACCCGGTAGTCACCAATCTGGACGAGCAGTTCCAACCACCCAGCAGCCGGCACTTCTTCGGTACCGACGAGGTGGGCTGGGACATCTATTCCCGCGTTATCTACGCCACGCGCGTCGATTTTTTCATCGCCATCGCCTCAGTCCTCATGGCGATTGCCATCGGTGTACCCTTAGGCGGGTTAGCCGGTTACTTTAGCGGACGATTCGACGACATCCTTATGCGTATTCTCGACGCCTTCCAGGCCTTTCCTCCTCTTATTCTGGCGATGGCTGTTGTTGCAGCCTTGGGGAGGAGCATCTGGCTCGTCATTGCCGTTATCGCCTTTATCAACTTTCCTTCCTACTTGCGCGTCGTTCGCGCTGAAATGAAGAGCAAGAAGGAAAGCTTCTACGCCGAGGCCGCCCGTTCCGTGGGCAACCCGTCCCACAGGCTCATATTTCGACATCTGATCCCCAACTGCCTTGACCCCGTGCTTGCCCAGGCTCCCCTCAACGCCGGCTGGGCAATTCTGGTTGCCGCCAGCCTCAGCTTCATCGGCCTCGGCGTGCCCATACCGACCCCTGAGTGGGGATCAATGATCAACGACGGGGTCGGGGGCATTGTCAGCGGCGAATGGTGGATCTCCTTCTTCCCCGGGCTCACCGCCATGCTTGCCGTCCTCGGCTTCAACCTGCTATCAGAGGGATTGAGAGACATCTTCGATCCCAAACGGATGGAAACCTGACAGATGCTGGAAGCTCCCAGGCCCGACACGCTCCTCGACGTCAGAGGCCTCCATACCTACTTCTATACCTATGAGGGTATCGTCAGGGCCGTCAACAGCGTCTCCTACAGGCTGAAACGCGGCGAAATCACCGGCCTGGTCGGAGAGAGCGGGTCGGGCAAATCCGTGACCGCACAGTCGATCATCCAACTCGTCAAGGCCCCCGGCAAAATCGTGAGCGGCGAGGTCTGGCTCGATGGTGAGGACCTGATGTCTCTCAGCCAGGCTGAGATGCAAGAGGTGCGCGGACGCAAAATCTCTATGATCTTCCAGGAACCCCGCGCCGCCCTCAATCCCCTCTTTACCGTCGGCGACCAGATCAGCCGTGTGATCCAGCTGCGTGAGAACTGCTCGCGCAGCGTCGCCGAAAACCACGCCATCGAAATGATGCGCGCCGTAGAAATCGCCGACCCCGAACGCCGCGCCGCCGCCTATCCCCATGAACTCTCCGGCGGCATGTGCCAGCGCGTCATGGTCGCCATGGCGTTGAGCGCCAATCCACTGCTCCTGATCGCCGATGAACCGACTACAGGCCTCGATGTTACCGTGCAGGCGCAAGTGCTGGACCTGATTCGCACTCGCGTCAGATCGGCCGGCTCCGCCTGCCTTTTCATCACGCACGACCTGGGCGTCGTCGCCGAACTGTGCGAACGCGTAATCGTCATGTACGCCGGCCGCGTCGTCGAACAGGGTCCCGTGGCGGAAATTTTCACCAATCCACGCCACCCCTACACACAGGGGCTTATCGCTTCCACCTTGCGCGTAGACATTGACAAACCGATCTCCACCATTCCCGGCACGGTACCCGATGCCGTACATCTGCCCAGCGGCTGCACCTTCCATCCCAGATGTCCCTTCGCCGAGGAGCTCTGTCGGAATGAAGAACCCCCGATGGTCGAAGCAGGGCATGACCATTCAACACGCTGCCATATCGTTTCCGGTCGGATAGAAAAGGAAATGCTGGAAGAAGCCTGGGAACTGGAGGCGGCCTGACCGGGCCCTGTCAAACTCTCACTGAATCGGGTCCATCGCCCCCTTACGGACCCGGAGAACGGATATGTCACTCGCCAACAACGATTCATTCATTCGAATCCGCAACCTGCGCAAAGATTTCCCGATTCGGGTCAGCATGTTCTCCCGTGTCCGGCTGCGCGCTGTTGACGACATATCATTCGATATCCCCAGAGGCTCTACAATGGGCCTGGTCGGCGAGAGTGGTTGCGGCAAGACCACCGCCGGCCGCTGTCTTTTGCGGCTGATCGAACCCACTTCCGGCGAAGTCTGGATGGGCGAGCAGAACCTGACCGACCTGAAAAGCGAGCAAGTCGCAAAAATGCGCGGCCGCATGCAAATGGTCTTCCAGGACCCCGGTGGCTCGCTCACCCCGCGCATGACGGTCGGCGCCATCCTCCGGGAACCACTGGACTTGCACACCAACCTGAACGCACACGAAAAAGACCAGCGCGTCCGCGAACTGCTGTCCCAGGTTGGGCTTCAGCCCGATCATCTCTCTCGCTACCCGCATCAGTTCAGTGGCGGCCAGCAGCAGCGTATCGGCGTTGCCCGCGCCATTGCTACCCACCCCGACTTCATCGTGCTCGACGAACCAACTTCTGCTCTCGATGTTTCTGTCCGCGGCCAGATCCTGCGCCTGCTCACCAAGCTTCAGGAGGAGCTGGGTCTCACCTACCTGTTCATTTCCCACGACCTGAGCGTCATCAAGCATACCTGCACTCAGGTAGCAGTGATGTACCTGGGCCGCATCGTGGAAACTGGCAGCACCGATGAGATCTTCGACTCACCAGCACATCCCTACACCCAGGCCCTGCTCTCCGCGGTCCCGATTCCAGACCCTGCACAACGCGGCAAGGAGCGCCTGAAACTGCCCGGCGAAGTACCGAGCCCCATCGACCTGCCGCCCGGGTGCCGCCTGTACTCTCGCTGCCCATACCGACGCGACGCCTGCTTGCAGCCTGGTCCGCCGCTCTTCCACATTGCCAATACCCACAGCGCTGCCTGTATCCTGGTCGAGAACAGTGATCTCAATCGTGACAGGAATGCCCTTTCCGCCTACTCGCAACCTGCCTAGACGCCCAGGCGCAACGCAGCGTCCCGCGTTCCTTTACCTGAGTTTCCGCAGAGGCCTTCGGCATCATAGAGCCGCCCAACCGCACCTTCCTGAGCCAGCTATCAGGAATTGAACCTGGAACCGACTGTCACTGTGGACCGCGAGCTGGCGCCTCCCACAGCCTTCCTGCCAAAAGGAGTTTGCAGACATGCAAAGCAAAAAGATGTCGCACCGATTCACGATCGTGACCGTTGTCAGCCTTCTCTGTCTGGCCCTGTTGGCTGCCTGTGCCCCCGCGGCGACCCCCGCTGACAGCGGCCAACCGGCCGACACCGCCGCCGCCGACACGTCCGACCTGACAGGCCGCGAATTGGCCTTGGCAACAGCCTCCGAAGAAGATCGAACGCTCATCGTCGCCGTCAGCCAGGATCTCTCTACGCTCGACTGGGACGCATCTGGCGCCTTCCCGCGTATGACCGAAACCCAGGTGAACGTCCTGGGCAGCTGGGCGCAGCCGGCAATCATCGAGCTGGAGGACGGCAGCATGGTCGGCGATGCGCTCAACTTCGAGCCTATGCTGGCCGATACTATGGTGATTTCCATGGATGGAACGCAATGGACCTTCCAGTTGCCTGAGGGCATGAAACACTATCCCTCCGGCAACGAGATAACCGCGAACGACTACCTCTACTATAAGGACCGCCGCGGCAACATGCGCGTCCCGCCCTCACTCGACCGGCTGGTCCGTTTGGCCACCGAGGAAGAGCCGCTCAAGGGTTTCGAGGTGCTCGATGACTACACCTTCCGCTTTAACGCTTCCGACTGGACGCCAATTCTGCGGCCCTTCATGAGTTGCTGCCAGTTTGGCTACCTGATCGATAGCCAGGCATACATGGACGCCGGTGAAGCCGAAGGCGACAAGTGGGGCCAGGAGTACGCCAAGACCAACATGCCCAGTAGCGGCCCTTACTATATCCATGACCGCATCCCGAACGAGTTGATGGAGTTTCGTACCAACCCGAACTGGCAGGGCAAAGAACCGTTCTTCAACCGCATCCTCTTTACGGTCGTTCCCGAGTCTGCCGACCGCGTCCTTCTCCTCAAAGCCGGCGAAGTAGACATGGCCCAGGACCTGTCGGCTAAAGAGATCAACGATCTTCGCGACGATGCCAGCGTCAGCATTAAGCAGGTGCGAATCGGCGACATGATCGTGATGCCGATCAATCACAATACCGAACCGTTCAACGACAAGCGTGTGCGCCAGGCTGTCTCATACCTGATGCCCTATGACGACATCATCAATAACGTATGGTTTGGCAGCGCCGAACGAAGCTTCGGTCCGGTACCCGCTATGGTACACGGTTATGACCACAGCTACTGGCCGTACGATCTGCCCCAGGAAGAGGCCCTCGCCAAAGCTAAGGAGCTACTGGCTGAGGCAGGCTATGCTGATGGCCTGGAGTTCGATCTGAATATCGATCTGGGCACGCCCGAACAGGCCAGCATGGCCAAGATCATTCAGAGTGCTCTCGCGGCAGCTGACATTACCGTCAACATCAATCCGATGCCGCGTGCAGCCTATCAGGAAGGCAAAAACCAGGGCACGCACACTTCAGCGCTCGATACACTCTTCCCCTGGACGGCCGAACCCGGCTACTTCATGGATATCCTGCTGGGTTGCGCCTCATACGGCAACCGCTACAGCGGCGTCTGCCTCGAAGAAGCTGACGCGGTGATCCGGGAAGCCGGCACGACCGTAGATGAAGATGCGCGTTTCGCACTCTACAGCGAAGCACAACGCCTCCACATCGATAACGCCTCCTGGATCTGGCTCGGCGCCCGTTACTTCAATCTGGCCATCGGTTCCGATATCGCCGGCTATGTCGCCTTCCCGGACACGCGCACGCGATACTGGCACCTCTATCGTGACGATTCCAAGTAGCTTTCGGGCCAGGTAGCAGTCCTGCTCCGCCGTCCCGTTCTCTAGGCAAACGCGCCGGGCATGACTGCCTCCTGAATAGATCTGCATCCTGTCGAAGCCGCGGATTTGGCGTAATCCCAACCTTTTCTTCAGCTCCGGGGATGCAGTACCAGACCTACATATCGACAGTGCCGGGGACCTCATGTAAAAGACTCGCAGTCACGCGACGAAATTGCTGGCGTCTCCGGCACCGTCCTGCTCACTGTTCAGCTCGAGAAACTTCACAAGGCTGCCGTGCCCGTGGTTCCCGAAAAACTGAGCCAGCGCTATATCTTCGACTTCTGGTACCCGCTGGCGCTCAGTTGGCTGATGATGAGCATCGCCGACCCAGTTGTAAGTGCCGGAATCACCCGCCTTCCCCAGCCGGAACTGGAGTTGGCCGCCTTTGGAGTGGCGCAACCGATCGCTATCCTCATGGAAAGCCCCATCATCTACATGTTGGGCACCGGGGTAGCCCTTGTCCGTAACCGCGCCATGTACCAGCTCGTCTGGCGATTCATGCTCCACCTGTCAATCCTGATGACCGTAGCCAGCGCTCTGCTCTTTTTTACACCGGCCTACCACTTCATGACCCGCACCCTGCTCGGCCTTACAGAAGATGTAGCGGCTGCCGCCCGTCCCGCCATGCAGCTTCTTCTGCTCTGGCCTGCCGCCATCGGACTGCGCCGCTTCCTTCAGGGCGTCCTCATCCGACATGGCTACACGCGCCATATCACCTGGGGAACGATGTTCCGGCTTGCCACGCTAACCATCACCATGGCCGTCGGCGCCTGGTATGGTGGCCTGCCCGGCGCCGCGCTCGGAGGTCTGGCAATGGTCTTGAGTGTTATCGTTGAGGCGGTAGTGATCGCATGGTGGGCCCGGCCAATCGTGCGCACCCACATCTTTGGCAAAAAGGAAACGCCAGATCAAAGTCAGCCCGACATGACTTATGCCGGAATGTGGCGCTTCTACCTCCCGCTCGCCGCAACCGACGTCATGCGCGTCATCTCTCGCCCTCTTGTCGTCGCCGGCATTGCCCGCTCTGCCATGCCGGCCGCATCTCTGGCCGCCTTTCCCGTCGCCTTTGGCCTGGGAATGTTCTTCTCCAGCCCTATGCGCGCCTCCCATGAGGTGGTCATCGCCCTCCTCAAGGACGAACGGACTTACAAAGCCCTGCGGCGCTTCATTGTAATTTCCGGCGCGCTGCTTAGCCTCGCCATGGCCGTGCTCGTATTCACCCCTTTGGACCATTTCTACTTCACCGTCCTCTTGGGTGTTCCTGGGGAAATCAAGCCGCTGGCGGCTCTCGGCGCCCAGTTCATGGTGCCGATCACCTTCCTGATGGCCTGGCAGAACCTGTACCGCGGCCGCCTCATGAAGCGCCATGATACCCGCTTCATTCAACTTGGCATGGCACTCAACATGGTCAGCATGTTACTGGCGCTGACAATCGGCGTCTCCGTCGGGCTGGCTTCCGGCGTCGTTGTCGGCGCCGCGTCAGTCATCCTCGCCCATGCTGTGGAAGTCGCAATTCTGAACGCAGCCAGCCGGCCGCCCGACACCCTGTCGGACCTGCAGCCGACTAGCGCCCTCTAGCGACCCGAGTCGGAACGGCTCGAGCCGTCGCACGCACGCCTTCCCGGAGTTTCTGGCCACTCGGCCCATCCGGTTGCTCTTGACGCTTCTTCACGCGACACTGAACACAAAGGAGTAAACAGTATGGCAAACTTCGAACTAGCAGGCCTGAGCGCCGCCCCAGGTGAAGTCGTAAAGGGCCATCTCGGCCACGTCACCCTGGCCGACGGCAACAAAGTTGGCGTCCCCGTGGTCATCGTTAATGGCGTCGAAGATGGCCCCACTTTGGTGGTCACAGCCTCCATCCATGGCACCGAAATCAACGGCACCGGCGCTCTCCTCAAAACCGTGCGCGCCACCGATCCTCAGCAGCTGAAGGGTCGTCTCGTTGCCATAACCGTCGGCAACCCCTTCGCCTTCCAGGTCGGCTCCTATTTCTCTCCCGTCATCGCCCCTACCGGCGACGGTATCAACATGTCTTCCGCTCCCATGTGGCCGGCCGATTCAGGCGGCACCGTTACCCTCCGCTTGGCCGGCGTCATCGGCGAAGCGCTCAAAGTGGCCACCCACTCCATCGACGTCCACTCCAATCCGCCCGATGCCATCCCCTTCACCCTGATTCGCCGCGACGCCTGCCATGACGAAAACGTACTCAACGAGATGGAAAAGATGGCCGAAGCATGGGGTTTCACAGTCATCGATTCCCCCGGCCGCTCCGCCACCGGCGTCGTCGGCAGCTCTCTGGCCCACGGCATCCCCTCCATGACGCCCGAGTTAATCGCCGATTTCTTCCTCTGGGAGGACAACACAAACTCCGGCCAGATCGGGATCACCAACACCATGAAGGCCATCGGCATGCTTGAAGGTGACATCGTTCCCCAGGCAACACCGCCAATGAAAGGCGACTTCTACATGGCCGACCGCCTCACTTCCCACAAGGGCGGCCTCATGTGGATTAAACACCCCCCAGGCACCTTCCTGCGCGAGGGCGACACAGCCGTAGACATGATGGACGTCTGGGGCGACCTCATCGAGGAAGTCAAAATGCCCTACGACGGCTACTGCTGGTCCTTCACCGGCGGCGTCGGATACACGCAGGTCGTGCCCGAAGGCACCCAGATCGCCTTCACCTTCCGCGAACGCTGACGACATGGACCATTATTCAGGGTTTGGTATCCACGACTCCTTAGTCAGTTTGCCATTCAAAGTGAGGTGCGAGGCTGATTGCTCTCTCCCCTTTTCTCTTTACCTTTCCATTGGGCGGTCGGCCGCAAGCGGCCTCCCTTGTGCGGGGGCTCCGCCCCCGCAACGCCCCCCCCCCAACAACATGCCTGACCGACCGAGTGCCGCCCAGCCAGCGGGTGCCAATGCCACCGCATGCGAACTGCCAGATCCCAATTCCTGGCTGGTACCAGGCATGAGCACGGCAGACACGCAACGGGCCTTGCAGGTGTTGACGAGTCAAAACACCCATTACAGGAATCCTGACAATCCATACATCCTGTATCATGCAGACCGCACACAGTTCAAAGCGTAGCAATTGCTTGATTAGGTAGTAAGCTCTGTTCATACCGCTTTTCATGACCTGCTCGGGAACGGATAGCGAAAATTGAGTTCCGACGTCAATGTAGGTGCGCTGCCGCAGTCGTCAACCGCACCGGCCGTCAAACTGGATAAATTCAAACTCGGCGTGCTCTCCTTCGGCCACCTCGTGGGCGATATGTACTACGCCACCCTCATTCCCCTCTGGCCCCTGCTAATTGACAGAATGTCGCTGAGCCTTACCGACGTCGGATTCTTCACCTCACTCACCAGTTTCATGCTCATGCCCGTTCAGCCCTTTATCGGCTGGCTGGTCGACCGCTTCCCCCGCGCCTGGTTCATGATAATTGGTCTGATCGGCGCCGCACTCGGCATGAGCTTTATCGGCCTTGCACCTACATACACACTGCTCATGGTCTGCGTGGTCTTTGGACGGTTCAGCAACGCCATCTTTCATCCCCACGCGGCCATGATGGTACGCGCCACTTCCGGCGGACGGCACGGCACTGCAATGTCCATCTTCGCCTTTGCCGGCAATATCGGCATCGCCGTCGGCCCCCTCCTGAGCGTCGGTGTTGTCACGCTGTTCGGCCTTGAGTCCACCTACCTGATGATCCCGTTCGGCCTGATAACCGCCGCTGCCATCTACTACTTCATCGGCGTGGACGTTCCTAAGGAACCGTCCGCGTCCCAACCGAAAGGCGAACAGGGCAGTCGTCTTGCCTCCGCAGCCCAGACCTTCGTCGGTCCGCTGCTTCTGCTTGCCGTGCTCATGACCTTCCGAGCTGCGATCTGGGGCGGGTTCAGGACCTTCCTGCCCATCTTTCTTGTTGACAGTCGAGCCGTCACACTCGTCATCGGTGGCCTCGGCCTGTCCGCGCTCTCACTTTTCGGCGCTCTGGGAGGACTGCTTGGCGGCCACCTGTCCGACCGTTACTCCGGCTCCTGGGTCATCGCAGTCTCGCTCCTGCTTTCTGCGCTGTCAATCTTCGCCTTTGTCAGAACGGACGGAATCCTGAGCCTCCTGATGCTGATTGTGGCCGGTATGGCCCTGTTTGCCAGCCAGCCTGTGGCCACTGTTTTGGCCCAGGAACTCGCCCCGGACCGCATGGCAATGGCCTCAGGTGTGATGATGGGCATGGTCTGGGGCATCGGTGCCCTGTTCGTAACGCCTATCGGCATGTTGGGCGACGTTTTCGGACTGAACGCCAGCATGTACGCCCTGGCCGCTCTCGCAGCGCTGACCGGTCTGGGCTCCTTTTTCCTGCCGGAGTTCAGGCAACGATACGGAAGCAGGCTGCGCGAAATCTTTCAATCTCCTTCAACTTGAATGCATACCGCAATATGATCTAAACTACAGTCTAAGTGGTCAAGACGGCGGTTCCGCCGTTTGTGCAGCCCAAATTTCAGCAAGGAGCAGTCCTATGACAACCCGAATCCTGTACATCAATCCGCTGGGTACGGACATGTACGACGAGTACACCTACAACATCCTTCAGCCCGCCGCCTGTCCGGACACCGAACTGGTAGTACGCAGCCTGAAAGATGTTCCCAAGACCCCCTACCTGCCGCCCGCAGCCTATTTCACAAACCAGCTCCTTCATGCTGTCACTGAAGGCGAGAAGGAAGGCTTCGACGGCATTTCGATCGGCTGCTGTGCCGACCCGGGCGTCGAAGATGCCAAGAGACTCGTCAATATTCCCGTCTCCGGCCCCTTCGAAGCCTTGGCCCACACCGCGCCCGCGCTGGGCCGGGTAACAATCATCGCCGGGAGAAAGAACGGTGGCTCCTGGAACCACCTGGTCCACAGATACAATATGGCCCCCTGGCTGGCCTCAGTGCGCGAGGCCCATTTCGCCCATCCCGATCCCGACATGGCCATGCGCCTGTTCGAGCAGGATGAATCGGAGTTGCGCCGCATCGTTGTGGCGGAAATGGATCGCGCCGCGCGTGAAGATGGCGTCGAACAGGCCAGACTCGCGCTCGAAGAAGATGGTGCCGACGCAGTCTTCTTCGCCTGCACGCTCTGGTCAGGACTGCTGGAACCCGTCGCCCGCGCCGTTCCCATTACTGTCCTCGACCCAATGATCACTGCGCTCAAATACATCGAGATGGTTGCCGCCACGCGCAGGTACTACAACGAGTATCAGCTCCAACTCTCTTTTGCCAGACACTCTCGTTTCCCAGTTTCCGCCGAGGCCGTCCCCTCTTTGAACTGACAACCGATCCGTAGTCGGCTGTCGACAAAACCGGACCGCTTCCGCAACCAACGAATACCATCTTTCGGACACGGAAAATACCCATCCCGCCGATTCCAGGGGCAGCGCAGCATTCTGCCCCTGGTAACCCCTGCACAAGACCACAGGAGAACCACATGGACCGCTTCGAAGCCAATGTCCAGGACAATCAGGAGCGCTTTCTCGCAGAACTTCAGGAGTTCTGCCGCAAACCGAGCATCATCGCGCAGAATATCGGCATAGAAGAGACCGCCGATTGGGTCAGCGACCGGCTGCGCAAGGTTGGCTTCGAGTCCAAAGTGATCTCCGTCGAAGGCGGGGCGCCCGTCGTCTACGGCGAGATGGGGTCCGGCGACAAGACCCTCATGATCTACAACCACTACG
The DNA here is from genome assembly GCA_011523365.1 of Caldilineaceae bacterium. Lineage (GTDB taxonomy): Bacteria > Chloroflexota > Anaerolineae > Caldilineales > Caldilineaceae > Bin5. Next base: position 27,707 of record WTGY01000206.1, read on the forward strand.
ACGTCCAGCCGCCAGAACCACTGGAACTCTGGGATTCAGACCCCTTCGACGCCGAGATCCGCGACGGCCGCGTTTGGGCCCGCGGCGTCTCCGACAACAAGGGCCCGTGGATGGCCCGCGTCCAGGCCGTTGAAGCCTACCAGCAGGAGATCGGCGAGCTTCCCTTCCGGATTAAGTGGATTGTTGAAGGAGAAGAAGAGGTTGGCAGCCCCAACCTGGGTCGCTTCGTCGAGGAAAATCGTGAACTCCTGGAAGGCGCCGACGCCTGCCTCTGGGAAGGGGGGCGCAGAGACGGCGCCGGCAGACCGGTCATCTCTCTCGGCATGAAAGGAATCGCCTACCTCGGCCTCTCTGTCAGCGGGGCAAGCAGCGACCTGCACTCCATGAACGCCCCCATCGTCGGCAATCCGGCATGGCGCCTCATCTGGGCCCTCGCCAGCCTCAAAGACGAAAACGAAAACATCACCGTCGATGGCCTGATGGACCATGTCGTCAAGCCCACCGCAGACGAATTGGATTACATCCGGGGAATCCCCTTCGATGAAGCGCAAAACAAGCAGGACTTTGGTATAAGCTCGTTCCTGAAGGGCGCAACCGGCCCGGACATCGTCAAGCAGCTCCTCTTCGACCCGACCTGCACCATCTGCGGCTTCCTCACCGGCTACACGGGCCCCGGCCTGAAGACCGTCCTCCCCAACCAGGCTTCGGCAAAAGTGGACTTCCGCCTGGTCCCCAATCTTAACCCCGAGCTGGTGCTTCGCCTCGTCAGAGGGCACCTAGACCGCCGCGGATTCACCGACGTCAACGTCGAGCTCCTGGCGCAGCTCTGGCCATACCGGTCGCAGGTTGACCATCCCTGGGTCCAGGCCAGCATCTCCGTAGCCCGCGACATCTTCGGCGCAGAACCGGTCGTCTACCCTTCATCAGCCGGCGGCGGTCCCATGTACCAGCTGTGCGGGACCTTCGACATTCCGGGCATCTCGGGAGGCGGCGTTGGTAACCCCAATTCGAACCTCCACGCGCCCAACGAAAACATCTTTGTCGAAGATTACATGCGGTCCATCCTCTACACCGGCCACCTGATCCAGGCAATCGGCAACCTTTAGTTCCGGCTAGAGGAGTTCCTGATGTGGGGAGATAAGAAAGCCATACTTGCTATCAAGTATGGCCGGCGTGCCTTCTGCCAGCCGGGTCTGGGCCCTACATGAAAAGTTATGCCTCAGCCCTAGAAGCCGCCCGCACCCGCAAGTGGGTTGCGCTCCTGGCCGTAATCGCCGGAATTCTGGTTCAAGCCCTCAATCAGAGCATAATTCAGGCTGCACTGCCTACACTGTCCCAGGAGCTGGGCACCAACTTCACCACCATCCAGTGGGTGCTTCTCAGCTTCCAGATCACGCTGGCCGTGGTGATGCTCAGTGTCGGCCGGCTGGCCGATATGTTCGGCAAAAGACGCATCTTCATCGCTGGGAACCTCTTCTTCGGACTGGCCTCCCTACTCTGCGCCCTTTCCCCCGGCGTCTACTTCCTTATCGGTTTTCGAGTTCTTCAGTCCACCGGCGCCGCTGTCGTCACCGTCCTCTCAATGGCGATCGTCGCCGAAATCTTTCCCGATTCACAAAAAGGGCGTGTACTCGGTATCGCCGCCGGCTCCAACTCATTCGGACATTTCGTAGGCCCAATTCTCGGCGGCTATCTGATCGGCGCCTACGGCTGGCGTATCGCATTCTTCATGCTTGGTCCCTGCGCCGTTTTAGCTGCGTTGCTGGCGGCCAAATACCTCCCCACCCTGTCGCCTTCAGGCACATCCCAGCGCTTCGACATCCTGGGCGCCGTACTGATCGGCGCAACCATGTGTACGCTCTCGCTTGGCCTCTCCTATGGCCAGCTCCTCGGCTTTGCCCACGTCTATGTCCTTCTCCTCTTTGCCGTTAGCGCCGTCTGTTTCGCGGCCTTTCTCTTTGCCGAACGCCGCGTCCCTCACCCCGTGCTCGACTTTGAGCTCTTCCGCAGTCGAGCATTCACCCTACACATCGCAATTGCCGCCCTTGCCGGCATTGCAACCTCCGGTGTCACCTTTCTGCTGCCCTTCTTCATGCAACTCGCTCTCGGCCTCACCATCCTCCAGGTCGGCTTTGTGATGGCCATCGTCTCCATCGAAATCGCGCTGATCGCCCCCGCCGCTGGCTATCTCGCCGATCGCCTCGGCGCCCATCGCGTAACCCTGATCGGGCTGGCAACCCTCCTCGTCGGTTTCCTCGTCGCCAGCACCGTCAACCTGGACAACAGTCAGCTCGGTTTCCTCCTGCGCATATTGCCCATGGGCATCGGCATCGGTCTGTTCATGAGCCCCAACAGCACAGTCATCATGGCCGCCGCGCCCGCAGCCCGGCTCGGAGTCGCCTCAGGCCTGATCGGGCTGACGCGTATGATTGGTCAAACTACAGGTATTGCTCTGCTGGGGGCCGTCTTTGCCAACAACGTAGCCCGCTCTGCCGGCATCGCAGTAGACGTGACCGACGCCTCACCCCTGGCCATCAGTCAGGCCTATCGACTGCAATTCTACATCGTAGCCGTTGTTATCGGCGCCACTCTGCTCTGGTCGTTGAAGACCAAGTCGGAAAAACCTGCCTAATCTCGCCAGGCTTCAGTCATATTGTACTTCGGCAACTCTGTCCCCAACTTACCGCTTTTTCCCGGCCTGGAGTAGCGACTGAAGCGCGTCTCGATCAGACAGGAGAGCTCAGAACGGACGGCCCGGTGCGATGAGCTGCTTATGAGGTTATGGCACTCCCGTGGATCGGCCTCGAGGTCAAAGAGTTCGTCGGGCCCGCCCGTATGCCGCTGGACCAGCTTATACCGCCGCGTCCGCGCCATGCGCACCGTCCCATACTCACCAAACTGAACCTCCCGCCACGACGCGCCCCCTTTCTGCTCAACGAAAAGCGGCAGCATGCTTCGGCCCGCGTAATCACCTCCAGGGGGTAGCTTCGCTTGTCCCGCTGCTGCCAGCGTCTGAAACAGGTCCAGGTGATCTACCAGTTCCCGGCACCGCATTCCCGCCCGCAAGGCGCCCGGCCATTTCAGTATCATGGGCACGCGTATCGACTCCTCCACCATGTTCAAAGGCCGCGTCCCGTTCCCCTTGCCCCAGATACCGTGATGCCCACAGTTCAGCCCGTGGTCAGACGTGTATACGACCAGCGTATCGCTCAGCTTGCCTGCCCTGTCAACAGCCTCCAGCAGTCGCCCGACAATCTCGTCAACATGGCTGACCGCCGCATAGTACTGGGCCTGAGCCTCTCGCTCGCGACCCCGGTCCACGCTCAGCGACTCTAACGCCTGTTTACCAAACGCATAGGACTCTCCCACCGGAATGTCGCCAAATGTAGCGTCGCGATATAAGCTCACCAGCCGTTCCGGATGTCCACTCCAGGGCCCGTGTGTAGCCGTCGGGCCGACGAGAAGAAAAAAGGGTCGTTCATCATCCTCTTCGACGAATCGTGTCGCCTGTCCGGCAATGATCTCATCGGTGTAGCCGCAAAATGCCTCCATCCGCCCCTGATTGCAGAAGTCCCGCTTCCCCTCGTGGAGAAGCGGGTAAGCGCTTCCCACACCGAACCAGAAATCGAATCCCGGCGCCGGCTCGTCCTCATTGCCAGCATGCCACTTGCCGGCAAGCCCCGTCCGGAATCCGGCCTCCTGCAGCAGCTGCGGCAGAGTCCTTTCCCCCGCCAGCCACGGCCCCCGGTCAAACGCCATCGCAATATAATCGTGGACTCCATGCTGCGAAGGCGTCAGTCCCGTCAGCAGCGAAGCGCGCGCCGCCGAACAGACCGGCGTCGGCGTAAAGGCGTTCTCCATCACAACACCCGACTCCGCCAGACGGTCCAGGTTCGGTGTGACCACTTCCTCATTGCCGTAAGGCCCGCTCGCCCATTGCCCATGGTCGTCGGTCACGAACAAAAGGATGTTCGGCTGCCTTTGGGTCATTGACATGCCATCCCGATCATGTGTCCCCACCGTAGGGGCACCCCTTGTGGGTGCCCTCGTACATCCTCAGATCCAGCACATAACAGGCAGCGCCTTGAGTTACGAACGCGGCCTAACAGAGGTATAATTCCACCGGCCCGCAACAGCCCTCTCGATTAGCGGCCCGGCTAACCTGCCTCTCTCGAAGGAGAACTCTCGAATGTCGGAATACCCGAAGCCCCGACGCATCCTGTCCTTCAGCCGAGCTTGTTATGGATTCCTCTTGTGCCTTGCCACCCTATTCCTTGTCGCCTGCCAGCTCGCGATTCAGCCGTTGGAAACGCCTGCACACTCAGCAGTAGCCGGCGAGAGTCCCACTCCATTCGAAGCTACTCCGGAATCTTCCGAAGTGAGCGTCCCTGCTTCACCCGGCCTGATCCAACTCCTCGACCCCCTCGACGAGCCGGAATTCTACTGCGTAGACGTACCCGGTTTCGGCCGCTCTCTCAATCTGCAGGGCGCCCTCACCGCGCACACCTGCAAGCCCGGCGCCGACGATGAGATGTTCCAATGGGACTCGCCAGCGTCAGGGCAAATCTCCATGCCTGCCTATGATTTGTGCGTGGAAGCAAGTGGGGAAGAGGCAGGTTCAATGCTGCAACTGGCCGGTTGTTCCGGTTCGCCCTTGCAGCAGTTCCTGTACGATGACAACGGCCAAATCCGCCTCGATCAGGGAACAGCCGCTGGCGAACTATGTCTGACCGTAGGACCAGAGCCTGGCGAACCCACCGGCGGCCCTAGTCACCTGCGGCGCACGCTTACCCTGGAGACCTGCAGCCAGGTCGACCAGTCGCGTACACTCTGGACCGTCGGCTCCCCCAATGTCGTGACGGGAGAGCCGTAAGCCTCAGAGTACGCCGTCAATTTACAAGTCTGTCTGGCTCACAATGATCGGTAATCTAAGCCCCCTCAACCGGGAACTGTCCAAGGCCGTAGAGGTAAATGTCCGGATCCTCAGGCGGCGTCTCACCGCTCTCGATCAGCGCCTCCATTGCGTTGGCCATAACCGGTCCCAAATAGTGAGGACAGCTGAAGTAGAATTCGGCCATCGCATCCGGATTGTCGCCAACCCATTCGTCTCTACCTTCAGCATGATTCGAGATGATGCCCACCGAAGCAAGCCGTACGCCCGCCTTGCGAAAAACTGGCAACTCATGCGCCAGCGTATGACCCACCACGTGCGCACCCATATCGGCGTAGACCTGGATCTCCTTCGCAGTCTCAAAGCGCCCCCAAGCCGTGCAAACATAGACGGAATCCTTGTAAACACCGGCAAACTTCGGCTCCTTCTTCGCAGCCTGATATAGGAGTTCACTCATGATGGGACAGAACGGGTCCTTGAACCGTGCCGACCTCTTGCGCCCGCCAAAAAAGGGCTGGTCGTCCTCCGGTCTGAAAAACATCATGTAGTCCGTGTTGATCGTGATACTCCAGGGCGGAAGCGGCTCCCCTGGCTTGTCCGGCCTCTGTATGCCCCCCACCGATGCCTCGACCATCGCCCACTGGACCCCGGCCTGCTCCAGCACCCAGCCCACCTGTTTCGCCGCCAGCCACGGCGTTCGCGGCCGCGAACCCTGCCCTCCCCCGTGGTCCCACATGCCGTGCATCGCCGTGCGCAAAACGTTCTGACCGGCAATACGCAGCATCTTGAACGGTGCAGTGCCGCCAAAGGGAGTGTCAAAGCCTTCATAGACTTCGGTCAATTCAACATTGGGCATCTCCAGATCCTCGGGGAATCGCGCCCCCCAAGTGCCAGAGCCGCCAATCAAAGCGTAGTTTGCAGTAGGAATCGTCGTCATTGGTCCTTTCCTGTGTCAATTGGTTGGTTCACCATCCCACTCGCGATGAGCGCGCCAGGCTCGCGCGCAGCACTTTACCTGTTGCGCAGTTATTCAGGCTGAGTCAGGGATTGACTGAAGACGGGAGGCGCTTCGGTTAGGCTCGATGTGCACACACAGTCGCTGCCGTCCGGTATCTCTAGCGTCGAAAGCAGGTCCAGTTCCAGCGATAGCGCGATTTCCGGAAAGACCTTTGTATAAAGGTGGTGAATCGTTCCTCTTATATTGTGTTCCTGCTCCGCTCCCTGGGCGTAGTTGCTGACCATGTGGTAGTAGAGCACGTGGATCCCGAGGTAACGGGCCAGTAGAGGATTCATACAATCGCCATGTAGCGTGGCGACCGTCGGGAGGTCCGGCTGCAAATCGGACGCGGTCTTTGCCACAGCCAGCCAGTGGAGAATGTCAAAGTCGGTCTCGAACGTGATCGACTCCGGCACTACCAGCGCAACGCGCGTATCCGCCGGCGGGCGTACGCCCCGGATCTGGTCGCTTTCCACGAATGGAGTCAGCTTCGCTTCCATGATCCCCTGCAGCTCCGGGCAAAACGGCTGCCCCAGCAGAAAATGCGACTTTGACCACATGCTTTCAAACGGAGTGCCCGGCAACCCCCGGTGGACCGGCCGCGTCCAGAAACTCCACGGCAGCACCACGTCGCCCGGTCGTATGGCCTCCTCGCCCTGGCGCCAGTCCGCGATGCCCGAGGTGCCACCCACCAGCATCACTTTGACGCCCGCCTGCCATAATACCCAGAAACTCTTCTCAAAATTAAGGTGGTAGAGCGAGTCCTCTCCTACGACCTCGCCGTAAGAAGGAATCCAGAGAACGTCGCGGCCCTTCGGGGTAATGAAATGTACCACCAGCGGCGACAGCCCGTAGGGCGTCTTAAGACGTTCCCGCCGCGCGACCCGCCAACCCTGTCCCGCCGCCCGTTCAACAACGCCGTCCACTCCATATCCCCAGAGGGGACTTCCGGTGAACGAGGCGAAATCGGCGCTCGGCCCGTCGTACTTTACAGTAAGATCGATTTTCGGGTACATGTTGCTTCCCAGTGTGCGAAAAAAGATATGCCGGCAGTCAACTCAAGTCCTCGACCTGCCAGCGGAACAGATACTTCTCAATCACCTTAACCAGCAGATAGGCCCCCACCGCGAGCGCGCTGGCCACGATCGTAACAGCCCATACTCTGTCGGCTCGATACTGTGACATCGACTGAACGATCAGATAGCCGAGACCCTTGCGGGCAAACAGCCACTCTGCAACGACTGCACCGATTATGCTTCCGGTGAACGCGATCTCATGCGCAGCAATATAGTACGGGAGTGCACTCGGCCAGCGTACCTTCGTGAATATCTCCCACTGGCTGGAGTCCAGAGTCTGCATCCTGTCAAGCAGCACCGGGTCGGCCGACTTCAGCCCCTTTGTCACGTTCGCCAGAATCGGGAAAAACGTGATCAGGACCACGATTATGATCTTGGGAAGCGGCGTGTCACCGAGAATGATGATCAGAATACTGGCGATCGTCACAAATGGTACGTTCTTGATGATTACCGTCCAAGGCAGGGCCAGGGACTCCATCCACGGCAAATAGAGAAACGAGATCGACAGGGCAATCGCGATCGCGTTGGCCACCGCGTAGCCGGTCAACGCCTCTACGATCGTGGTCCACGTGTGAGAAGCCAGCAGCTCTCGCTCCGTCCACAAAACGTCACCCACCATGTCCGGCGGCGGCAGCAGGAAGGACGGAAAGCCCGTAATCTGTATCGCCAGGACCCACAGGATAGGTACGGAAACAAACATTATGAGATAGGCAAGACGATCATTCATAGGAATTACCCGGTCGTTAGTGACGCCAACGGAATCTGAAGCGACGGCCAATACTGTTTCTGCTCTATGTGCCCAACGAGAGTTCCTGATCAGCCCCTCAGTTGCTCAACTCCACGGCTCGGTAGAGCGAAGTGCGCACTCGCGCCACCTCGCGCAGGTAGTTTTCGTCTGTCCGCGAAGCCCTCGAACGCGGCCGCGGCAACCCGACCTCGATGACTTCCGCAATCCGCCCTGGGCGGGCTGACAGCACAACCACTCTGTCCGACAAAATGGTTGCCTCCTCAACACTGTGGGTAACGAAGATTACCGTCTTGGCTGACCTGCTCAGGACGCCGCCCAGCCATTCCCCCATCGCCTCCCGCGTCAACTCGTCCAGCGCGCCGAACGGTTCATCCAGCAGCAGAATAGCCGGATTATGAACGAGTGCGGCGGCAATATTGACCCGCTGCTGCATCCCGCCCGATAGCTGGTGTGGATAATGATGGTGAAACTCTCCCAGGCCAAAGTCGGTCAGCAGTTCATCCGGTGACAGTGCACCGTCCCGGCCAGTGATTTCCAAGGTCATGCTGACATTGCTCAACGCGGAACGGGACGCCAGCAAGGCAGGGCGTTGAAATGCAACCCCAATCTGGTGCTGGCGGCAAGCATTCCTGGGCGTGTCCCCGTTGACCCGCACCTCGCCATTGCTGGGTTCCTCCAGTCCGGCAGCGATGCGCAACATCGTCGTCTTGCCGCAGCCCGACGGGCCTATCAGGGTGACAAACTCGCCGTCCTGAACGGTAAGGCTGACCTCCTGTAACGCCTCAATGTCGCCAAACCTCTTGCTGACCTGCGAAAACTCGATAGTCAATGCGGTTTTCTTCCTCTTCTGCGCCTACTCGCACATGGGTAGTTCCATCTGGCCAAACTGGATCAACGAGGCCACCTGCCTGTTCCAACGCTCGGCCGACATGTGGCCCAGAGGCAGTCCGTCAGCCCCGGCTACAAGAGCCTCCTGGAGCTCGTATCTTCGCAGAGCCTGTTCAGTCGTCAGTTCCACGTCGACCGCATACCTGACTGCGATCTCGGCAGAGTCTTCGGGGTCCTCAATTACATGCCTCAGCCCTTGAATGACTGCCGCCAGATAGCGCCGCACCAGGTCGGCGTTTTCTTCCAGCATAGACCGCCGCACGACCAGGACCTCCGAGTAATCGTCCCAGCCCCACTCGCTGAACTGGAACGCCACCCAGTTCATGTATCCCTGCGCCTCCAAGAGTCGGGGCTCATTGATCAGCCAGGCCCCCGTGAAGTCCATCTCCCCCTCAATCAAGGGTTCCGGCGAATATCCGGTCACGACAAGCTCAACTTGGTCTGGAGAGATGCCGTGCCTTCCTGAAATGAGGTCGAAGAAGTAGCCTTCACCCTCGTGTAGTCCGATCGTCTTGCCAATGAAGTCCTGCGGCGTCAGTTTCTTTTCTGAGCGCTGATCCTGGGGCGTGTCGTGGTCCAGTCCCAACCAGATGTAAGGGCTGTGCTTGATCATGGCGCCGACCGCAACGATATCTGCCCCATCGTGTCCCGTCAGCAGGCCGGGAATCAAGCTGCCGCCGGCACTGACAGCGAAATCAACGCCGCCGTCCATCAGAGTCTGCAAGTGGCCCAAACCCGACCCGCCGCGCACCAGTTCGGCCTCCAGACATACATCATTGAAAAAACCGAGTTCGACCGCGTTGTACCACGGCGCGCCGCCGTCATTTAGTATCCAGGACATCCCAACCTTTACCTGATCCATGCTTTCGCAATTCATGGGTTCCCAGGCGGTATCGAGGTCGGGCAGGAGCTCGTTAGTAATATAGTTTTCAGCCGGAAAACTCTCTTCAACACAGGCCAGCAGTCGCTCAAATTCGGCCTCAATATCAGCGGAGTTCCCGGAGACAGCGCCCAACCCTGCCTCCGTCTCGGGGATAAGAACCGGAAAGGTGCAAGCGCCTAGAAGCAGTGCCGGCAATACATACAACAAGAAGTAAAGATTAGAGATGCGCATTCCTTCTTTCCTATTGGAAAACGTATTCGTTGGAGAATCTGTCACTCAAATCTGCTGGATGGCAAAAAGGCACTGGACCCAATAGAAAAGTCCTCAGAGTAGTAGGCAAAAAAGACGAGAAGGGCCAAGGACAGGAGCATTGCCCCTATCCTTAGCTTCCCTCTCGAAGGTCATCCTCTAAAGTACGAATTCTGACGAGTGGCATCCGCTACCGAGAGAGCCTGGGCAAGACACCTCCCTGAGCACATTTTAGCTCTTCGCACTGACTATTCGCAGGCGTCAAGCTGAAGCTGGTCATACTGGATCATCGAGGCCACCTGCGTGTTCCATCGCTCCGCCGACATATGGGATACGGGCAGATCGTCGCTCCCGAGCACAAGAGCCTCCTGCAACTCGAATCGGCGCAGGGCCTGCTCCTTGGTAAGCTGCGCGTCAACCCCGTACACCACCGCGATCTCGGCAGATTCATCAGGATTCTCAAGCAGATAGTTCAGTCCCGCCGTCTGAGCGGCCAGGAAGCGGCGCACCAGGTCGGGATTCTCCTCAAAAGTCTCCCGCCGCACAACCGTCACATCACCGTAACCATCCCAGCCCCAATCGCTGAACCGGAAAGCCACCCAGTTCATGAAACCCTTCTCCTCCAGCAGCCGCGGCTGGTTCACGATCCAGGCGCCGATGTAGTCCATCGCACCCATGAGAACCGGGTCCGGCGTGAAGCCCGCCTCCATCAACTCGACCTCATCAGCGGGAATGCCGTGTTTGTTGGACATGAAATTGAACAGGTAGTCGTCAGCGCCTTGGAGACCTACTCTCTTGCCGATGAAGTCCTGCGGCGTCAATACCTTGTCAGAGCGCTGGTCCTGCGGCGTATCCGGGTCTAGGCCCAACCAGATATACGGACTGTGCTTGAGGAAGGTACCCACCGCAACGACGTCCGCTGGCGTGGGGCTGGAGACGATCGAGGGCACGCGGCTGCCTCCGGCAACGACCGCGATGTCAACGGCACCGCCCGCAAGCGTCTGCAGATGGTCTACGCCCGGCCCCCCCGCAACAAGCTCAACTTCCAGACACACATCCGCAAAGTAACCCAGTTCGATCGCATTGTACCAGGGCGCCTCCTCATCGTTCAGCACCCACGGCATCCCTACCTTGATGCTGTCGACGCTGTCGCACTCCATCGGTTCCCACGTCGCATCTACCGCCGGCAGCAGCTCATTGGTGAAATAGCTCTCGGCCGGGAAATTCTCTTCTACGCAGGCCAGAATCTGTTCAAACTCGGCCTCGCTGCCGGCTTCGACCTCCTCTGCCGCCATCGGCTCTTCCTCAGCCTCCATCTGCTCCTCCTCGACTGCAGGAGCAGCGGGGGCCGGCGCAACACAGGCGCTCATAATGAGTGCCAGCAAAGCTACTGATATCAGTGAAACAATCGAGCGGTTCATGAAAGGCGTCTCCTTTGGATGGGTTTGAAAGAAAGATTTTGCATCGGCAATTGGACAGCCCTACTGCCGCGTTCCCCGCGACGAGGCTTGTCGCCGCCCTACCACTTCGAGCTATGCGGGATAGTCATCGCGGCGGAAGTAAGCTCTGTCTAGCGTGTTCTTTGTGCAAGTTACGTCGGCAGTCACCCAATGAGTTGCGTACCCTCGGCGCCACCGGTCCGACTCGTTACGATGCGATGTATGCAGTGCCTGGCTGTGGTGAAACACCACACCCCCCTTCTTGACCAGGGCCAGCGACTCCTTCTCCAGGTCGATCAAGTCCGGCGGTGGCACCAGGTTGTACGGTTCGCCCGGTACCGCTTCATGCGGCAGGATCGGACCCTTGTGAGAACCGTCAATGTAGCGCAGACAGCCATTCTCCGCTTCGACGTCGTCCAACGCAATCCACGCCGTGATCACATGGTCGCCCGGATGGCACTGGAAATAGAAGTTGTCCTGGTGGTATGGCTTTGCCGAGCCAAAATGAGGCGGTTTCATGAAAATCTGATCGCCCGACAACAGGGGCGTAGAACCCAGCAGTTTCGCCAGCAATGCTGTTAGCCGCTCATCCAGAATAAACGACTGAAACTCGCTTCTCTTCAGAAACGGTGTGTCGATCTTGCGCGGTGCAATCTCTCCGCCTTCCGACTTGTCGACCACATATCCGTCGCCTTCCCTGCTCAGCTCCTGCTGACTCAAGTCGAGTGCAATCTGGGCAATCCTCTCGGCCTCTTCTCGGCTGAACACACCCTCTTCCACCGCCCAGCCCTTTTCCCAATAGTTGCGGTATGTTTCTGGATGCACAGAGACCTCCCTATGGAATTGAAAGCGTGTTTTGATGGGATTCCGCTCGCGTGTCGTCAATTATGCCATAAACGAACGGCCTATGCCTGATCAGGATGCCACTGAAATCGACTAACCATAGGTCCGCGTCATTTCTGTCCCCAACCAGCCCGGACTAGACTCCACAGTCCTCTGGCCGGCATCCTAGAGTCAAGACTCGCCCTACATTCCTGCCTCACACAACTGCTCCGGATCGACCTGGAAACTGGGAAAAAAGATCCTGAGCTGGGGACATTTGTGTTAACTCTTGGCTCAGTCCAAAATAGAGCAACCACCAAGCCCACTTTGGTGCTCGACGCCGAACGAGGCGAGCCCAGGTTTTTCTCACTCCTCACTCCTCACTCCTCACTCCTCACTCCTCACTCCTCTCTCCTCGCAGTTGGGCGGTCGGGCCTAGTCGGCCCTCCCTTGTGCGAGGGCTCCGCCCCCGCAACGCCCCCCCTACTGCCTCATCGACCGGGTGTCAAAATTGGTGACAGGTGCCTAATCGAAAGTGTCTGGCCTGACCACGTCCCACCAGTCCCCCGCAGGCAACACTGCGGCACTCTCTCCTCGACCTTGTGCCTGCCCTGCGAATCTCCAGGAGCCTGTAAACCATCTCATCCGCCCTTGGCATTGATTCCCCGCCAGACTGTTCCCACCCCAAAACTGGGATGCACCCGACTGATTTCTGCCCTTTGACACGAAGGAAAAATTCAATTAACATGGCTACCGGCTGACGATCGGAAACCACCGTGACCTGCTGCATATACTCTCCATTCGGCCTTCGGAGGCGAATTCGTTAGCCCTTCTGCACTCTTCTTCCGGACTAACATTCGCTTGGCAAATGAAATCTGCTGCCCACTTCGCCCGTCAACTGTGTTCAGCGAACTTGCCATGTGCAAATCCAATTTGAGGCCGTTGCCGTTCGATCAACGAGGTGTACCACTCTTGATAGCCTCCGTTAAGCGACTCAGCCCGTCAGCACAGCAGCTGGCGAGGAGGTGATGACGGAGTCCTCACTGAGGACATTAGTGTGTCTCACATTCCCCACCTATCGTTGAGCAGACTAAAGACTTCACTTGAAAGGAGGTGGTTGACGGGAAACGAGGAAACTGCTCTTGTTGCGGTGGCATCACTTTGACGCCGCCACTTCATCTGATCCAGGCAGGATTTCACTGCGCGCCTCTCAAGGGCGCAACCACCTAGTAAGGAGTGAAAAGCATGTCGAGATTTCGATGGCAGATTCTAGTGGGCCTCGTCTTGGTCCTTGGCATCTCGCTCACCGCCTGTGTCGCGCCGGCAGCACCGGCCGGAGACGGTGGCGATATGGCGGACAGCGGCGACATGATGCCGGAAGTCATGCTGCCCGATGACGCGGCCGAAGACCAGATCCTCAACGTCGTCTTTGAAGGCGGCTGCGGCTCCGGTCCCTTCCCGGGTATCGACTACGGCAGCCCCTGTAACTTCGGGCACACCTTCTATCCCCCTTTCCTGGTGGACATTGAAGGCAACGTATCGGCCGGCCTCTTTACCACCGACTGGGAAGTGAACGACGACTTCACCGAGTACATCTTCCATATCCAGGAAGAGGCGGTTTGGTCCGACGGCAAGTCCATCACCGCCCAGGACGCGCTCGACTGGTGGAACTACATCTTCCACTCCGACCGCAACTCCTGGCCCCGCAACTTCGTGATGGGCGCGGTCAAGGGCATTGACGAGTTCGCCGCCGGCGAAACCGAGACAATCGGGGGCCTCACAGCGCTGGATGACAAGACCCTTAAGGTTGAACTGTGGCGTCCCGAGAGTTCCCTGCCTCAGCTGTGGGGTTTCCGCGAGGCGGCTCCCGCCCGCTTTGATCAGTATGCCGATCTCTTGGAACGAGCCGACGAATTCAACGACGCCTCAGAATGGCGCGGCGCGATGGCCGAACGCTTCTTCCAGGGTGAGAACGCAGCCAACCTGATCGTCAGCGGCCCCTTCAAGCCTGTACACCTGTCTCCGGAACCGGACGCCATCTACCGCTTCGAACGCAATCCAAATTGGTGGGGTGATCCGCCTCTCTTGGACGGCATCGAAGCCACAACCATTCGTGACTTCCAGACGATGCTCCTCATGTTCGAGAACGAGGAGATCGACCTTGCCCTGAATCTCGCTGGTCCGCCCGCAGTGCTCCTGCGCCAGAACCAGCCCGACGTGTTCCGTGAAATTCCCGTCTCCGCTTTCTGGGCCATGTACTTCGTCACCGAGCAGGAACCTGCGGACGACACAAACTTGCGCCGCGCACTGATGTCTGCCATCGAGTGGGATAGAGTCGCCGAAATCGCTTGGGAAGGCGAGCAGGCCCCCAGCAACGCCGGCAGCCCGATGGCGCCCGCCTACCAGTGCTACGACCCCAACTTCCAGCCCTATCCCTTCAACCCCGAAAGGGCCGCAGAATTCCTGGCCGAGTCGAAGTATGGGCCTACCGGCGAAACGGTGCCCAAGATTCGCATCCTGACCGGCGGGAGCGATCCGCCCCGCATCCGCGCTGCCCAGATCATCCAGGAAATGTGGCGCGTTAACCTCGGCATCGAGGACGTCGAGATCAAGAACGCCGAAGCCGAGTTTGTCGACGGTGAAGGACTGGTTTCAATACGCGTAACCAGCGGTGGCTCCTTCATCCCGCGCCCGCCTTACCTGCTGGAAGCGATTGCTCACACTCGTGGCGGCTCCTACCAGTCTTGGACGAACTACACCGAAGAAGGCTGGGACGAAGAGATCGATGCTCTTCTCTCAATGGATCCCGGCGCCGCCGACTTCTGCGAGCGCTCGCTGGCCATGCTTGAGAAGTTCACCGACGCTGCGCTCGTAATTCCGACTGGTTACATCCGTGGCTGGTATCAAATTCAGCCGTGGGTCGGCGGCTATAGCCAGAGCCGCATCAGCTTCTGGCATAACATGACCGAAACCTACCGCAAAGAGCGCTAATCTGTGGAAACTCGGTCAATGGCCGGTCTCCCAATCGGAACCGGCCATTGACCGATTAACACGACCAACTAATCGCGAACCACTTGTCACCGGGAATTGAGACGTGACCCGCTACTTTTCCATGCGGCTGCTGATCATCATCCCATCGCTCTTTGCGACGCTGATGATCGTCTTCTTGCTGGGCTATCTCGGCCCAATCGATCCGGTCACAATCCTTCGCTCACAGTGGGCCGCCCAGGGTGTCTATTTGAATGAGGAGGAAGTTGCCGACCTGCGCAGCCAGTATGGGCTCGATAGACCGTTTCACGAGCAGTTCGGCACCTACATGGCGAATCTTCTCAAGGGCCATTTCGGCTACTCCTTTCTGGACGCCGCGCCGATCTGGCCGCGTATCAAACGCGCCCTACCGGTTTCCGGCCAGTTGGCGGCCGGTGTGCTCGTAATTATGGCGGTCGTCGGAATCCCATTAGGCGTAATCGCGGCCCGATTTCACAATACCTGGGTGGATTATACTATCGTTAGCGGCAGCCTGTTCTTCTGGTCGATTCCGACCTATGTCCTTGTACCGGTGGCGCTGATCGTCATGGTCCTGTGGTTAGACGTCATGAACGTTCCACGGGGATGGAAGGGCATTTTGCATCCTTCCTATTTCTTGGCCGCCGCGATCATCTCCACACGTTCCCTCGTGGGAGTGATCCGCCAGACTCGCGGTGGCATGTTGGAAGTAATGCAGAATGACTATGTCCGCACCGCACGCGCCAAAGGCTTGAACGAAGTCGTTGTCATGGGGCGCCACGTCGCACGCAACGCACTTATTCCGGTTGTGACCTCTCTCGGTCTATTGGTGGACGACTTCATGTGGGGCGCGGTCTTCCTCGAACTGGCCTTCAACCTGCCTGGACTGGGGCGGCTCTTCCAGCAAGGGCTGTCCGGACGGGACTTCAACATGATTAATGGTGTCGTACTCTTCACCGCAGGTCTGACCATGGCCATAAACCTGATCGTGGATCTGATCTATCCCGTCCTTGATCCCCGCGTCGTATACGATTAGAGCAAGTTAGGCACCGCGGGCATGGGCAGGAATGCTGTCCCACGCAATGGCTCTGAAGAGCGGACGGGAAATGCAAAGAGGGAACAAGGATGGCTCAGACAGAAGCTGACAATGTAGAGGATCTGTCGCTTCAGTTGGAAGTCCAGCAACGAAAGACTCGCGGCCTCTGGAGCGATGCCTTTCGGCGTATGATACGAAACCGGCTGTCGATGGCAGGGCTTTTCATCTTTCTGCTTCTCTTTATTACAGCAATCTTCGGGCCGTATCTGGCTCCATACCCCTACATGCTCCAGGACCTTGACCGGGTCGCAGAAGGTCCAAGTACCGATTACCTGCTGGGGACCGATGACCTGGGGCGTGACATGCTGAGCCGCATCATGTGGGGTGCCCGTACGGCCGGCCTCGTCGCCATCATCTCCACAGTCTTCAGCCTTTTGCTGGGCATGCTTCTGGGGGCCGTCGCCGCGTATGCCGGCAACTGGGTCGACTGGCTCATTGGCCGCGCCATCGACGTTACGATGTCGATCCCGCAGCTTCTCTTCGCTTCGCTCATCGCTGCTACATTCCGTAAGCCGGTCGCCGACTGGGTCGACTCGATGTACGAGACAACAGGCCTGGAGTTTTTCTCTACCCCGACCTACGTCGATCTGATCGTCGTATTCGGTGCACTCTCATTCATTCAGTGGCCTGGATACGCCCGTCTTATCAGGGGGCAGATCTTCTCTTTGCGCGAAAAGGAGTTCATCGAAGCCGCCCGCGCCATCGGAGTCACCCAAAGCAAGATTCTGATGAGACATCTGATCCCAAACGCGCTCGGCCCTCTGATTGTTGCCGTTACCTTCGGCTTTAGCGCCGCCATCGTCGCCGAATCCGGTTTGAGTTTCCTGGGCGTAGGCGTTCAGCCGCCTCAGGCCAGCTGGGGCGCAATGATCAGTGACAACCAGTTGAGCTGGCGCTACCGCCCCTGGCTAGTCGCCGTCCCCGGCCTGACCATCGCCATCGTCTCAATCGGAATTAACTTCCTGGGCGACGGCCTCAACGACGCCCTCAACCCGCGCCAGGCCGAATCATAATCCTCCCGTTTACAGGTCTTCCAGCACAGTCATCCACAGTCCTCCATCGCGCGTTGCATCAAGAATTCAGGAGCATCCTATGTACGATTGGACTGTGTTGAACCAGACCGTCAGCGAAACGCTCGCCAGCGACACTGTCGGCACGCCTCTCTTCGTCCGCTGGACCGCAGCCGCAGCCCAGAGTTCACCCGAACTCAAACCTCTCCTGGCCGAAATGAGTGCCTGTGCCGAATCCTGGCTGTCGGGCCGGCCGCGCCGGGTCTACGCCACCGGCTCGGCTGACGCAGGCCATCTATCGCTCGCGTTGGAATACGAAAACGGTCAGTCGGCCCTTCTGGCCATTTCCCTGGCCCACAGTCATCCCTCCATGAACCTGATCATCCTCGGTGCACGCGGCGCTATCTATCAATCAGACGCCGAGGTCACTGCGCGTGCGGGGATTCTGGCCGCTGGCAAGAACGAAAGACGGCAAAACGTATCGCTCTTGTCAACGCCGCGAATGGTGTCCGCAATCGATAAGTCACTCTTCACGAAACAGCCCGTACTGCTGTCCGCCGAAGGAGACCATCAATGAGCAGCCACCAGTTCGGCGTCCTCCTGATCTCCGGCAGACTTACCCATCAGGAAAACTACGCTCTCAACCTGCGCGCCGACCCCCGCTGCACACTTGTCGGCCTAACTGACGAAAAGGACGTTCCCACCGAGCGCGCCCAGCTGAACAAACAGTTCGCCGATGACCTCGACATCCCCTACTTGCCCGACCTCGACGAAGCACTGGCCCGCGACGACGTGCACGTCGTCTCCATCTGCGCCGACCCCGAGCGCCGCGGCCGCATCGCCGCCCGCTGCGCAGACGCCGGCAAGCACATCTACGTCGACAAGCCAATGACGCCCTACCTGTCGCACGCCGACGCCGTAGTCGCCGCCGTCGAACGCACCGGCGTACGCAGCCAGATGTTTAGCTCCAACCACCAGCCTTGGGTGGATCAGGCCCTCCAGGTCGTCGAGTCAGGCGAACTGGGCGAGTTGACCGCCATCCACGTCGACAATCTGTTCGCAAAGGGGCCAAATGGAACTGCCACCTTGGGAACCCCGCGCCAGGCAATCTACCCCCCGGTAATCTCCAACTTCGTCGACGCCAAAGCGGAGCTTTATGCCATCGGCGTCTATGCACTGGGCTTCGTCTGCATGATCTCCGGTCGCGCCGTTGAAACCGTCTTCGGCAGCACCGCTAGCTACTTCTTCGAGGCCCACCAGCGCCGCAACATGGAAGATTTCGGCTTTCTTTCTCTGACATTGGAGGGCGGCGCCACCGCTACCATCACCGGCGGCCGAGTAGGCTGGTCCAGCCACCCCGCCGGCGGCGCCAACCAGATCCACCTCATCGGCACCAAAGGATCGCTCTTCTTAAGCGCCAATCGACCGACCTTGGAAATCTACAACACTGACCCGCCTTGGACCCCGCCTGAGATTCATCCTCGCGACCCAATGGGCTTCTGGCGAACGACCCAGGAAGAAGTACGAGGCCAATCCAAACGCACCCTCGCCCCGCTCTCCAATGCACTAGATAACCGCACCGACGCCAGTTACTTCATCGACTGCATCGTCGAAGAACGCGAGAGCGGGATGAATGCACGCCAGGCCGCCTACCTGACCGAAATCCTGTTGGCAGGGTATAAGTCCGCAGCTGAAGGTCGGGTTGTTAATCTGCCTCTGGCCCGGGACGGCGACCATGCGCCGGGCACCGATGCATAATCATCTCTTCGCCGCAAAGTTCGACAGCGTTTCACATGTAGACCGCAGCAATTCCGCTTCAACGCCAGAGGAGCCTGATGACACAGTCCACTCGCCACTCAGCCGATTACCTGCAAAAGATCAGCCGCGATCTGTTCGCTGCCACCGGAGCCCCGGACGACATCGCCGCCACAGTCGCCGAAATCCTCGTCAACGCCAACCTCGCCGGCCACGACTCCCACGGCGTCCAGTTCGTTCCTATGTACCTGGACCGCATCGAGGACGGCGGCATTGACAACAAGGCCTACCCCAAAATCGTCCGCGAGAGCGCCAACACGATGCACGTCGACGGCAAAAAGGGTTTCGGCCACACGATGAGCCGCCAGGCCATGGAGTGGGCCATCGACCGAGCAAGAAAATCCGCCGTCTGCTGCGTCACCTTCCAGAATACAACCCACATCGGCCGCGTCGGCGAATACGCCGAGCAGGCCGCCAGGGCCGGCTGCATCACCCTGATTACGTTGGGAGGCGCCTCTGCAGCGGGTTCACAGGTAGTTCCCTTTGGCGGTGCTCGCGGCGCCTTGGGCACAAACCCCATCGCAGTAGGCATCCCCACCGGTGATGACGCCCCCTTCGTCATCGACTTCGCCACCAGCGTCATCGCTGGAGGAAAGATCCTGGTAGCCCAGAGTAAGGGTCTTGATCTCCCAGAGGGCGCGATAGTCGACAGCGAAGGCCACCCTACAACGAACCCTGAGGACTTCCGCAACGGCGGCTTCCTCCTGCCTTTCGGGGCACACAAGGGATACGCCCTCTCCCTGTTCTTCAGTCTCATGGGCGGGCTTGCTGGCGAATTCAACGCCGAGCTGACTTCAATGGCTGGCCTCTTCATGCAGGTCTACGACGTGGCCGCCTTCACGCCTCTTGAAGGCTATCAACGCAACGTCCGCGCCGTCCTGGACGCCATGAAGTCGATCCCGCCGGCCCCGGGATTCGATGAAGTGCTTGTCCCAGGCGACTTCGAGCACCGTTCACGACAGCAACGTCTAGCCGAAGGCATCGAAGTCCCGTCAGAAACATTCACCAGGATCGAAGCTTGGGCCGAAAAACTGAACGTATCGTTAACCGAAGAGCAATAGGAGGAACGGGCAGATGTCGCAGCAATATCGAGTTGGCGTGGTCGGTCTCTCAGGAATCTCCGCCAACCGTCCGGCCCCCGATCCGAACAACATCTTGCAGTCGCCCAGCCCAAACTCACATCTGGGTGCCTACCACCTCAACCCCCAAACCGACGTTGTCGCCGTCTGCGACCTCAAAACCGAGCTGTTCGAAAAGGTGGCCGACACCTGGGGCCAGGAGTTCGGTGAGCTGGAAACCTACACCGACTACCGCGCCATGATCGAACGCGAAAACCTCGATATCGTCAGCGTCGTCACCTCGGACCATCGCCACACCGACATCGTCGTCGAAGCCGCAAACGCCGGTGTCAAGGGAATCATCTGCGAAAAGCCGTTAGCGACAACAGTGGACGACTGCACGCGCATGATCGAAGCCTGCGAGGCCAACGGCGTTCATATTTCCGTAGACCACACCAATCGCTGGGGCCCCCACTACGATGTCGCCAGGGAAGCCATCCGCAGCGGCTCCATTGGCGAAGTGCAGCGCATCGTCGCCACGCTTGGCGGTCCGCGCGCCATGATGTTCCGCAACGGTACCCACCTTGTAGATGGCGTCTGCTTCTTTGCCGATTCAGAGCCGGAATGGGTCTTCGCCGAACTGGAACCTGGCTACGACCACTATGACAGGTACCTCGGCGACGGCGGTAAAGATCCCGCGACCGATCCCGCCGTCTCCGGCTACGTCCACTTCCGCAACGGCGTGCGCGCCTTCGTCAACGCCAACAAGTCGCAGTTTGCAGCCAGCTTTACCTTCCAGGTCTACGGCGAAACCGCCATGCTCGACGTCCACAACAGCCGCGTCATCCGCCGCGACAGAAACAATAGCGAGTTCCTTCCCTTCGAAGCCCACCTGTACACCAGGATCCCGGCCTGCGTCGCCGACCTCATCGACGCCATCGAGAACGGCAGCGACCTGCTCAGCCCGGCCAGAGAAGCCAAAAAGACGGTAGAGATTCTGGTCGGCTTCCTCCAATCCCACGCCCGCGGCAACGTGCGCGTCGACCTTCCTCTGCCACCGGGGCACTGAGGTCGATGCGAGCGGTCCCGGACGACAGAAAGTTCGTCATCGCCGACCAGAATAGCTACGCCAGTGACCTGGTCTGCCCAAACCCGCGCGGCTGGTACCACTCCGTCGCCAACGTCGTCGCCGCGCCCTCAGGCCTGGTCGCCGTCTACCGCCTCTCCGACTCGCACTCCGCCGTCTCCACCCACATCATGGTCGCCTACTCCAGCGACCGCGGCCGCACCTGGCACGGTCACCGCTCCATCTCCCACCGCAATGTCTGGGAGCACAACAGCGTCTGGGTCGCCCCACAGCTCAGCCGCCTGCGCGACGGTCGCCTCGTCATCATCTGCGACCTCGGCCACCGCACCTCAGGCGACGACTGGCCCCGCCTCGCCTTCTGGCAGCAGCCACCGCGGGGCATGTCCAACCACCTCTTCTGGAGCGAAGACGACGGCCGCACCTGGAGCCAGCCCGTCCAATGTGACGACGTCGGCGGCGAACCCGGCTACATCGTCGACCTTGCCGACGGAACCCTCGTATACACACGCACCGAGCCCGTCGAAACAGATTCTTTCGAGATTCCGCCTCCCCCCGGTTACAATCGTTACCACCGCAACACTGCCGTCTTCTCCGACGATCGCGGCAAGACTTGGAACCGGACCGCAACCATCTCCGACGACCCCTACCATAGCGACTCGGAAGTAGGCATCGTCGAACTCGAGCCCGGCCATCTGCTCGCCATCACCCGCATCGGCTTCGCCAACGGCGCCTTCGGCCAGCCCAGCCGCCTGATCCACAGCTACGACTGCGGCCGCACCTGGAACGAGCCCCAACTCGCGCCCTTCTACGGTCAGCGCACCGCCGTACACAAACTGCGCTCCGGCAAGCTGCTCGTCACCTACCGCAACCGCTGGGGCACCTTCGCCAGTTACGCCTTCCTCTGGGACCCCGCCGAGAAACTGGCATTCGAACCTGCATCCTTCATCTGGGAAGAGTCCCGCTGCCGGCTTGAAAAGGGCTGCCTCACCTTGACGACAGACCGCGAGCCGGAAAGCCAGGTATTCTTCTCACTCTACCCAGCGCTCAACAGCCGCGCCCGCGTGGAACTGGAGGCCGAGCTCCGTCTTGCCGATCAGACCAGCGAGGGCTGCGATCTCTTCGCCGGCTGTCGCGTTCGCATCACACCCCGTGAACTCAGCCTGACCGAGAGCAGCCAGGATGAAGCCGCCTTCCACAGCACGACAGGCTCGCCGCAAGCAAGCGGGGAGCCACGCCATCAGCCGACCCACCGCATCCCGCTGGATACCACAGAATGGCACACCTATAGAATCGTGCGCTCGGAAGGCGAGATCGCCGTCTACGTCGATGGACGCCTCTGCCTGAAAGAGCCCGCAAGTGTCCCCGGCGCCCGGCTCGTCCGCTTCGGCAGTAATCGACGCGGCATCTCCCACTGGCGGTCGGTCAGCGCCTCGGTCGACAACCCGCAAGACCACAGCATCAACTGGTCCTGGCGCGCCGAGTCCGGCACCTACCCCGACCAGTTCAGACGCGACCGCTTAATCCGCCTCGACGCCACCGCCGACTCCGGCTACAGCAACTGGGACCAGCTCGAAGATGGCACGATCGTAATCGCAGATTACACAAACGATGACTTCAGAGACGCCAACTGGACCTCGAGCGCACAACCGAAGATCAAGGCTTATATCGTCAGCGAAGAGGAGTTGACATGACAACATACCGAGCCGGTGTCATCGGCCATACCGGCCGCGGCAACTACGGCCACAGCCTCGACACCGTCTACCTGGGCATGGAAGAAATCGACCTGGTCGCCGTCGCCGACGCCGACCCCGAAGGTCTGGCCGCCGCCGCCGAGCGCCTCAGCGTGGACCCCGCCAACTGCTATCAGGACTACCGCACGATGCTTGAGCAAGAGCAGCTCGACATCGTCAGCGTCGCCCCCCGCTGGCTGGATCAGAAACACGACATGGTCATCGCCGCTGCCGAGTCCGGCGTGCGCGGCATCTTCTGCGAAAAACCCTTCGCGCCAACATTGGCGCAAGCCGACGCCATGATCGCAGCCTGCGACCGCGCCGGCACGAAGATAGCCGTCTCGCACCAGGGTCGCGTCGGCCAGATTGCCCACAAAACCAGGGAGCTGTTGGCCGAGGGCGTCGTTGGCGACGTCAAAGAGGTCATCAGCGGCGGCAAACAGGACCACCGCGGCGGCGGCCAGGACCTGATGGTCCTCGGCACCCACTCCCTCGACATGCTCTGCTTCCTCTTCGGCCATCCGCGTTGGGTACAGGCCTACGTCCTCCACGACGGCAGGGACGCCGGACCCGACGACGCCCGCCTCGGCGACGAAGAGATCGGCCCCATCCTCGGCAACCACCTCGAAGCCACCTACGCCTTCGACAACGGCATCATGGCCACCTTCCACTCCCACCGCCGCCAGGTCCGCCCGGGCCCCCGACCCGGCGGACTGGAGATCCATGGGACTGAGGGAATCTTGATGCAACGCGACGGCTACCTCCTCCACTGCCCCCATCCCAACTGGAACCCGGCCATCACCGAACCCGCTTGGAAGGTCGTCCTGAAGCCGAGCAACCCCGGCTTCGATACCCTCAACGCCTACATGGTCCGCGACCTGATCGCCGCCTTCGAAGAAGGACGCGAACCGATCTCCAGCGGTCGCGACGCCCGCTGGGCACTGGAGATGATCCTTGGCGTCTACACTGCCCACCGCCACGGCCGCACACCGCTGCCGCTGACGGATCGCGAACACCCGCTGCGAGACTGGGTCTGAATCTGGCGATCTTAATATCCTAGGAACTGTCCTTCGTGTAGTCATGCCAAGACTCACTGAGACGAAATCCCGCACTGCCCAACTCAACGGAAAACTCACAATGAAACGAATCAACCAGATTATCGAACTTCGCGAAGCCGGCCAGCCCGTCTACTGGGACGGCGGCCGCACCCTCACCTACGAAGGCGGCGTCAAGTCCGCGCAGACTCACGCCGACTGGCTCGTCATCGGCATCGAGCACCAGCCCTTCGACGTCGCCGGCCTCAACGCCTTCATGCGCGGCCTCGTCGACGGCGGACCAACCCGCACCGGCCACCGCACACCCCCGGTGCTCGTCACCCTCCCCTTCGACGGCGTCGACGAATACGTCGTCCGCAACAACGCCTGGATGATCAAGCAGGTCCTCGCCACCGGCATTCACGGCATCTTGCTCTGCCACGTCGAAACACCCGGCGCTGTCAAAGAATTCGTCGAGTGGGTGCGCTTCCCCTTCCACACCCACGGCGTCGGAGCAGGCCTCGACATGGGCCGCCGCGGCTCCGGCGGACAGGACAACGCCGCCCACGTCTGGGGCGTCTCCACCCAGGAATACCTGCGCAAGGCCGACGTCTGGCCGCTCAACCCCGACGGCGAGCTGGTCCTCGGCATCAAAATAGAAAACATCCGCGCCCTCGCCAACGCCGAGGCCAGCACCGCAGTCCCGGGCATCGCCTTCGCCGAATGGGGCCCATCCGACATGCGCATGACCTTCGGCTACGACACAGTCCGCACCCCCGAAAACACCGAAGAGGGCGACCTCAAAGCCGCCCGCGACCGCGTCTTCGCCGCCTGCAGAGCCGCCAACATCGGCTTCCTCGACGGCGTCGACGCCGGCAATGTCGCCGCCAGGATCGACGAAGGCATCACCTTCCCCGCCGGCGACGAAGCTGCCGCGATCGCCGGGCGCCGCCATACCGGCCGCACTTTCGACTGAGTGAGCATGGCCTCAGGAAAACAGAAGACTTAGCTCACGTCAGCAGTTACGAATCTGGCGCCAACAACATACTCTTTCTTGAATCTCCTCACATCCGTCACGTTCTGTGCCGGCTTGGGAAGAGCGGGCCGTCCTCTGCATTCAAAAATCCCCCCAATTCTTCTCTTCCTCCGGGCCGCCTCTTGCCCAGTACCCGCCCACCCCAGGCAGTTTTCACTTGCTTGACAGGTCAACCTCGTAAGTGATATACCATATTGTGCAACTTGCCCCGCAGTGTATGCCTTGCAGCCGAACGCGTTTCAGTATCAACTTTCAGAGGTCTAGTAAAAAGGAGGAAGAGAATGTCTTCGCTCAGAAACGTCGCATTTATTCTCGCCTTGGCCCTCATTCTGGCTGCCTGTGCCCCGGCACCGGCTGCCCCGGCTGCCGACCAACCGGCCGATACAATGGCTGAGGCGCCGGCAGAGACCACCACCGGCGACGACATCTGCCCTGCCCGCGGCGGCACCCTCACTCTTGACTTTAGTTCAAGGGCCTTGGTGGTTCCGATTTGGGGCTGGGGCTACGAGCAGCAGAAGCTCGTCTTCGGCAAACTGGTCCGCACTGGCACCGATAACGTACCCCATCCCGACCTGGCCGAAAGCTGGGAAATCAGCGACGACGCCACCGAATTCACCTTCCACCTGCGTCAGGGCGTCAAGTGGCATGACGGTGAGGACTTCACCGCCGATGACGTGGCCTTCACCTGGACGTGGCACAACGACCTTGACAGCCCCTGGGTGAACCCTGCCCAGCCCGGCAACTGGATTGCAATCAAGGGTTCCCTTGACTACCTGGATGGCAAGACCGACTCAATCGAGGGAATCGAAGTCATCGACGATCACACGATTCGCCTCACCCTCGCAGAGCCGGACGTCAGCTACTTTTCCCGCTTCATCGGCAGCATCAACATCCTGCCCGAGCACATCTACAGCCAGTGGCGCGTGCCCGACCTCAAGGACGCTGGCAATCCACTCTGGTTCACCACCGAGACCCAGATCGGCACTGGCCCGTTCAAGTTTGTAGATGGCAAAAAAGACGAGTACTTCCGCCTGGCGCGCAACGATGACTACTGGGAAGGCGCGCCCTGCCTCGACGGTATCCTGTTCCAGAACATGGGCCCGCCCGATACGCAGTTCATCGCCCTCCAAAAGGGTGAGTTGGATCTCATGAAGGTCGAAGGCAACTTCTATCAGCAGGCCCAGGAATTGCCTGGCATTGACGTACAGACCCAGCGTCTGAACTACATCAGCGTCTTTGTCGGCAATCTCAGCCAGCCCGCCTTCTGGGACAAGCGCGTTCGCATGGCCATCAGCCACGCCATCAACCGCCAGGAGATCGGCGATGCCGTTTACTTCGGCCTGCGCGAACCGTGGCACACCTTCTCCTTCGTCGACGGTTGGACCAACGATGAAGTGCCCACCTATTCCTACGACCCCGAGAAAGCCATGGCCCTGCTGGCCGAAGCCGCCGCAGACGGCGTCTGGGATCCCGAAAAAGAGCACGAGCTGATCTACTACCATACGGGCACCGAGGCCAAAAACTTCATGTTGCTGATGCAGAAATACCTCGGCGAGGTGGGGATCAACATCAAAGTCATCCATGTTCCCAACGAAGCCTGGAACGACAGAGTGGCCCAAAACCTGCACTCCTTTTCCCATGCCGGCTGGGGCAATCCCGTCGACCTGCACGGCTACTATCGTACCTACCGCTGTGACAACCCGCCGGCCCAACGAGACGTAGTCTGGCCGACCGACGGCTCTCTCGACGCCGTATGTGCTCAGATTGATGACCTGTTTATCCAGGCCAAAGAGACCGGCGGCACCGAGGACCGCAAGGCCCTCTACAACGAGATTCAGCAGATCATCGCCGAAAACGTGATCGGATACATCCCGCTCCACCGCTACCACATGGGTTATGCAATCAGCAAAAATGTTGGCGGAATGGATGAGTATGCCCTGGGGGGCATGCACGACTACCAGTGGTCGAAACTCAATGCCCATCTCTGGTATAAGATGGAAGAGTAGATCTCTTGCCCCTTCGTCCCACTCTGCTTGTCACCTGCAAGCAGAGTGGGATGCACCTTGGCGCCCGCCTTAGGTCCTCCTGATATCCAACTATGACCAGATATATCATTCGCCGCCTTCTGATCGCTGTCCCGGTCTTGTGGGGCATCATCACCCTCACCTTCATAATCAGCGAAATCATGCCCGGCGACTACGTCGACGCCCTCGTCCCCCCTGGTCTCAGACTGGAGATGGGCGTAGATGAGGCGCAGCTCCAGCGGCTGCGCGAGTCATACGGGCTGGACAAACCGGTCGTCGTACGCTACTTGATCTGGTTGCGTGAACTATTACTGCGCGGCAACCTCGGCTATTCCTTTGTCACCGGTCAACCTGCCCTCCAGGAGATGGCCCAGGTGTTACCTGCAACGCTCCAACTCTCCGTCGTTACCATTCTCTTTTCCCTCGTCGTCGGTACCTCCCTGGGTATCATTTCAGCCATCAAGCAGTATTCCGTTCTCGATCATCTTCTCACCTTGCAGGCCTTCGTCTGGATATCCACGCCCGGTTTTGTATTCGCCATCATCGCCCTCTACCTGTTCTCACTCAAGTTACCCCTTTTTCCGACCGGCGGCAGGGCGCCGCTCGACGGTCCCGACAATTTTCTCGTCCGTCTCCACTATCTGGCGCTGCCCGCGCTTGTTCTCGGCTTCGAGGGGCTGGCCGGCCATATGCGCTATGCGCGCGCTAGCCTGTTGGAGGCTCTCGGCGCCGACTACGTCCGCACCGCCCGTGCAAAAGGCCTGCCCGAACGCTCCGTCTATCTGGGCCACGCCTTTCGCAACTCGCTGCTGCCGGTCATCACCATCGTCGGCCTCTCCCTTCCGGGCATTATCGGCGGCTCATTCATAATCGAGACAATCTTCGTCTGGCCCGGCATGGGCAAACTGGGCATGGAGTCGATCTTCATGCGCAACCAGCCCATGATCATGGCCATGAACCTGATCGGTTCTTCGATGGTGCTGTTCGCAAATCTCCTGGCCGACATCACCTATGCCTGGGCCGATCCCAGGATCCGCTACGAGTAAGGTGCGTAGCATGGTCGATTCCACAGCCACGCCGGCAGACGCCGTACAAGAGGCGCGGCAGCCGGTTTCATCGCAGATTTCGCCGGACGTATTGCAAGCCTTGCCCAAGGCTGAGAACCGCTCCCTGCGCCGCTTTCGCCGCCACCGTCTGGCCGTCTTAGGCTTGGCAGCTCTGTCCGTCTTTGCGTTGGTGGCCATACTTGCGCCTTTTGTAACCTTCCACGATCCCAACGGCATCGACCTGACCGTGATGCGGCAGGCGCCCTCTCCGGCGCATATACTGGGAACCGACCCGCTGGGTCGAGATGTCTGGACGCGCCTGGCGTATGGCACCCGGGTCTCACTCGCCGTCGGCCTCGTCGCCGTCAGCATCTATACCACCATAGGCGTCGTCCTCGGAGGACTCGCCGGTTACTTCGGCGGACGTGTCGACATGGTTCTGAGTCGCTTCACCGATGTCATGATGTGCTTCCCCTCTTTCATGCTCATTGTCACCGTCGCCGTCGTCCTGCCTCCTAACATCTTCAATGTCATGATTATCATCGGGATTTTTGGCTGGACTGGCATAATGCGCCATGTGCGCGCCCAGTTTCTTACGCTGCGCGAGCGGGAATTCGTGCTGGCCGCGCGCTGTGTCGGCGTGAGCAGTGGCCGCATCGTCTTCCGTCACATCCTCCCCAATGCGATCGCTCCGGTGGTTGTGGCGGCCACCATGGGGCTGGCCGGGGCCATCATGACCGAGTCCGCTCTCAGCTTCCTCGGCCTGGGCGTCCAGGAGCCCATGTCCAGCTGGGGGAGCATGTTGCAGGACGCCATGTCGCTGCCCATCCTGCAGACGATGCCCTGGCTGTGGTTGCCGTCGGCCGTCGCCATCGCCATCACCACACTCTCAGTCAACTTCGTCGGCGATGCCCTGCGCGACGCGCTCGATCCCCACATGAGCCTGGGCTGAAATACTGAAGCGTAACCCGGTCTCTCGATACCTTGAAACCGCTTCCCGATTTGCCATTTCGAGTCTGGAGCCACCTCCCTCTCCACCAGGAGAATCGCGTTTGAGTACACCGCCATGTTCTCCCTTTGTACCTGATGACCATACAGTTGCGTTGTTCCACTTCGACGAGGGCGAGGGCAACCAGACCACTGACGCTTGCGGAGACGCCCAGCTCACCCTCCGCGCCCACCGCCACACGCAGTGGGGCTCCCATCCGGGCTTCGGCGCCTGCGCCAGCTTCGATCGCCGCACCGACGACGCCAACCTGCTTGTCGGGCCCGCCAACAACGACAAACTCCACCTCCGGCCCTGTACCTCTGAGTGGACGGTCGAAGCCTGGGTACGCTACACCGGCACCGGCGGCCTCGAAGAAGGCCACACCTATGTCAACATCTGCGGGACCGAAGACGAAGGGCTGGGCCTCCCCATCGGTATGCGCGGCGGTTGGAACTTCTCCCTTCACAGCTTCACGCGCCCCGGCACACTGCAGGATGGGCTTTACCCCGCCGCACGCTTCATGGGCTCCCCCCGCGGTCGCGATCCCAATCACGACACCAGCGCACTCCTCCTCCAAAACGCCAAAGCCGGCGGCTGGACCAGCGCCGACCCACCCAGGATCAAAGACAACAACTGGCACCATGTTGCCTGGCAGTTTCGCTTCCTTGACCAGACGCACTTCTTCTTTCTCGACGGCCGGCTCATCCGCCGCGTCCAGCTGCCACTCCCCAACGACCTGCAGGGACGCGTTGTCAATGATGCCGAAAACGTCGGCGTCCCCTTCGTCGTCGGCGGCTTCATCCACTCCCATGACCCGCCAAAACTCCTGGCGAATGGCAATTTCGAAGGCGAAATCGACGAGATCCGCATCTCCAGCATCATGCGCTACCCGGTAGCGGAGCAGCTGTCAATCGTTCGCCGCGAACTGCCCCCGGCTACCTTCAAAGCCCCCTACTCGGTTCAATTCTCGGCCGACGCCGCCAGTGGACCCGTCCATTGGGCGTTGGCAGAAGGTCGCTTACCCGCGGGCCTGGCCTTGGACAGCAAGACGGGTGCCATAAGCGGCAAGCCAACAGTGGCCCTGGAAGATCAACCCCTCACTCTGCTTGCCGCCGACACAACCGGCTCTACCGACCGGCACCAGTTCCACTTGAGCGTTCGCCGCGGTCAGATCTCTACGGACTCACTGCCCCCGGTATTCGCCGGAAACTCCTATCGCGCCAAGGTCCGAACCAGTCACATGATCCCGCCGATCAAATGGACCATCGCAAAGGGCGCCCTGCCCACCGGACTCCATCTCGACCCGGCATCGGGTGAACTGGCAGGCACGCCTGCCAGCCCTTGCATCTGCCGCTTCGTTGTCAATGCAGTCGACGCCATCGGCCAGAGCCAGCAGGCCAAAATCGCCCTCAAAGTGCTGCCCGCCGATCTCCTCGTCATCGGACCCGATGAACACACAGTCGTCCTCTACGACTGGCAAGGCCCGAACGGCCGCCTCATCCCCGACGTGATGGGTGACGAAGAACTCACCTTGACCTGGACCAACATTGGCGGCGACAGGCGCGTCTCCTGGCCCGGCCGCAACGGTCGCTTCCCCCAGGATACCGGCCACGGCGAGCACGGCTTCGTCGGACCCCAGCATAACGACAAGCTCGACCTCCGAACCTGCAAAAACGCTTGGACCGTCGAAGCCTGGATCAGACGGGGCGGGCCCCTGCAGGCATATGGCGTAAAGCCCGACGAGCACCACCAGCCCTTCACCTTCGGCCACATCTGCGGAACATACGACAAGACCGAACGCGGCGTCTGGGAACTCTACCTCTCCGCCCACAATTCGCCCGATGGCAGCATGGCACCCGGCGCCCACTTTCTGGGCGCCGAGCCCGATCAGGAGCTGATGAATCTGCATCCCTGGACCCGCCCGGACGGGCTCGTGGTGGGCACCTCCAAAGCCGGCATTTACGATACCGAGTGGCACCATATTGCCTGGCAATACGAATCCGTCGAAGACTATCACCAGCTGTTTCTGGACGGCCTCCTGATCTGGCAAATGCAAAGCCCCGACGGCCGCACTCTGGTAAACAACCGCAGACACGACGCCCAGTTCAGCGTCTCTACCCGCCTAAAAGGATTCGCCCGCTACGGCGGCGCATTCGACTTCCTCGGCGAGGGCCACTTTTTCGGTCAGATCGGCGAGATTCGTATTTCCTCCATCAAGAGGTATTGACCCTTTCGAAAACCAATTTCGGTCCAAAAAGGAGATAAACTGTGAGAAACTGGGGGCTCGGACGCGGAAAATGGGTGTTTGTCGATTGGATGGGCATAGAACCAGGCTATGGCACCCAGTGGGGTGGCGCCATCACCGAGGGCTGGAGCGTCCCGCATGGGATCACTCTCAAAGTCCACGAGCCCAAAGTAGACCATGGATTGGCGATCGCTGCCGACCGCCCATGGGAGCAGGGCTACATTTCAGCGTACTCAACGTTCCTTGAGGATGGAGGCACGCTCCGCTGCTGGTACGAAAACGGCGGCGGCATCGGCTACGCCGAGTCGAACGACGGCGTCACCTGGCACAAACCCAATCTGGGCCTACAAGAATGGAACGGGTCAACCGACAACAACCTGATCGACATCAACCGGCATGGCCACGGTATCTTCATCGATCCCGTCGCCGAAGAGTCCGAACGCTACAAAATGGTCAGCTGTCACTGGACCGAGACCGAGCGCAAAGTGCTCGGCGCAGTCTCCGCCGACGGCCTCCACTGGACGCCCCTGCCCCGGCCTCTGATGGAGTACCAGCATGCGGACACCCAGAACATCGCCCTCCATGATGCGGAACTGGGCAAGTATGTACTCTACACTCGCCAAATGGATGCGCAGTCGAACCGCCGCGGGGTCAACCGGACCGTATCCGACGATTTCCGGCACTTTCCCGAATCCGAACCGGTCCTGGAAAACAACCCACTCGACGCGCCCGACCTGGACATCTACTGCAGCGGCTATTCCCCCTGGCCCGGCGCAACCGACGCCCACCTGATGCGGCTCTCCATGTACGAGCGCACGCCCGACACCATGAACGTACATCTGGCCACCAGCCGCGACGGCATCTTCTGGAACAGGCCGCTGGGCCAAACCCCCTGGATCGAGACTGTGCCCTCTGCCGGTGGACCATACAATACGGTCTATGCCTGCGCCGGGGTAATTCCCACGGGCAACAGCGAGTGGTCCACCTATGTCGGCGTCAACCGCAGGATGCACAACGAACCGCTCGAACGGAAAACGGGCGCCCTCGGCGAGTCGGGGCTGGTCCGCGCTTCCGTACGCGAGGACGGATTTGTCTCACTCTCCAGCCGCGGACGCGGTGGCTTCTGGACAGTTCCCTTCGAACTGAACTCGGACTCGATCCGCGTCAACGCCCATACCCTATACTCGGGCTTCCTGCGCTGCCAGATCCTCTCCTCCAGCCCCGGTGACGTCGGCAGCGACACACGCTTCATCCGCACCATCGAGGGCCACACCCTTGAAGATTGCCAGCCACTCGTCGGAGATCATATCGACTCTCCGCTCACCTGGAATGGCAGCGCCGACCTGAGTCATCTGCGTGGCCAGACCATCCGCCTCAGATTTGACCTCTTCAAGGCAGACCTGTACGCCATTCGATTCTGAGTCAACAGGCAGCACGAAATGCAGTTCAAGTATCCTCTCCACTCTCTCCTCGCTTATTTGGGGCGGTCGGGCCTAGTCGGCCCTCCCTTGTGCGGGGGCGGAGCCCCCGCAACGCCCCCCCCAACAACATGCCTCATCGACCGGGTGTCGATATTCGTTACAGGTGGCTAATCGAAGGTGTCCAGCCCGACCACGTCCCGCCAGTCCCATCAGATCCCAGTACGTGCCGGCCTTGTTCCTGCCCTCGCACCCTCCCCAACTGACGGACTCCACCTCACGGCCAGGCCTTGCGCCTAAACTGCGTCTCGCACAAAGACGGTAAACAGTTCAAGCCACCGCTGTCACCGATTCCCCGCCAGACTATTCCCGCCCCAAATTTGGGATTCACCCTGCTCGGACAGTGCTTGACCCCCTCACCCAGATTGTATAAACTTCCGGTGACTGCCAAGTCCTTGTCAACTGGCGATCATGATTCAGCATGGCGAATGGAATTTCTCTTTCCTTATCAAACCTTTCGCCCTTTGATGTTTGCTTTCACTGACTACTGACCACTGACTACTGCAGTTGGGCGGTCGACCGCAAGCGGCCTCCCTTGTGCGGGGGCTCCGCCCCCGCAACGCCCCCGGTCCAAAAACCTCGCACCGCAGAGAGTGTGAGGGCAATGCGAAGTTGGCGGCCCGCGCTTCCCCTCATCCCGCGTCTGGGCTGATTCCGAAGTATGTGCCAGCGCAGGCAAGGTAGGAGAGGCAACGCCCAATCAGGTCCAACCTACGCCGCTATGACCATCTGGAACCCGCTACAGAATTCCTGACAATACATTCAGTCATTCCGGATCCAGGCAGACCATACAAAGTACGCACAGAACTTGGCTCAGTAGTTGCGACTTCCAAAGAAACTCAGCCCACCAAACACAATGTCACTGCAAATCACCTGGCAGGAAGCGCCCGTATATCCCGCTCTCATCAAAGGGCCCGCTGTCGGTGTTGTTGACGGCCAACTGCTGGTCGCCGGAGGAATGTCCTATCCCTGGCGAGAAGTTGAGTACGGATTCGGCGCGTCAATTCAGGACGAAGCCCACGACCGGCAGGACGAGTCGGCACCAATCGGCGAATGGTACCCCCTGCCCCCAATACCCATCGGCCCCGGCTGGACCTCCGGCGCCGCTGTCGCCGGCGGCCTCGCCGTAGTCGGCGGACGCCGTCGCGCCGTGGGCAACCGCGCCACCGCCGACGTCTGGTTCCTTGACGTCCGGGCAGGCGCCACCGCTTGGGAAAAACTGCCCGACCGCCCCTCCCCCGCCATGGTCGCAACCACCTTCGCCCGCGGCGACCACCTCTACTCCGCCTTCGGCACCGACTGGCACCCCCACGAACACGCCACCGGCGACCCTAACATCTACCGGCTCGACGTCCGGCGCCGTGGCACTTGGGAAGTAGCCTCCCAATTCCCCGGCGAACCGCGCTGGATGTGCGGCATGGGCATCTGCCGCGACAAACTCTACGTAGTCGGCGGCCACGACATCCCCATAGTTGGTGTGGTCGAACCCAAGCCCCACAACGCTCTGCGAATCTTTCCTGAAGGCGAAGCAACGGCTGACAGGATCAGTCATGTCGTCTTCAGCGAACTGTGGGAATGCGACCTGCCTTCAGGAACGTGGCAAGAGCTGCCCCGCCCGCCGCGAGCCTTCGTCGCCGACGCCTTCACCGTGGACGATCGCTGGATTGTATTGACAGGCGGCCAGACCTGGGTCGTCTCCCCGGACGGCAGCTCCGTCCACATCATGGGACACGTCCCGGATCTGGACTTCGTCTGCCACGCCCACGAAGTCTGGGCCTACGACACACATGAAGCAAGCTGGGCAGCGCTGGACCCGCTCCCCTACGGCATCGCCTCGCACCGCGTCGCCGTCTGGAAGAACCTCGCCTTCCTTGTTGGTAACGAGACCAGAGACAGTATTCGCGGAAACACGTACGGGACAGTCTTTGCGGGGCGAATGAAAACCGACTGACGGATTCAAAAGGATGCCATTTGGCTAAAGCAAAGGGCTGAAAGACCATGCAAACAATGACAGTTGCAGACGGAACGAAAGTCACGATGGCCGGCCATGAGCTTGTCTTCGGCCATAACATCTTTGCACCGCGTGACGCAAACGACATCGCAGACGACACAGCGGCCCTCCACGCCAGAATCGAAGAGGACGGATATCTACTGATCCGCGATTTCTACAACCGCAACGCCATCACTGCCGCCCGATCAGACATACTTTCCTACCTGTCCGCACAGGGCTTACTGGATCCCGACGCTCCACCTGAAGAAGGTATGATCGGTCCTGAAAACGAAGCCGCAGCCATTCGCAATGAAGATGTAGTAAACATGCACGCCTACCTGCGCGTCGTCAACTCCCAACGCATCATGGCCTTCTTCGAAAGCTTCCTCGGAGGCCCGGCCCTTACCCTCGATCACAAATGGCCTCGCGCAGTCAGACGCGGCCACAGCACCGGCGCACACTACGACGTCGTCTTCATGGGCGCCGGCACCAAAAAACTCTACACTGTCTGGACCCCACTCGACGACCTGTCGCTAGACATGGGACCCCTCGCCTTCTGCCCCGGCTCCAACAAGCTCGACCTCCTGCGCCGCACCTACGGGGCAGCCGACGCCCACAACGATATGACCGAAGGCCACCTCAGCCGCAACCCTCTGGAACTGATCGATTTACTCGGCGTCAAGTGGTCGTCCACGCCATTCCGCGCCGGCGACGTCATGATATTCGGCATGTACTTCCTGCACGGCTCCCTCGACAACGTCTCCAACCGCTACCGCCTCAGCACCGACAACCGCTACCAGCTCGCCTCCGAACCCGTCGACGAACGCCACATGGGCCCCCACCCCGACCAGATCCCCAAGGCCGAGAATCGCAAGACCATGGCCGAAATGCGCGAAAAGTGGGGCATATGAACCCGAAATCATAGGCTGCAACAACGCCTTCCATAAGGATTCCATACCGCCATGACAGTCCCCGAGCCCAAGAGCCGCACCGAGCAACTCGACATCCGGCAGAAGACCGATGCCATCCTGAGCGGCAGCCGGCCCGTCGACAAGGACTACCCCTACATTCCGCCCGACTACAAAGTACCCTTCCCCCACGTCGGCACGGACCGACAACTGTTTCTCGACAACTTCATTCTCGATCATCTCAACGGAGTCAAGCGAGAGCTGTGCGCCCCGCACAAGGTCCCCGAACCTCTCCTCTCCTTTACCGACCTTCCATGGGAGCAGGTACAGTTCAACCCCGGCACCGCCGGCGTCATCCACGATCCCGACGACGGTCTGTTCAAGATGTGGTACTGGCAGGGCCTGGCCGGCGAACCCTTCAACACCAGCCAGGTCCTCTGCTACGCCGAATCAAAGGACGCCCTCCACTGGGAGAAACCGCTCCGCGACGACTGCATCCCATTTCAGGACCATACCGCCACCAACATCGTCCACCCCGACATCTCCCAGTCCGGCCTCGCCCTGAACCACGACCGCAGCGACCCCGAGCGCAAATACCTGCTCGTGAACTG
>WTGY01000142.1 GCA_011523365.1 Caldilineaceae bacterium
CCGCCAGCTCGACGTTCGCCAGGTCCAGCAGCGGCACCGTCCCCTCTTCATACCTGCCGCTGCCGATCTCAACCATACCTTCAAAACGGGGCCGCATATCCAGCCACCCCGCCGCCCTCTCCAGAACACCCCGATCACCGACCACCAGTGGCCGGCAGGTGTCGAAAACTTCGCGATGCCCCAACGCCTTCAGCACAACCTCCGGCCCGATGCCGGCCGGATCGCCCAGCGTTATTGCCAATATCGGACGGCTGTCAGCCACAGTTCACACCTTCCTCATTGTCTGCTCGCTGATCCATCTGATCAGAAGAATGCCCGGTTCACTATTCCACCCGCGCGCCCTCAAGCCGATGCTATCACCCCCGGCCGCGCCTGCAAAACATGCTCCCTGAACCGCGAGTGCATCCCACACTGTTGTCTCCTTGCAGCCTGCCCTCTCATCCGGCGCAGAAACACCCGCCCGACAGACGACATCCGATCGCCTGCCATCCTGAAAATCCCCATCAATCCTGAAAATCCTGATTCAGACAACCGCCACCAAAGAAATCTGAACCGCGCCCAACACCGCCCCGCAATAGCGCGTTGCCCACCGATCCGCTACACTACTGAAACGCGCCCTCAAGGCGCCCCGATCCCGCTGCCGCCCACCGCCCCAACAACCGGAGGCAGCGACAGCCACACACCGCTGGAGAACCGCTTCATGGCAAACATCGCACTCGTCGGCTGCGCCCACATCCACACACCCGGCTTCGTCAAGCGCCTGCAGGCCCGCTCCGACATAAACACCGTCGCCGTCTGGGACCGCGACCCCGCCCGCGCCCGTACCTGCAGCGACCAGCTCGCCGCGCCCGCCCTCGACAGCGTCGACGCCATCTGGACCGACGCCGCCGTCGACGGCGTCATCATCTGCTCCGAGACCGACCGGCACGAGCCCCTCGTCACCGCCGCGGCCGCCGCCGGCAAGCACATGTTCGTCGAAAAGCCGCTCGGCATCGGCGCACAGGACGCCAACCGCATGGCCGCAGCCATCGACAACGCCGGCCTCCTTTTCCAGACCGGCTACTTCAGCCGCGGCATCCCTGTCCACCAGGCCCTCAAGGATATGGTCGCCAACGGTGTCTTCGGCCAGATCACCCGCGCCCGCTTCATCAACTGCCATTCCGGCGCCATGCGCGACATCTTCACGCCCAACTGGCTCTGGATGACCGACATGCAGCAGGCCGGTGTCGGCGCCTTCGGCGACCTCGGCACCCACGCCCTCGACCTCATGTTGTGGATTCTGGGAGATGTGGACAGCGTGACCGCCGCCCTCAACGTGGTGCTGGAAAAATACGGCCCCGACTGTGACGAGACCGGCGAAGCCCTCTTCCGTTTCAGCAGCGGCGCAATCGGAACCCTCGCCGCCGCCTGGGTCGACGTCGCCGAACCCATCACCGCCGAAATCAGCGGCACCGAGGGCCACGCCTACATCTACAACCGCAGCGCCCTCTACATCACCAGCCCCAACCTCGAAGGCGCCGACGGCAAACAGCCCTGGACCGACCTGCCCCCCGCCTGGCCCCACGCCTTCGACCTCTTCCTCGACGCCCTCAACGCCCACGACCCCTCCGCAAGGGCCGCCATCCCCTTGGTCAGTGCAAGCGAAGCCGCCTACCGCAGCGCCGTCATGGAAGCAATGTACAAAGCGGCAGCCGAGAGGTCATGGGTGTCAATCTAAAGTCAATCCCGTAAGATGCCGAGACCTCCCGCGCGGGTAAGGCAATCGAATCGCGTCTGTCTTACCCGCCTCTACGCAATTCGCAGGCAAGCGCATTCTCACCCTTTCAACGTTATCTCAATAC
This sequence comes from Caldilineaceae bacterium, assembly GCA_011523365.1. Lineage (GTDB taxonomy): Bacteria > Chloroflexota > Anaerolineae > Caldilineales > Caldilineaceae > Bin5. The sequence continues at coordinate 1,842 of WTGY01000142.1, forward strand.
TCACTCCTGAGGAGGACCCCGCCTCCTCCGTCTCCTCACAATCCAAAACACAACCCCACCTGACGCTAGCACCAACACCAGGACCAGCGCAGCCAGTCCCCACAAAAACGCAGGCAAGTCGTCGCTCTCGATTCCGTCGACCTCGACCTGCGAGGACTCCCCCCTGTCGTAGGCCTGGCGTAGTAGAGCCACCGGGTTTTCCTCGCCAATACCTTGTGGCGGAACCGTCAGCCACCGGCTCAAACTGTCTCCCTCGTCGCTGGTACGCGCCACCGCCAAAAAAGCGGACTGCGCCGTCTGCTCCCGAGGACAGCGGTTGTCGCCCCCTTCCATGGAGCCCGCCTCAAGAGCGGCGAGCAGTCCATCAGCCAGGACGGCGCCCGGCTGTTGTATAATCGCCTGAAACGCTTCCACCGCAGCGCTGACCACCGCCGGCCCAACCAGAATATTCCCCTGGGCCGAAACCAATGGACCGCTGACTCCACCGGCCCAGTCCGAATTCTCCTCCCCGGTGAAATTCGCCTCCCCCTGAGCCAGCGTAGCCACCCCGTACTGCCTCGTCTGCACGGAGGAGTCACCCGACATCGCCGCGGCAACCGCATCTTGCGCAGAGCCTCCGTCCAGCAAGCGGCTCGCAGCCCTGTCGATCCGGTCGCTGTTCTCCGCGTCCACCTGTGCCTGCGCCACGATTACGCCATGCCCGGGCAACAGGCGCGCCAGTTCGACATTCCCGAGCAGCGAGATTTCGACATACACCCGATAAACTGTTCCCCCCGCGTCATTCCCCGCCCCGCCGGCAACTGATTGGGACAACCTGAACTCCCCGGCAACGCACGTGGCCAGAGCAACGCCCACCTCGCCACCATCAGAGTCCACAGCCACCACTGACCAGGTCCCAGACGAGCTACTTTCCGAAGAGACTGTACCCCCGCCGCCGCACGACGTGGCCAGCAGAAGCGCCAGTGCAACACCTACGGCCCATGCAGGCCACATCCTCCTCCCACGCATCCCTGCCCGCCGCGTCAGACTTCGCACCCCCGTCATCTAACCCC
>WTGY01000051.1 GCA_011523365.1 Caldilineaceae bacterium
AACCCCCCGCCGCAGCGAGTGTGTGGCAATATGACCTTGTCGACCCGCTGCGACCAGGCTTCCCCCCGCGTCTTGGCAGATTCCAAGTATGTGCCAGCGCAGGCAAGACAGACCAGGCAACTCCCATACATACCCAACGTTCACCGCTATGACCATCGCAAGCCCACTACAGAAATACTCACGGTACATTCCCCCAGACAGACCGCACACAGCACACACACAGAACTTGGCTTAGCAGTTACCAAAAAACTGGAAACTTCCCCTACGGCCCCGCTTTACCCGTCGCCATGATCGTGCCCGCTCGTGGCAGCTGTTCGGCCCGGCTGGGCAGATCGTCGCCAATCTCCGCCAGCCAGTCCATCAGCAGTTGACGGAGCGCCACCTTCGTGGCCGCCAGCCTCGGCTCTGCGATCAAGTTCTCCATCTCATGCGGGTCGGCCTCCAGGTCGTAGAGCTCGTCTATCGCCTGGGGATTCCACACGTACTTGTTACGCTCGTCCCGTATCGCGCGTACCGCGAAGTTCATGCCGTTGTACAGGTTGTAGACGCCGTACGCCGTCTGCGGCCAGTCCGCCGGCCGCGCGCCGGTACCCACCAGCGGCAGCAGGTCCCGCCCCGCGCGCGGCCGCCCTGCCGTTGCCGCGGCGTCGATGAGACCGAAAAGCGTCTCGCCCACGTCGATCAGCGAAACGAAGGCCTCCTGCGTCGCCTGCCCCCTGCCGGGCCTGCGTATGATAAGCGGAATGCGCCACACCTCCTCATAGAAATAGGCCCCCTTGTCGAAACGGTTGTGCGCACCCTCCATGTCGCCGTGGTCCGCGACGAAGACCACCGTCGTCGATTCCCGCAACCCCAGCCGATCCAGCGTATCGAGCACCCGCCCGATCGCCTCGTCCACCATCATGATATGCGCGTGCGAGTAGGCCACGACCGTGCGCCACTCCTCCTCGTCCAGCGGCGATGTATCCATGCACGGCCACCAGGCCACCGCGTGAAACCAGGGCCTGCCCGCGCAGTTATCGCGCAGATTGACGGGCAGTTCCACCTTGGCCCTGAGCTCCTGCGCGATGCCGGCGTACGGCTCGGGCAGATGGTGCGGGAAATGCGGCTCCGCCGAGGAGACGGTCAGAAAGAACGGTTTGCTGCGGTCCCCTTCCGCCCACTCTTCGAGGAAGCGGACGCCGTTCTCCATCACCGGGAACGGGGGACACGCCTCTTTGGGCTGCGCCGTATCGCCCCAGAAAGGCGCGCGGCCCCGGAGCAAGCCCTGCGTCTGCCGGTCGTAGTTGTCCTTGGCGAACTGGTAAGAAAAGCTGCTTGTCTCCGGATCGTAGGGCCGGCGCTGTACCTCTGCATTGGGGTCAAAGCGGTGGGCCCCGCGCGCCTCCGGGTTGATCGGCCCCAGATGCCATTTGCCAAAATAACCGACGTGGTAGCCCAGCCGCGCTGCCTCGTCGATCCAGGTGCGCTCCGTAAGCGGCGGTGAAAACTGCTGCGAATACCCCACCGCGTAGTTGTCGGTGATGCCCGTCTCGTGCGGCCACCGCCCCGTCAGCAGCGTCCCCCGCGCCGGCGTACACAGCGGGCAGGTCGTAAAAGCATTGCTGAAGACCGTCCCTTCAGCCGCCAGCCGGTCGATATTCGGCGTCGAAATGGTCGATGCGCTGCCGCTTCGCTGTTTGAGCGCCGGCCTATCCGCCCCGCAAAAACCGAAAGCCGAAGCCGGCCACTGGTCCGTCAAAACAAAAAGAACATTCTCCGCAGGCATCAAATAACTCCCCACAAGCTATACAAAGTAACCAATCGGAACTGAATGAAGTTTCTCGCCCCTGGCCCCTAGCTCCTCGCCCTACCCCTTCGCCCCGGTCGTGGCAATCCCCTGAATGAAATAGCCCTGGAAAATGAAAAATATGATGATGACCGGCAGCGAGGCCACAAACGAGGCCGCCATCAGATGGTTCCAGTCAGTGCCGTACTGGTCGCGAAAACCGTTCAGCCCCAGCGGAATCGTCCACTTGTCGACATCGTTCAAGACGATCAGCGGCCACAGAAACTCGTTCCAGTTCCACAGAAAGGAGAAGATCGCCACCGTCGTCAGCCCCGGAACCGCCAGCGGCAGCAGGATCTGCCACAGAATGCGGAACGGCCCGCATCCGTCCAGCTTGGCCGCCTCATCCAGCTCCAGCGGCAGAGTCAGGAAGAATTGGCGCAACAGAAAGATAAAGAACGGACTGCCGCCCAGAAAATTGGGGACGATGAGAGGATAGTAGGTATTGATCCAGTCCAGACTGCGATACAGAATGAAAAGCGGGATCATCGTCACCTGCCAGGGCAGCATCATCGTCGCCAGCAATATGATGAATAGGATATTCCGCCCCGGAAAGCGCAGGCGAGCAAAGCCATAGGCGACAACCGCCGAAGAAAGTATCTGCCCCACCACGCTCAGCACCGTGACATAGATCGAATTGCGGAAGTAGAGGCCGAACGGCATCACCGTCAGCGCCTCGAGATAGTTTCGCCACAGGATCGGGTCCGGCATCCACTGCGGCGGGTACTGGAAGATCTTCTCCATCGGCTTCAGCGAAGTCGAGATCATCCACAAAAAAGGTACCAGGAAGGCGGCCGCGCCCGCCAGGGCCAGCAGGTGAATCACAGTCCTGGTGGTCCAGTTCAACAGCTGATATCGATTGGACGGCAGACCGATCGTGTTTCTCATCGTTCGCGGCGGATTACCGGTGGCCATTCTCAAGCGCCTCCGATTCTACCTTCGTAGTGCACCCAGTGTTCCGACGAACGCAGCATCGCCAGCGAGATGACCAGAACCACCACGAACAGGACCCACGCCAGCGCCGAAGCATAGCCCATGTGGAACCATTCGAAGGCGTTGCGGTAGATGTAAAGAACAAGAAAAAGGGTCGCGTTCCCGGGGCCGCCCGCAGTCATGATGTAGGCCTGCGTAAAGATCTGGAAGCTTCCGATAACGTTCATCACCAGCGCAAACAACACCACCGGCGACAACATCGGCAACGTGACCTTCAGAAATCGCTGCCACGTGTTGGCGCCGTCGATCGTCGCCGCCTCGTAGAGATGGGCCGGAATGCCCTGCAGGCCGGCCAGAAAGATGACCATGCCGGTCCCTACCTGCCACAAGCTCATGATAATCAGCGCCGGCAGCGCCCAGCGCGAGGAATGAATCCACTGCGGCCCTTCAACGCCAAACAGCCGGATGAAAGAGTTCAGCACCCCGTATTCCGGGTTGAAAATCCAAATCCACATCATACTGACCGCCACCAGGGGGATGACCGCAGGCAGATAGTAGATCGTGCGGAAAAGGCGCCGGCCCGCCAGCTGCTGATTCATCAGCAGCGCCAGCGCCAGCGAAAGTACCGCCGAGACCGGCACGCGGAAGATGACATAGATGACCGTCACTTTGATGCTCTGCCAGAAAAGATCATCCTTGAATAGCAGCTTGTCGAAGTTGCGCACGCCGATGAACTCCGGCGCCGACAGGATGCGCCATTCGGTCGAACTGATATAGAAGGCCGCCAGGATCGGCGCCAGCTGAAAGATGAGAAAACCCAGCAGCCAGGGTGAAATCGCGATGTAGCCCGCAATCGCCTCCTTGCGCGCGATGCCGCTCATACGCGGCCGTTTCCCGGCCCCGAGTGCGTCTGCGGCCTGACCGATCTGCGCTTGCCTGCTGCGCATCGCCTCTCCCTTTCCGAAAACCGGTGGCCAGCGGATAGCCCCCCGCCGCCAGCCGTCAATCTATGCGCTAAACCAAAAGAGGAGAGGACTGTTTCCTCTCCTCTTCGGATACATACGAGCAACGGTAGCGCTCAACGCGCCGCTACTAATTTCCCCAGAATGCAGCGAGGATCTCGTCGACCTGGGGTCCGGCCGCCGCCACCGCGTCCTCAACCGACTTCTCCCCCAGAAATGCCAGGTTCAGCTCAGGCGTGATCGCCCTCGACATGATCTCCGTAATCGGTGCAATCGTGGGCCAGACCTGCATGTGTGGCGCGCTGTCGATAAACACCTGCCGCGTCGGCGGCTTGGGCAGCCCCGCGAAGTGTTCGCTTTCGGCAATATGCCGCATCGCCGGCACGTCGCCGATCGTCTGCGCCACCGTGATGTTGCTTTCCTCGTCACTGATGATCTTGAGATACTCCCAAGACCAGTCCGCGCTCTGCGTGCCCTTGGGAATGCCGTGTCCGTAGTATTGGGTATAGCCGACCGGAGGCTGGCCCGCCGCGCGCGGCAGCGGCCCGACATCCCAGTCCAGCCCCTCTACGCGCGTCAGCGCGCCGATGCCCCATGCGCCGGCCGTGAACATCGCCACCCGCCCGGCCGTAAACAGGTCCTGTGCGCTTCCCAGCCCCTCGATCTCCGCCGGGGTGGGCGAGACACCGTGCGTCAGCCGCAAATCTGCCAGCCACTGAAGCGCAGCCAGCGCCTCTGGGCTGCCAAGACCGGAAGACTGCTGGTCGTCGGACAGCACGTCCCCGCCGCCCAGCCGCAGGAACGGATACCAGTAGGGGAAGAACATGCCGTAAACATCCGTCCTGCCGTCCCCGTCGGAGTCCGCAGTAAGCGCCTGGGCCGTCTCCAGGAATGAGTCCCAGTTCCAGGTATCGTTCTCCCACGAGGTGGGCAGATCGTCCAGGCCGGCCTCGCGGAAGAGCGCCCGGTTGTAGTAGATCACGAACGGGTTCCAACCGCGCGGCACGGTAACCAGCTGGCCTTCGGTCGTGCCCAGCTCGATGATCCGCGGGTAGAACACGTCGAAAGTGAACTCGTCGTCCGCGTCAGCGAAGGGAATCACGTTCAGCAGCGCTTCCTGGCCGCGGAAAAACGGCTCCCACCTGTGGTTCAGCTGCATCGTGTCCGGCGGTGTCCCGGCCGCGATCGCCGTCAGCACCTTCTCACCGTATTGTCCGCCCGGCACCGAATTCTGGCTGGCCGTCACATTCGGGAACTTCTCCGTCATTCGTTGGGCCAGGATCTCACGGTCTTCAATAAACTCCGGCCGCGTACCCCAATATTGGGCCACAAGCTCGATCGGCTCTTCCGACATCGATTCGCCTTCGTCCGCCGCAGCCGCACCCGTATCCCCTGCCACGGGAGCGCACGCCGCCACAATCGCGCCGCCCGCCACCAGCGCCGAACCCTGCAGAAAATGCCTTCTGCTCAACTTTCCAACTGTCACAGCCCCTCTCCTTTGTGTTGACGTTCTCTCTCTTTGCACTCTCAGTGATTCCCACCTCGACAAGCGGTCATGAAGTACTAAAAACTAGAAACTGAAAACTGCCCTACTGCTTCATGCCGCTCAAGGCGATGCTGGAGATGAACTGCTTCTGCAGCATCAGGAAAACAACGATCACCGGCACACAGGCGATCACCGAGCCGGCCATCTGCACATGGATCAGTGTCACGAATTGACCCTGTGCCATCGCCAGCGCCAGGGGCAGCGTGAACAGCTCCTTCGAGTTGATCACCAGGACCGGCCAGAACAGCGTGTTCCAGATGCCCAGAAAGCTGAAGATACCCAACGCCCCCAAACCGGCGCGGGAGAGCGGCATGATCACGTACAGGTAGATATGCCAGTGGTTGCCGCCGTCGATCAGGGTCGCTTCATCCAGGCTGATCGGGATCTGGTTAAAGAACTGGCGCAGCAAAAAAGTGCCGAACGGGCTGAAAAGGCCGGGGAAGATGAGGGCGGTATAGGTATCGATCAGCCCGGCAGACCAGACCATCGTGTACAGCGGGATGATGGTCACGTAGTGGGGGATCATCATCGTCGCCAGAAAGAGCAGGAAGATGGCGTCGCGGCCGGGGAAGCGCAGACGGGAAAAGGCATAGGCGCCCAGTGAGCAGACGGTCAACTGGCCGACCACGGACACGGTGGTCACAATGGCGCTGTTGAGCAGGGCGCGGCCGATGTTGTAGTTGACCACTGCCTCGATGTAGTTGGTCCACTGCGGCACTTCCGGTATCCAGATCGGGGGGAACGCTTCAACCTCTTGCAAGGTCTGCAGCGACGCCGAAATCATCCACAGGAACGGGAACAACAGCGCTGCCGCACCTAGGGCAGTGACCAGCTGCAGGCTGACAGTCTCTCTGCGCCTAAGCTTCATTGAAACTCTCCACGCCTGTTCGCGCCGCCTACTGGTAGAAGACCCATCGCTTTTGCAACACCCATTGAATGAGGGTAAAGAGAAGAATGATGGCAAACAGGACCCAGGAAAGCGCCGCCGCGTACCCCATGCGCAGGTTCTGGAAACCGCGCGTGTAGATGTAGTAGCTCAAGGTCCGGGTCGAATCGGCCGGACCGCCGTCGGTCATGATGAAAATCGGGTCGAAGAGCTGGAGCGTGTTGATGATGCCGATGATCAGGGCGAAGAACATCGCCGGCGAGAGCAGCGGCAGCGTGATCTTCCAGAACTGCTGCCACCTCGAGGCGCCGTCGATGCTTGACGCCTCGTAAAACTCATTCGGTATCGATTGCAGACCGGCCAGAAGGATGATCGTCTTCCACGAGAGCGTCTTCCAGGTGATGGTGATGATGACCGCCGGCATGGCCCATTCAGGCCGCGACAGCCACGGGATCGGGTCGATACCCAGCGGACCCAACAGGGCGTTGATCGGTCCTTCCAGGCTGTACATGTAGCGCCACGCGATCGCGACCGCGGCCCATGTGGTGATCAGCGGCAGGAAATAGATCGTACGGTACAGGTCGATGCCGCGCATGGCGTTCTTCAGCAGCAGCGCTGCACACAGCCCCAGGAGCGTATTGAGCACCTCCAAACCGACCGTAAGGTAGAGCGTGTTTTCGAGCGTGTGGTAGAAGGTCGCGTCGGTGGCAACTTCGACGAAATTACTCAGACCGACGAACTTGATCGGATCGATGATGTTCCACTCGGAAACACCCAGCACCAGCGCCGTGCCGATCGGGAGCACCTGCAACAGGAACAGACCGAGCAGACTGGGCGCCAGAAACAGGAGCGCGACATAGAGGTCCTTGTGACGTCTCCCCTTGGGCCGCAATATGGACCAGGGTGCGGAAACCGTCTGCGCCTCTTGGCCGGTCGCCATGGTTACTCTCCAAAACTGAGGTAATGTAGAGAGAGAAGCAGGGAACGGGAGCGCTTCTCTTTCCCTGCTTCTCTCCTTTAATCCCTTTCTTTCTTCTTGCCTCTCGCGCCTATGCCTCCAGCAGCGGCTCCGTCTCGGTCTTGATCTGGATGGCGGCCTCTTCTGCTGTCTTCTCGCCGATGGCGACCAGGTCCATCTCGCGGTCCCAGATCTCCAGGAACTCCTGGTTGCGCCTGATGAACGGCTGCGGGTGCACCGTATCCATCATGAACAGGTACGATTCGGGATGTGCGGGCGGTTCGAACAGGAAGGAGTCCGACTCCATCGCCGCCTTCACCGAGCTGCCGGCGTGGCCGTTGCGCAGCAGGAATTTCGCGCCTTCCAGCGATGCCGTGTACTGGATCATATCCCAGGCCGCGTCGGGATTGGGCGCCCCCACCGGGATCGTATACGAAAAGCCTCCCGTCCAGGTGGCGTACTGCACCGACTTGGGCTGCGGAACGACGCCCCAGTTGATGTCCGAGCCTTCCATGCCCTTGCGCGTCCACGTACCCACGTCGCGCAGAGCCAGGCGCCCCTGATCGAACAGGCCCCCGGCGCCGGCATCCGCCGAACGCAGGTTGGCCGGCCCCAGTTCATGCACCAGGTAGAGGTCGAACTTCCACTGGATCGCCTCGACTGCGGCCTCCTGGTCCACGAGCACCTCGGTCTTGTCCTCGTTGAATATATTGCCGCCGTTCTGCCAGATGCGGTTGACGATGTTCCAGATGCGCACCGGTCCGTTCGTCCAGCCCCAGATCTTCTCGTCGCCTTCGCCGCGCATCATCTCTTTGGCCGTCTCGACGAAGGTGTCCCACGTCCAGGTGTCGTTCTGGAAGTGTTCATAGGGTGTGGTCACCCCGAACTCTTCAAACATGTCGATGTTGTAGCCGATCCCCATCGGGTTCACTTCCGCCGGGATCGCGTACGGCTTGCCCTCCGACTTGAAGAAGTCGGTAATCACATCATAGAAGTGGCCGTAGCCGGGCTCGTTGATGTCCCAGGTGGGATGCGCTTCCACATAGTGGGTCAGGTCGGTGAGGAAGCCCCGGTTCTGGAAGCGGGCGAAGTCGAAATCCACGATCATGCCGACGTCCGGCAGATCGCCCGACGCGAAGCGGGTCAACAGCCGGTCGTGGTACTGACCGAACGGCGCCGAAATGATCGTAACGTTGGTATTGGACGTCTTCTTATACTCGTCCATCAGCAGGCCGTACGTGGCGTCCCACGAGCCCCAGACGGTAAACTCGATCTCGGTCGCCTCCTCCATCGCGTCATCGCCCGACGCCGCCGGTTCCGAAGCCGCCGGGGCCGCTACCCCGGCGCACGCCGCCAGCAGCGTGCCTGACGTAAGTAGGGCCGAATGTTGCAAGAAACGACGTCTGCTCAACTTGTGCGACTGCATGTGGGTCTCCTTTGCGTGTGATTATGATATTGGGGTAAGGCCTGTGGGGAGCAGGCCAGGTTGCGTCCGATGTGCCCCTGCCCAAAAAGAGCGTGCAGGCGGCTTGCGAAGCAATGCTCTATCCTGCAAGGATAGAGTCTATCTTATGCAAACAGCGTATTCTGTCAAACCGGCCTCGAATGTACCGGCGCGGCCTTCGGGGGCTTGGTACCAGGTTTTCCTGCGGCACCGTACTGGCGGTGATGAAGTAGCCGGGTTTTTCTGAAGGCGCGCTCTGCTGGATGTTAGCCGTTCGAAGCTTCAAGTTGAATTGCGATTTCCTTCAGGCTGTTGACCACGGTCTCCAACACTTCATCATGTTCGACGGTGGCCGGAACATAAATGGGAACGCAGTGTCTCCAGTCAACCTCATGCGCGGTGTCGGTCAAGCTAGCCAGTTGCGATTTCGCATCATGGTCGAAGACAAGCCACAAGGGTGTATCGCAGTGGTGCGCCCAAGCGCCAAAGTGAATGCCGAGCCACGCTTTAACACCACCAATGCGGATGAATCGGCCGTATCCCTCCCTCCGCGGATTTATTATTTTCTTCAATCCATCCGTATTTGCCCATCTGCTCCCGTCTTCTTCCGCACGATTGGCCACGCGCCAAGCTGTTTCGTCAACAAGCTGCGCAGCACCCAGCATTCGCTCTGCGAACTCCGGCCTCAAATCCTTCTGCCGCCAAGTTCGTAGAAAGTCCGAGTCAATTCGGTACGGCGCGAGTTCAGCGTACCCAAATTCCTTTGCGACACTCTCCAGACTACTGATCACGGAATTCAACACTGTGTTATATTGGTTTGCCGTCGGTAACGGAATCGGAATGCAAAATCTGTCATCGATTTCAGTCATTTTGGTTGTCAGTTCAGCTTGCTTCAGTTGTTCATGGTAGCCTTTCCAATATGAGAGCCACAAGGGCGTATCACCATGCTTTGCCCAGCCACTAAAGTGAATGCCAAACCAAGTATCAACACCACCAATACGGATGTAGCGGCCGTACCCAGTTCTCTTGGGCGTGGCGACTAAGCCATCCGTGTCTGCCCACCCCGCTCTTTTCGCGTGGTACGTGGCATCGTCTACAAGCTGCGCCACAACCAGCATCTGCTGCGCTGTCTCTGACGCCAAATCTTCGGACCCGAAAGGCAGGAATGCATCTCCGTCCATCCGGTCTGTGAGGCCGCGCAACTGCCGGATATCGGCTGCGGCGACGGTATCATCGACACTGCAAGCCGCATTTTCCATACGTTCGAGTAAAGTTGCCCAACTGGTTAACTGCAACTGATGACTGTCACTATCAATTGTGGCGCTACGCACTGGGCCCGATTCCGAAATGATGTTCACTTTGAACTCTTTCTTTGCCAGTCTACATAGCTCCGGCCACAGTAGCTCTAGTCGCGTCTCGGGTGCGGCGAACAGAAGAGCAGCTGGTCCATCTGGTCTATCTTCCAGCAACTGCTTGAGATATTGGTTCGGCTGGTTCTTGGTCAGGTCAGCCCAGAACTTCGCCTCAATCAAGACTTGCTTTTGCCCTTTGTTGTCAAAGCAGACAAGATCCGGTATTTCCCCTTCATCACCAGTTTCCCATGTCTCTACTCTGTCGATCGGACCGACTTCCATTTTTCCTTCCTTCAGAGTATCCGAAAGTGCTCTCCGGGTCGCCGGTGAATTAGACAGAATGTAACCTAAGGCTTCAACGGCCACATCCTCGATTCGGTCGGTCAGCCAAGGGGCAATGTGAGCAAAAAGGGTCGTGTCTGTGGACATATTTAATGTCCTCTCGTGTGCTGTAGGTTTCTCACTCGATGTTTCATTCCGCAACTTCGGACTGTCAGGGCCGACAGATGTTTTCGTCCATACGATCGAGCACGCCGCGCAATTGCTTGATCTCAACCTCCGCATCGCCGTCCCCAGCGCCACTGATCACCTTTTCCATCAACCCCAACAACGCAACCCAACTCGTCAACATCAACCGCCGCTCACCGCCCGAAACCGTCGCGGCGCGCAAATTGCCCGGCGAGATGACGCCGGTGACCGTAAACTGTTTATCCGACCGCCGGCACTGCGCTAGCGAAGATTGATGAAACGTTCTTCAACCGTCGATGTCCAGGATGATCACTTTCGATCATCTTAGTCGAATCGAGGCGGTTTGCGCATGGGTGAACGCGGAGGGACTTTCAACTCGACCCCGCCCAGGGGGGCAAACCTGGCGCGAATGGCGGCCGCAAGGTTCTGCTGAGCTGGGAGACGGTAATCGAGCGCCCTTCTCAAGATGACGCGGACTTCCTCCTCCATGGAACGACCGTTCTCAGCTGCCCGGACGCGCAACCGGCGTTTCAGCCCTTCTTCGAGGTTACGCACGGTTATGCTGGCCAAGACGGACCTCCATATACTAAGTCACGTCATCATAGCGTGACCGCGTTGCTATCACATCACTGGGGTCTCCGCCGGGTGCAGACCGTCAAACACCCCCGTCCCCTCGCTCGATCGTACCGCGCAACTGCCTAATAGAGGCCTCGCCGTCCCCATCCCCCGCGCCACTGACCACCCTCTCCATCAACCCCAACAGCGCATCCCAACTCGTCAACATCAACCGCCGCTCCCCGCCCGAAACCGTCGCCGCACGCAAATCCCCCGGCGTCGTCGCGCCGATGATCGTAAACTGCTCATCCGCCCGCCGGCACAGCTCCGGCCACAGCCTGGCCAGCCGCGCCGCCGGCGCAACGAACAGCAGCGCCGCCGGCCGGTCCAGCGGCAGCCCCTTGAAAAACGCGTTCGGCTGGCCTTGGCTCAGGCCCGCCCAGAGCACTGGCTGAACCAGCACCCGCACGACACCTTCTTCGTCCAGACCGGCGAGGCTCGGGCGCTCTTCTTCGTCAATGGTCTGGCTGCGAACCCCGGCAACTGTCCCGACCGCCGTGCCGCCCTCCCGCAGAGTGGTCGCCAGCGCACTGCGCGCCGCCTCCGACTGGGAGAGGATATGGCCCAAGGCATCAACGACCGCTTCTTCAGAGTGCTCGGTACCTCCGGACGCGTCTTGGCCGGACCGGTTCGTGTCATTGGACATCGTCCGGGACCTTTCCTGTGTTTCGGGCGCCAAGCTGTTTCGTCACAATTGAGGTCTGCGGAAACGCGCTGCAAGGCCGGCACGCAGACGCACGGCCAACGAGGGCCCTTCGAGGATACATTCTACTGTGAACAGGTTGTGTGTGGAGCTTGCTGCCAAGTGCTTTCAGGAGGACTGCCGGCGCAGCCGGGCCAGCTCGGCCTTCATCTGTCGCAACCGCTCTTCACTTTCTCGGCGTGCGGCTGCTTCCTTGTCCCTTCGTTGCTCCGCCGCCCGGCGCGCCGCAATTGCCGCTTGGAGCGCCGCAGCCTCCTCCTCTGCTCGTTGCTCCGCCGCCCGGCGCACCGCAATTGCCGCTTGGAGCGCCGCAGCCTCCTGCTCTGCTCGTTGCTCCGCCGCTTGGCGCACCGCAATTGCCGCTTGGAGCGCCGCAGCCTCCTCCTCTGCTCGTTGTTCCGCCGCTAGGCGAGCCGCAGCCTCCGCATCGGCTCGCCTAGCCTCTGCTTCAGCCTTGGCGACGGCGGCCCGATAACCGGGAAACACATACCCGAAATACACATCGTCCAGAGCCAGCTCCACGATATCCCGCTGCCGGTCCAGATCCTCCATCCGAAACTGCAACCCTGGCAACACCTCCGAACCGATTACGCCCTCCGCATCCGGCTCAATCTCCTCGTATCGTCCCCCAGCGATGAGCCGGTAGAAGCGCATATGCTCGCCGCTGGGATCGAGTATATAGTACTCCTTCACCCCGGCCAGCGCATAGTCCCGCTTCTTCTCTTCCGTATCCCGCAGCACTTCCTCCGGCGTGAAATCGGAGATCGCCTCCACGACCATATCGCAGACCCCGCCAACATGACGCTGATCAACGCCTCCCCACCGCGCCGGGTTGCTTTTCAGGAGTACGCCGATGTCCGGCTTGCGCACCGCCTTGCGCTGCCCAGAAGGCTCCGCAGGATCCTCCATCGTCAGGACAAAGCCGACCCCCAGATTGATCAGCTTGGCAATGGGGAATGTACTGACATAACTGCGCAGCAGATCGAGAAACCAGGCGCAGAGCGCGAGTTGCGGCGCATTGTGTGGGGGGCAGGCCTCCAGCCTGCCGTTGTTCCATTCGTAGCTTACGTCAATGTCCCGGTATGGGTTCTCATACCACTTGACCCAGTACTCTTCAAGGGTGACGTAGCGGCCGTCGTCGGGTGCAAAGGGATTGACAGACACGCCGGCCGGCGCAAGAGGATCCCCCTGCATGGACGAGCCTGCAGGCTCAGACATTTCTGGCTTGGCCTCCTGGGATGTCTCAGGATGGGTTTGGGAACTGTCGCGTGAGGTTCTTCTGGATTCCATTTTACCTCCTCCGGCATTGCGGCTGCGCGCAACCCGGACTACGTGTTGGCATTCCATCATCACTGCAGCCGCTCGGCTACAGTCGCTGGCGAACCCAGGGCGACCGCGACTTACGCTGTAAGTCCCTGAAAAAGGGAGTCGCAGTTCCAGCCGGCAGGTTTGCGTTTTGGGGTGATTTCGGGGTCGCACGCGCTGCGACCGAAGGGGTTCTTTGAGGATGCAATCACTTGCAAAAGGGCTGTGCCTGGGAAGATTGCCCCGCTCCAGGCATTCAGGAGGACTGCCGCCGCAGCCGGTCCAACTCCTCTGCCATCGCCCGCATCTGCTCGTCGGCTTCCTGGCGCGCCGCAGCTTCCGCTTGGCGTGCCGCAGCCTCCTCCTCCGCTCGTTGCTCGGCCGCTTGGCGCGCCGTAGCCTCCTCCTGGCGCGCCGACGCTTCCGCCTCCGCTCGTTGCTCCGCCGCCTGGCGCGCCGCAGCCTCCTCCTCCGCTCGCTGTGTTGCTTCGTCCGCTCGCTGAGTTGCTTTGTCCGCTCGCTGTGTTGCTTCGTCCGCTCGCTGCGCTTCTGCTTCAGACTTGCTGACTGCGATCTGCAATCTCGGTATCACATACCCGGAATACACATCGTTCAGAGCCAACTCCTCCATCCTTGGCTGCCGCTCCATCTCCTCCAAACGAAACTGCAACCCTGGCAACACATCTGAACCGATTACACCCTCCAGATCCGGCTGAATCTCCTCGTACTGCCCTCCCGGGATGAGGCGGTAGAAGCGCATATGCTCGCCGCCGGGATCCAGAATGTAGTACTCCTTCACCCCGGCCAGCGCATAGTCCCGCCTCTTCTCCTCCGTATCTCTCAGCACCTCTGCGAGCGTGGAATCGGAGACCGCCTCCACAACCATATCGCAGACCCCGTCAAAATGACGCCGGTCAACGCCTCCCCACGGCACAGGGTTACTGTTCAGGATTACGCCGATGTCCGGCTTGCGCACCGCCTCGCGCTGCCCGGACGGCTCTGTCGGGTCCTCTATCGTCAGGACAAAGCCGGTCTCCAGATTGATCAGTTTTGCAATCGGATATGTACTGATAAAACGGTGCAGCAGATCGAGAAACCAGTTGTAAAGGTCGAGTTGCGGCTCATTCGGCAAGGGTTTGGCCTCCAGTCTGCCGTTGTTCCATTCGTAGCTTACGTCAATGTCCGGGTAGGGGTTTTCGTACCACCTGGCCCAGTACTCTTCTTTGGTGACGTAGCGGCCATCGTCGGGGGCAAAGGGATTGATGGGCAGACTGGCCTGTGCGGGAGATTCCACTTGCGTGGACGAGCGTGCGGGCTCAGATACTCCTGTCCTGGCCGCCTGGGATGAATTTGTCTTGGTTTGGGAACTGTCGCGCAAGGCTTCTTCGGACTTCATGCTGCCTCCTTCGGCATTGCGGCTGCGCGCAACACAGATGACGTGGCGCCATTCTATCACGACTTCTGTGCCCGCGACTAGCACATTGTGTCCCCGCTCTGTCCAGGATCCCTGAACCGGTGCAACCAACACTTTCAACCGCCGCGAAAGGGATCTGCTGAACAGCCATCAACTGCTCGCCGGCAATCCTGTTATTCCCCGAAATCCAGTAAATCCTGATTCAGACAGCGTCCGGCTGATAATTTCCGACGGTTGACAGACGCCCGTGACCTGTGCAAAATTGACTCTGCAATCCGGTATACGAAATTTCCTGCACGGACCCAAGCTACGGGAAACCAAGGGGCGTCTGCATATTTGCGCGCCGTCCGCACCGAACCGCACGACCTGCGTACCGCGAGAGAATCCCGCACCATGGCAGCAACCAATCTCCGCGAGAGACGGTGGGCCAGATTCTGGAACCAGTACGGCTTTGTCATAGCCGTCCTCACCCCCATCCTGCTCTGGTTCTGCATCTTCTCTTTCGGCCCCATCCTCTACGCCCTCGGCGCCAGCTTTACCAATGTCCACACCCTTGACCCCAGCCTGGCCAGGTTTACGGGCCTCAAAAACTACATCAACCTCCTCGACGACCGCCGGTTCATGATGTCGATGAGCAACGTCTTCAAGTTCGTCCTGACCAAGGGCGTTCTCAATATCATCATTTCGCTTGGGCTGGCTCTCCTTCTCGAACGTCTGCGCCGCGGGCGCAATCTCTACCTCTTCTTTATCTTTATGCCCGTCGTCATCTCCCAGGTCGCCGTAGCCATGCTCTTCCTCTGGCTCTACGACCCCCGCCTCGGTCTCATCAACTACCTGCTCAGCCTCGTCGAAATCCCGCCCCAGAGCTTTATCCGCAGCACCGCCCAGGCCATTTACAGCGTCGCCGTCGCCGACGTCTGGAAGACATACGGCTACGCCGCCGTCATCTTCCTGGCCGGGCTGCTCGACATCCCCCAGGACTACTACGAGGCGGCCAGAGTGGACGGCGCGACGCGCCTGCAAACGCTGTGGCGCGTCACCATTCCCCTGTTGAAGAATGCGCTTATACTGGTTCTCGTCCTGATCGTCATCGACGGTGTCCAGCACTTCACCATGGTGCAAGTCATGACCGGCGGCGGGCCCGCCGACAGCACGCTCATGCCCAGCCTCCTCGTTTATAACTATGGATTGGGCGCCAACAACTACCGCATGGGTTACGCCTGCGCCGTTTCATTCCTGATGTTTGTGGTTATTCTCACGGTTACAGTACTGCAGCTGCGTCTGTTCCGCTCGCTATATGACTGAGCTGACAGTCGCGGGCGGCGCAACAAGATCAACGAAAGGCCGAAGGGAAAGGCGATTGCCATGACCGAAGTCAGCCGGCGGTCCGGTGGAATAAGGTCTGATTCCTGGATACAGTTGCGCGAATATCTCGTTTCACTCGCCACGCACAGCATCCTGGCCTTTGCTGCCTTCGTCGCTTTCGGCGCCATGTTCTGGATGGTGCTGGCCTCCTTCAAGTCGGCGTCGGAAATCATCGCCAAGCCCCCCACCTTCCTGCCCCAAACTCCCACCGTGGCCAGCTATATCCTGATCCTGAGCGAACAGGCCTTCGACCGCTACTTCTTCAACAGCATTGTCGTGGCGCTGCCTTCCGTGCTGCTCATTCTATTCACGAGTTCGCTTGCCGGTTTTGTCTTCGCCAAATTTGAGTTTCCCGCCAAAGAACTCATCTTTACCATTATTCTGAGCACACTTATGGTTCCGCCTGCGGTCACGCTTCTTCCCCTATTCCGCCTCGTCAGCAACCTCGGCTGGGCCGACACCTATCAGGCCCTCATCATCCCTGTCTGCGTCAGCGCCTTCGGCATCTTCCTCCTGCGTCAGTTCATGGAAGGCCTCCCTTCCGAGCTGCTCGATGCCGGACGCATTGACGGCGCATCAAACTGGTGGATCTACCGCCACATCGTCCTGCCGCTGTCGGTCTCTGCCCTTAGCGCACTGGCGATCTTCAGCTTTCTCGCCAACTGGGACTCCTACCTCTGGCCCCTGGTGATCGTCTATGATGAGAATATGCGGACGCTCCCCCTCGGTCTGGCGCACCTGCTTGGCTGGTCCAGCCGGCCGCGTTACGACCTCTTCCTCACCGGTGCCGTCATCACCGTCGTTCCCGTCGTTGTCTTCTACTCATTCTTTCAGACCCGTTTCGTGCGCGGCGTCACCCTTACCGGTCTCAAGTACTGATGGCGCAGCCCAGCGCCGTCCGGTAGCAAATGCAGCGACAACTACCTTAATCGTTCGTGAAGCGTAACCGTCCTGAATCGGAGTCTCTCACCACAACTGGAGAACAGGAGAGGATCATGAACAAGAGTCAACCGACACGCCGCCAGATGCTCAAACTGTCCGCCGGCTTTGGCGCTGCAGCCGCCCTGGCCGCCTGCGCACCCGCGCCCGCCGAACCTGCCGCCGACGGCGGGGGAGAAGCTGCTCCGGATGCAGCGATGACCGAACTGAGCCTCTGGTCCATGCAGTACCCGCCGCATGACTTCGCCTGGAACATGCTGGCCGACCAGTTCAACGAGGCAAACACCGATCTCATGATCACCGTCGCCCCGCAGACCGACCCCTTGACCACCTTCGCTGCCGGCCTCAGCGCAGGCACCGCCGGCGACCTCCTCTCGATCCACGGCGCCGGCGCAGCATCGTTCATCGCCACCAACCAGCTGCTCCCCATCACCGAAACGCTCGGCGGCATGGGGACAATCAAAGATCGCTTCTTCCCCGCCGTCATGGACTACTATACCTACCAGGGCGAGGTGTACGGCATTCCGCTTCACAACAACACGCCGGGTATCGGCTTCATCACCAACCTCGACCTATGGCAAGAGGCCGGCATGGAACCGCCCCCGACCTACACCCACTGGGATGATGTCTGGCAGGACGCCAAGTCCCTGACCCAAACCGACGACGGCGGCAACATCACTGTTGCCGGACTTTCGATGCGCAACTCTCACAACATCCAGTACCTCTGCGGCGCCATCTATGAACAGGGCGGCACCTATCTCAACGAAGAAACCGGCGAGTGGAATGTCAACACGCCCGAAGGCATCCGCGCCCTCACCGAACTCTTCTACGATCCCATCTTCACCCACGAAGTCGATTCGCCCGATCTGCCCGTCGTCTTCCTCGGCCTGGCTGAGGGCCGCATGGCCATGGGCGGCATCTGGCTCGATTACATTCCCTATGCCGCGACCGCCTTCCCTGAAGGCACCTTCGGCTTCTCCATGCGGCCCGGCATTGACGGCGCCGATCCCGTCGTCGTCGGCGAAGGCGGCTGGGGGCTCAACGTCAACGCCGCAACCGAGAATCCTGAGAGGGCTCTCGAATTCATCGACTACCTCAACGATGATGACATCATGATCCAGTGGCTCCAGTCGCAGCATTCGCTGCCCTGTGTCTATTCGCTGCTCGACCACGAATGGTACTCCACCGACGAGGCCCAGTTCCTGCAGCCCGCTCTGGCCACCGTCCAGGACTGGGTCTGGATCGGACCGGTGGGCTCCAAGTACGCCATGGATAATATCTTCTTCCCGGCGTTGGAGGAGCTTTCTCTCGGCGCAATCAGCGTCGAAGACATGGCCGCTCGCCTCGACGAAGACCTGACCGCAAAGGTGCAGAGCTTCCGCGAAGACACCGGCTACCAGTGGTGATCCATCTATGAAGAGGAGTGAGAACCGAGTTCTCACTCCTCCCTCCTCTTCACCTTCTCCCCGGTCCGTCCCCACCAAGGAGTCTAACATGAGCAACTGGTTTCAGATCCTGCGCGAGCACCTGCAACTCCCCAATATCGCCGCAGACGGGACGGCCGTCCCCTTTGGCATCACCGGTATCGCGCCCGAGGCCTGGCATGTGGCCGGGATAGAGAGCGCCGGCAATTCAGAGCACGTTCTCACCGCCCGTACCGACGACGGCGCCGAAGTCCAGTGGCACATGCGCTTCTTCACCGACACCCGCGCCGTCGAGTGCTGGGGCACGCTCACCAACCGGGGCAGCCGCCCGCTGCAAAACCTGAGCGAATGTCTCACCTGGGATCTGGACCTCCTGCTCCAGCCGGCCTTCGGCGAGCCGTGGGTCCGCCAGGTGAACGGCGTGCAGTTTCTGGCCAACTTCTTTCCACCACACGACTTTGCCATCGTTGACCGCCAGCTGCTGAAGACGCCGCAGGTCTATGCCCCCCTGGCCATCATGGCGGGCGAAGGCGGCCGTCCTTCCGACGGCCATCTGCCCTGTGCCATCATCTGTGAGGAATCTCTCAGCCAGGGCATTGCGCTCTTTCTCGAATGGTCCGGGCTCTGGCGCATGAGCCTGACGCAGGAGACGCGCGAGGTCAACGATCCCGACACCGACTGGCCGGTCCAACTCCAGGCCGGTCTCTGGGGCTTGGCGCTGCACCTGCAGCCGGGCCAGTCACTGCCGCTGCCGCGTGTCCTCCTCACAGCCTTCGACGGCGACCTCGATGACGGCGGCAACGCCCTCCGCCGCCACATCCGCCGCCATGTCATGCCCTCCCTGGGCGGCGAAGAGGTCCTGCCCCCTGCCACCTTCAATCACTGGTTCGCATTCTCCAACGACTACTCCGACCAGAGCCTCAGGCCCGCGGTCGACGCTTCCGCCGCGGCCGGCCTTGAGTACTTCTGCGTGGACGGCGGCTGGTTCGCCGGCGACTTCCGCGACGGCATCGGCAACTGGAGCGAAGGCGATCCCAAAAAGTTCCCCAACGGCATCGCGCCCTTCGCCGATTATGTGCGTTCCAAGGGGCTGAAATACGGCACCTGGTTCGAGCCGGAGTGGGCCAACAAGGACAGCGAAATCTACCGCGACCACCCGGACTGGTTCTGGGAGACGCCCGAACGGCCGCCGGTCATGCGACCCGCCTTCCCCTTTCAGCACCCCGAATTCGCCCTCATCAACCTGGGCCTGCCCGAGGTGCGCCAGTGGTGGCTGGACCGGATCGTGCGCGCCTACGAGGAATGGGGAGTGCGCTGGATCCGCTGGGACTACAACCAGGACCCGCGCTCGAACTGGGAGCAGGGCGTGCCGGTCGGCGAGATCGGCTGGCGCCAAATCCAGCACGTGCAGGGCCTCTACCAGGTGCTGGACGACATTCTCGACGCCTGCCCGGAGCTCTTCATCGAACAGTGCGCCAGCGGCGGCCATCGCATCGAGCTGGGCACCGTGCGCCGCGGCCACAGCTTCTGGATGAACGATCACACCACCCACTCCGCGATTATCCGCGCCCTGCAGCACGGGCTGAACACAGTCCTGCCCGGCAACTATGCTAACACCAACATCTGCCAGCAGCGCCACGACTTCACCACCTACGACTACCTCTCCCACGCCGCCGGCGGCTTCGGCTACAGCGGGAGATTGTGGGAGGCGCCTGCCGCCGATTTCGAACGCTACCGCGCCGCGGTCGCAGATTACAAGGCCTACCGGGAGCTCCTGCTGGGCGACTACCGGCGTCCCACCGGCCAGCCGGCCAGCGCCGACGAATACACCCAGGTGATCTTCAGCGACGGCGGCCGCTCTGTTACAATGGAGTTCAACGCCGATTCTCCCGGCAGCGCCAGCCTCAGCATGGACTAGCGAGGACCGGGAAATCCAGGAAGGGGAAGTCAGTTCCCGGCTTCTCCTCCCGTTTCCTCTTCAGATACACCACCATCCATTCACAACCTGTACAGGCAACCGACTATGACATCGACCGCGGCGAACGTAAAGGACAAGATCATCCTCGTCACCGGCGGCGCCCAGGGCATCGGCGGCGCAGCCGCGCAGCTGTGCGCGCAGCGCGGCGCTGAGGTGATCATCACCGATATCAAGGACGAGACCGGCGAGGCGCTCTCCGCCTCCCTGCAGGCCGAAGGCCACAAGGCCCGCTATGAAAGGCTCGACGTGCGCTGCCGCGAGGACGCGCAGCGGGTCTTCGGCCAGGTGAAGGAGCGCCACGGCCGCCTCGACGTCCTCATCTGCTCCGCCGGCGTTCTGCGGGGCCCCAATCTGATGCCCGACGCCTTCCCCGTCGACGTCTTCGACGACGTGATCGCAGTCAACGTGCGCGGCGTCTTCCTCTGCGTACAGGAGGCCTATCCCCTTCTCAGAGCCAGCGAGAATGGGGTGATCCTGCTGGTCGGCTCAGGGGCCGGCGTCACCGGCGCCAGCTCTTCGATCGCCTACGGCACCAGCAAAGGCGCGGTCAATGGCATGGGTATGACGCTCGAAAACCACTTGGCGCCCCAGGGCATCCGCGTCAACGTCGTCTGCCCCGGTGGCATCGAGACCGAACTGAAACTGCGGCAGATGCGCGAGTCGGCAGAGGCCCAGGGCCAGGCCTTCGATCTCGAAGACGCCCGCTCCCGCCTGGGAGACCCCGAAGGTGTCGGCGAGGCGCTGGCCTTCCTCGCCTCCGACGACGGGCGCTACATACGCCGCAACCTCTTTACACGCTGACAATTCGCGCCGACGAGGGGCAGCGAAGGCCGCTCCTCGTCGTTCTGCGCCCGTTTCGCCAAGCCCCGGACTATTGAACAATACCTCCTCGTCAGGACGCCTCTCCTCTGTGGGGGTTCCCTTCAATTGTCGTATAATGGAATGCACTGATTACTGAGCGCACCGTCAGCAACCCGCGCCCTTCAATTGTCGTATATTGGAGTGCACTGATAGCAGAGCGCACTGCAAGAAATCCGCACCCTTCAATGCCTTAGCTCGACCCACGCGCCGGGCCCCGCGCAAGGCTACAAGGAGAACCATTTCATGCCGATAAAAATCGCAATGATCGGGGCCGGCTCGATCGGCTTCACCCGCAAGCTGATGCACGATATTCTCGCCGTGCCCGAGCTGGCCGGCACACACTTCGCCTTTATGGACATCAACGCCGGCAATCTCGACATGGTGATGCAGCTGGCGCAGCGGGACATCGACGCCAACGGGCTGCCCGCCACCATAACGCCCACAACCGACCGCCGCGAAGCCATCACCGACGCCGACTACGTGATCTCGGTCGTGCGCCAGGGCGGGCTCGACGCTTTCCAACTCGATATCGACATCCCCCTCAAATACGGCATCGACCAGTGCGTCGGCGACACCATCTGCGCCGGCGGCATCATGTACGGCCAGCGCACCATCCCCGCCCTGCTCGACGTCTGCACCGACATCCGCGCCGTGGCCAAGCCCGATGCCCTCTTCCTCAACTATTCCAATCCGATGGCCATGAACGTCTGGGCCTGCAACCAGTATGGCGGCGTGCGCACGGTCGGCCTCTGCCACGGTGTGCAGGGCGGCCACTGGCAGATCACCCGCTGCATCGAGGAGTGGGCCAAACGGGAGGGCCTGATCGCGGCCGGTGAATCGGTGCACCGCGATGAGGTCGATATCATCTGCGCCGGCATCAACCACCAGACCTGGTACACTCAGGTCCAATGGCGGGGCATCGACATGGTGCCGCGCATGCTGGAACTGTTCGAGGGCCACCCCGAATATCCCACCACCGAAAAGCTGCGCATCGACATGATCCGCCGCTTCGGCTACTACACCACCGAATCCAACGGCCACGTCAGCGAATACGTGCCCTGGTACCGCAAACGCCCCGATGAGATCAACGACTGGATCGACCTCTCCCGCTGGATCAACGGCGAGACCGGCGGCTACCTGCGCGTCTGCACCGAAGGCCGCAACTGGTTCGAGACCGACTTCCCCAACTGGATGAAGCAGGAGCCGCCCACCATCGCGCCCGACCGGCGCAGCGAAGAACACGGCTCCTATATCATCGAAGGGCTGGAGACGGGACGCCCCTACCGCGGCCACTTCAACATCATCAACCAGGGCCATATCACCAACCTGCCCGACGGCTGCTGCATCGAGATCCCCGGCTACGTCGACAAAAACGGTATGAACATGCCCGTCGTCGGCGACCTGCCCCTCGCCTGCGCCGCCACCTGCGCCGCCAGCGTCCAGGTCCAGCGCATGGCGGTCGAAGCGGCCGTCCGCGGCGATGTCATCCTTCTCAAGCAGGCCATGCTGCACGACCCCCTCACCGCGGCCGTCTGCAACCCCGAAGAGATCTGGCAGATGACCGATGAGATGCTCGTCGCCCAGGCGCGCTGGCTGCCCCAATACCAGAAGCATGTCCCCGCCGCGCAGGCCCGGCTGCAAGAGGCCGAACGCAACAATACCCGCGCCCGGCTGCGCGAAGGTTGGAAAGGCGCCGCGCGTCTGCACACCAAGAGCGTCGCCGAGATGGCGCAGGACAAGGCCGCGGCCACCATGAACGCCGCGGCCGCCGACAAAGGCGAAATGACCAAGGAACCGGCCTGATTCAGATCCAAGGAGTCAACATGTCAATCAAACTGACCCAGGAGCAGCTCGACAGCTACCGCCGCAACGGCTATCTGGTCGTTGAAGGACTGCTCGATTCCGATGAAGTCGAAGGGCTCCGCACCCGTATGCGCGAGTATACCCACGGCGGCCGCTCGCAGGAGCGGATTAGCGTACAGCTCGAACCGCGCGTCCAGCGCGGCGAGCTGCACGTCGATGAGCCGGGCGACGGCATCCGCAAAATCGACGGCCTGGTCGAGTCCGACGATCGCTTCAACGCCCTGGGAAGCAACCGCAACATTATCAGCGTACTGGAACAGATCATCGGCCCCGACATCAAGATGTTCCGCAACGCCGTCCTCTTGAAACCGCCCGAAGTCGGTTCCGCCAAGGGCATGCACCAGGACTCACCCTACTGGCCGATCGAACCCATGGATCTCTGCTCCTGCTGGTTCGCCTTCGACGACGCCACCGAAGAAAACGGCTGCATGGCCGTCATACCCGGCAGCCACAAGTGGGGGCCGCAGCCCCACATCGACGTGACCGACGACTACGTCGTCGATCCCGAGTACTATGACGAAGCCGACATGCAGCTGGCGCCGGTGAAGGCGGGCGGCGGTCTCTTCTTCCACTCGCTCCTGCTCCACTACACCGCGCCCAACCGCTCCGCCCGCTGGCGCCGCGCCATCGCGCTCTCCTACATGTCGTCGCGTTCCACGTACACCAGGGACGGCGAAGGGCCGGTCTATCACCATATCCAGGGCCGGACATTTGACGGCTGCGTCCGTTAAAACGGCTGCGACCACCGTTCAGCTTTTGCATGTGCTTTGGCCGCTCGATTAAGGAGTGAAATTTATGCAGTATCGTATTGAAGGCACAACTCTGCCGGTCGTCACCGTTACACTTACCCCCGGCCAGCGTATCTACTCATCCTCCGGCGGCATGAGCTGGATGACGCAGGACGTGGAGATGGACACCAATACCGGCGGTGGTCTCGGGAAGATGTTCAAACGCGCCATCTCCGGCGAATCCCTCTTTGTCGTCGACTACTACGTCGAACGGGGCGAGGGCGAGGTCGCCTTTTCCGCGGAGTTCCCCGGCAAGATCCTCAATCTTGATCTGGCCGACGGTCAGTCGTACATTGTGCAGAAGGACGCCTTCATGTGCGCCGACAAAAGCGTCGATCTGGACATGCACTTCCGCAAGCGGCTCGGCGCAGGTCTCTTCGGCGGCGAGGGCTTCATACTACAGCGACTGACCGGCCCCGGCCGCGCCTTCGTCAACTTCGACGGCGAGATCCTCGTCAAGGAGCTGCAGGCGGGCGAGCTGCTGCGCGTCGACACCGGCCACGTGGCCATGTTCGAGCCAACCGTCGACTTCGACGTCGAGATCGTGCGCGGCTTCAAAAACATCCTGCTCGGCGGCGAAGGCCTCTTCCTCGCGACCCTGCGCGGTCCGGGCAAGGCCTACCTGCAGACCATGCCCATGGATAAACTGGCACAGAAGATCGCCCAGTACATGCCCCAGGTCGGCGGCAAGGGTGCCAGTGGCGGCGCCAACGTCGATTTTGGTCAGCTGTTCGGAGGGCGCTAGTCGGTTCCTGACTGCTCGTAACGTAGTGAGAGGGAAAGCAGGAGACACTACGGAGACGTCAGAGAGTTGAGGTAACTGTGTTCACTTGCACGGTCTGTCATGCGCAAGAGTGCCGGAACGAACTGGTAACCGAACTCTTCCAGATCGATGGGCAATATGTGCTCGTAGAAAGGATTCCAGCTGTGGTTTGTGCCCGTTGCGGGGAAGAATCATTCAGCAGCGGCACAACGGAAAAGATTCGTCTCCTGGTTCATAACCAGGCAAAATCCACGAACTCCATTGCCATGCCGGTACTTGAGTTTTCTTAGTATTGCGACTGCAGGACCTGTATAGCTTGGCTGTCGGGCGAAAACTGCTCTAACGAGATACCTCGACAAGAGGCTTGATGGCGCTGGTGTCAGTCTTGGTCCGGGCGACGTCCAGGTCGTACATGCGCTGCAGGTTCAGCCAGAAGTCAGGCGTCATCCCCAGGGCCTTTCCGATGCGCAGCGCAGAGTCCGCGGTAATCGACCGGCGGCCATGCACGATTTCATGGATACGTATCGCTGGAACGCCTATGGTCTTGGCCAGGCGGTACTGCGTGATGCCCAACTCCTGCAGCATCTCCGTTAAATGCTCCCCTGGATGGATCGGCTCGACAGGGCCCGGAGCATGCCCCGCGTTGTCGTTTGATTCGGTGCGCAAGTGGTCTTCTCCTCAATGATAGTAGGCGATTTCAGTTTATCGATCCGAGACCGATGGCCGATGGTACATCTCTACGGGCGTTGACACTTCATCTCAACCAGCCATCCCTACCGTAGGGGCACCCCTTGTGGGTGCCCTGGTGGTTGCTTGTGGGCCCCCGTGTCCCCCTGTGCCCCCGTGGATATTCCGGGTCTTGCCTTTGCATATCCCGGTTCATGCAAACGTCAACGAGTCTTAATAGCTCTCCAGATCAGTAAACTCGATCAGCCCCTCCAATCCCTCCTCCGCAAAGACCCGCCGCACGCGCTGCGCCGGGTTCTCCTTCCGCTCCAGCCGCTGCCATAAGGGAGCGAGCATGCCCTCTTCGCCGTAGCCGCGGCGGGCAAGAGCGGCCGCGACCAGCCCGAGAATATCGGCCAGAAAGCCGGGCGCTGGCTCGGGCGCGGCCAGGCCGGCGTGGACTGCCTCGTGGTGATACTCTCTTAACCGCGACCAGGAGGCCGACATAGGATCGGGATTTCCTCTCTCCTCACCAGCCGGCGCGAACGTGGTCTGCAAATAGTCAGTAATCTGCTCGCGCCCCTCCACCAACCCCAGATAGAGCGCCGTCGCGGCCATCAGTTCCTGCGGCGGCTGCTGGCATGCCGGGCGCAGCTCGACCGTGCCGTAGGCGGTGCGCAGGCGGGCACTGTGCCAGATATAGTGGTCGTGCAGCAAAAAAGCGTCGAAACAGCCGGGAGAGAGAGTCTCGGCCCCATTTCCCCCCATTTCAAAATCGGCGCGCAATACCTCGGCGAAGGGCCTCCCGTCGGGCAGCAGGCGTTCTCCTTCACGGTGCAGCAGGGCTGGCATCCGGCTCAGGCGGGCCACGAAGTCGGTCACGTCGGCGTAGGGGCGGGCGATCATGCCGTGGCGTTCGCCGTAGAGAGCACTGATCATACGCCCTTCGCGCCCGGAGCAGTCGCCGGTCAGCGCGCCGGCAACAACCGGCGAATTGGCGCACAGGGCGACCACCACCGGCGCCATCAAGATGGCGAAATTGAGAACGCTGACCGCCTCATCGCGGCTGACATCGACGTGGGTCTGGTCGCTGGCGGTCACGGTGTACCAGATCCAGTCGTCGCCCATGATGTCGGCGAGCGCGTGATAGCGCTGTTTGGGCGACAGCAGGTCCCGCGTAGCCGGGCTCAGCGGCTGCACGCCATACCCCAGCACGCGCCAGCCCAGCTTCGCTGCAGCTCGCACCAGCCGCTCCACAGCTGCGCGGAAGGCGCTTTCCAGTTCAAAGAGGGTGGTGTAAGGACCAACGTTTAGCTCAATCGTACCCTTGCCCACCTCGAGCGCGTAGCTGTAGGCGGCGCCGTCGAGACCGACGATCAGGTCGGTGTTGACGGCATCCCGCTTGATCTTGAGAGGAGAGAGGGAAGAACCCTCGCCCGTCTCCTCCGCCAGAAGGAGGGGCCACAGCCGGTCAATATCGGCGGCGCGGCCGCTTTGATCGACGACAGGGAATTCCGCTTCGCGGCCGACCGTGCGGGGGCCTTGCAATTGCGTGGGAAAGTGTGCGGCGAAGCGGTCGGCCAGTGCTTCGTATGCCCGGTGCAGTGAAGGCTCCACTATGCCTAACCGAATTGGAGCGGCCTGATCGTAGCCGAGAGGCGTCGGACGATCGTGGGCAGCGCGGCGTATGTGCGACAGACGGCATTGGCCTGCGTCTCGTCGCTGCCGCGGTCTTTGACACCGGTGAAGAGGATGGCGTTCATGCCGATCGACAGGGGACCGATGACGTCGTTGCTCTCGCGATCGCCGATATGGACAATCTGGTAGGGCGCCGCGCCCAGACCGCGTGCGGCCTGCCGGAAGACGTCAGGCTCCGGTTTCGATGCGCCGATTTCATCCGAAAAGAGCATGTAGTTGAAGTAGCGCAGCAGACCCTGCCGCTGCAGAAGATAGCGCAGCCCGCGGCCGGTTGTGTGGATGGTGTCGGAGATGATGCCCAGCTTGTAGTGCAGCGAAAGCTCGTCAAGGGCGGCATGCACGCCCGGCGTAAAGTCCGGTTGGATGCGTACCTCCATCGTTTCGATCTCTCGCACCAGCTCATCCACCTCGCGCATGAGCCGGGAGAACCGTCCCGGCCCCGGCCGCAGACCGAGAAATTCGTATGCGTCATACATGCGCGCGGCGATGCCCGGCGTATGCAGCTCCTCGTGCCAGGCATGCTGGAAACTCTCGTTGGCGTGCTGATACGCCTGCACCGCCTGCTCGTAAGCGATCTCCGGATGCTTCTGGGTCACGTGGCTGGCGAACAACTCGACGCGCGCCTTGGCTTTGCTCGGCAGGCCCAGCGCCTCCCGCTTCGGCTCATCCGAATCGTCGATCGCAATTGTGTCCCAGAAGTCGAAAGTGATGGCTTCAATCATGACTGCGCTGGCCGGCGGCCAATCATCAGCGGTTTCTCGCTACGGGTGAATCCACCGTTCGGCTCGGCAGATGATCAATCTGGGCCATGGCTTCGATGAGGCGGGCGTTTTCATCCGGCGGCCTGGCCGCGATGCGGATATGCTCGGGCAAACCGAACGAGGTGCAGTCGCGTACAAACAGCCGCTCTGCGACCAGCCGGTCGCGTATCGACTTGGCATCCCCAACCGGCAGCAGGAAGTAGCTGACCGTCGTCGGCAGCGGCGCGTAGCCGCAAGCTCGCAGACCATCCTGCAGGGCCCGCAGATCCTTGCGCAAACGCGTCGTCGTCTCCTCGCGCCAGTCCATCTCATCCAGCGCCGCCAGCCCGGCCAACTGGGCAACGCCGTTCACGCTCCACGGCGGCTGCATCTCCTGCAACCGTTCAACGATCGACGGCGCCGCCAGCAGGTAACCGAGTCGCAGCCCGCCCAGCGCGAAATCCTTCGTCATCGAGCGCAGGACCACGCACCCCGGCCCGCGCGCCCGACCTGGGTTGCCGTTTCTTCCCGCCATAACCCACTGCGCCGCGCTCCATGGGTCTTCGGTAAATTCGGCATAAGCCTCATCGATCACCCACAGGGCATTGGGCGCGCCTTCCCACAGATAGCGCATCTCGCCCGGTGACAGGTACTCGCCCGTGGGGTTGTTCGGATTGCAGATGAAGACCAGCCAGGGCGAGGACGTCTCCAACGCTTGCCGTGTCTGCGCCAGCGTCGTGCCGCCCGGGGCATAGCTGCGCCGCCGGATACGGTGCCAGCCGGGCAGAGGAAGATGGATGGGATGCCCCCCCGCCATGATGACGCCGTCGGCGTACTCGCTGAAAGTGGGCGACAGAATCGCGGCCTGCCGCTGGAATCCATAAGCGTGCGCCAGCAGCCAGATCAGGTCGGCGGTGCCATTCCCCACCAGCACCGCGTCCGCCGGCAGGCCGTGGTAGGCGCCAATCTTTTCACGCAGGCGCTGGCTGCGGCTGTCCGGGTAGCGCGCCAGGAAGGAGCGGCTGATCTCGTCTTGAACAGCTTCGACAACCGACGCCGGCGGACCGTACGGGTTGATGTTCGACGAAAAGTAGATGACTTCGGAGGGGTCCAACCCCAGCGCATCCAGCTCGGCGTAGTCGGGTGTTCCGTGTATCGAGGTGGTTGGCATTTCCAGGTCCGGTTTGCACGCCGTTAGGGGGGCGCGACGCCCATCGAGACTGTCGCCGAGTATGCTATCACAACGGCAAGCCGCGCGCCACTTATAGGGCCATTTGGGTGCATCCCAAAATGGCGACGAACTTTCCTAAACACTGGGTAGCAACGGAGCACAGTCCAGTCCGCGATCAACTCTGAGGCAGAGGAAACGGCAGCTCTCTCCTCACTCCTCTTCGCTCTCTCCTCGCCTTTTTGGGCGGTCGGGCCTAGTCGGCCCTCCCTTGTGCGGGGGCTCCGCCCCCGCAACGCCCCCCCTAAACCAGGCCATGCCTCATCGACCGGGTGTCGATATTCGTAACAGGTGCCTAATCGAAGGTGTCCAGCCCGACCACGTCCCGCCAGTCCCATCAGATCCCCATAAGTGCCTGCCCTCGCACCCTCCCCAACTGACGGACGCCACCGTACGGCCAGGCCAGGCGCCTGCACTCCGTCTCGCCCAAAGACTGTAACCAGTTCCAGGCACCGCTGGCACTGATTCCCCGCCAGACTGGTCCCACCCCAAAATCTGAGATGTACCCGGCGATTTAGCCCTGATCCGTTTGCGTATCCCCTGGTGTACTGGTACATTTCAACCATCGAGTCGCTGCACTGCAAAGATGACGGGAAACCCCATGCGCACACCGGACGACCTGCAACGTTTCATCGACGAGAACGGGATCGAAGCCCAACTCCTGCGTGAAATCGGCGACACGCCCACCGTGCCCGCCGCCGCCGCAGCCCTCGGCGTCGAGCCCGACCGCATCCTCAAGACGCTCCTGTTCCTGGCCCAAAAACCGGGCGACCGGCAGGCTCCGCCGGCCCCGTTCGTCGTCATCAGCCACGGCGAGCGCCGCGTCGAGAAGCGCCCGCTGGCAGACCTGCACGGCGTGGGCATCAAGCGCATCAAGCTGGCCTCGCCCGATGTCGTGCTTCAGATGCTCGGATACCCGGCCGGCGGCGTCCCCCCGTTCGGACATAGCTCGGCGGTGCAGGTGCTGCTCGACAGTTCGATCGCGGACCTGGACCCCGGGTTCGTCTATGCCGGCGGCGGCGACGACAGAACAATGCTGGAGCTGACGGTCGAAGAGCTGACGCGGGTAGCCCAGCCGCAGCTCATCTCCCTGAGTGCCTGAAACGCACAGGAGTCCTCAATGACAAGGACAGGGCAGGCAGTTGTCACCGTTGGCCAAGAGTTCAGCATCGGCGAATACACTGTGCCCGACCCCGCGCCGGGCACGGTTCTGCTGCGGCAAGAGTTGGGCGGCATCTGCGGCACAGACCTTCACAACTGGCAGAAGGGGATCAAGCGGGCAACGATGCTGGGACACGAAAACGTCGGCGTGATCGAGGCCCTCGGCAAAGGCGTGACCACCGACTATAACGGCACCCCCATCAGAGAGGGAGACCGAGTCGTTTTCCATCCCCGCAACACTGTCATGGCTTCCGGGCACGGCGGCGCAGGCGAGCCCTTCAGCGGCGGCTTCGCCGACTACATCTACCTGTCCGACCCGGCGTCGTGCATCATCAGGTCGGAGGCGCCGCCGCAGGTGGGCGTTTTTGCCGAGCCGTTTACGATCGGCGTGCATGCCGCGTTGCGCGGCGGAGTCAAAATCGGCGACACGGTCATCGTGCAGGGCGCCGGCCCCATCGGCATGATGTGCCTGATCGCGGCCAGGATCAGCGGCGCAGGCCGCCTGATCGTCATCGGCGGTCCCGCCGGCCGCCTGCAGCTTGCCCGCAAGCTGGGCGCACACGAGACAATCGACATCATGGCCGTGCCCGACGCCAATGAGCGCAGGGAGATGGCGTTGAAAATGACGCCGGGCCGTGCCGGCGCCGAAGTGGTGATGGAGGCCGCCGGCTTTCTGCCGGCCTTCCCCGAAGGACTGGAGCTGGTAAAAGAGGACGGCGTCTTTGTCGAGGTCGGCCATTACGTGGATGTCGGCACGATCGAAGTAAACCCGCACCGGCACTTTCTGCGCCCCAATCTGCGGCTGGAAGGCGTTCGTGGCAGCCAATTCAATCACTTCGTGCGCGCCGTAGCGGTCATGGAAAGCAGCGGCATCGACTTCGCGGCCGTGATCAGCCACATCCTGCCTCTGGAGCGGGTGCAGGAAGGCTTTGACGCGCTCGACAGCGGTTATATGCTGGACGGGAAGACGGCTTTCAAGATAGCGGTGCGCGGCGCGTTTGGAGCCTCCTGAGCGTCTTTTCACGCAGACCTCCGGAACGCGGCCGCGTGATTGCGCATCAGTTTCCACGTCTCGTTCCCGCTGCGGTCAATGGTAGCGAGTTTGGCCCGAATTGCCCGGCCGCGAGTCCTTGCGCTGAATACAGATTGAACTCTTAAGGAGATAACGATGACACGGGTAGGACTGGCAGTTTCCACAGAAGGACAACAGTTCAGCATGGGCGAATACACTGTACCCGACCCCGCGCCGGGCACGGTTCTGCTGCGGCAGGAGCTATGCGGTATCTGCGGCACCGATATTCACAACTGGCAGAAGGGGATCGAGCCGGCAACGATGCTGGGCCACGAAAACGTAGGCATCATCGAAGCCCTGGGCAGAGGCATGACCACCGACTTCAACGGCACCCCGGTCAGAGAGGGCGACCGGGTCGTTTTTCATCCCCGCAACAGCGGCATGATCTACGGCTACCGCACCGCCGACGAGCCTTTCAGCGGCGGTTTCGCCGACTACATCTACCTCTCCGACCCCGAGTCCTGCATGATCAAGTTGGATGCGCCGCCGCAGGTGGGCGTCCTCGCCGAACCGTTTACGGTCGGCGTCCATAGCGCGCTGCGCGGCGACGTCAAGATCGGCGACACCGTCATCGTGCAGGGGGCCGGACCCATCGGCATGATGTGCCTGATCGCGGCCAGGATCAGCGGCGCAGGCCGCCTGATCGTCATCGGCGGCCCTGCCGGCCGCCTGGAGCTCGCCCGCAAACTCGGCGCGCACGAGACGCTCGACATCATGGCCGTCCCCGACGCCGATGAGCGCCGCGAGATGGCGCTTGGGATGACGCCGGGCCGCGCCGGCGCCGACGTGGTCATCGAGGCCGCTGGCTTCCTCCCGGCCTTCCCCGAAGGGCTGGAGCTTGTCAAAGAAGACGGCGTCTTCGTCGAGGTCGGCCACTTCGTCGACGTCGGCACGATCGAGGTCAACCCGCACCGGCACTTCCTGCGCCCCAATCTGCGCCTCGAAGGCGTCTGGGGCAGCCGCTACCACCACTTCACGCGCGCTGTCGCGGTCCTGCAGAGCAGCGATGTCGACTTCAGCGCCGTCATCAGCCACGTCCTCCCCCTCGAGCGCGTCGCCGAAGGCTTCGACGCCCTCGACGGCGGCTACGAGCTCGACGGCAAGACAGCCTTCAAAATCGCGGTCCGGGGTTCGTTCGGCGTGGATGCGGGCTGAGGGAAAGCTAGTTTGTAGTCAAGGGGTGTTACATAAAGGTAGGTTTTTGGCAAAAGGCTGCCAAGTCATCTCTCTGACGCTCCGGCTATTCCGCGGCCACTAGCCTGAACTTGACGCTGCCCGACGCGCAACAAGCGCATATACCCCCTTAACAATCCGCTTCCCCGTCGCAAATTCCAGCGGATCGGCCACCTCCGCGCCGGGCAAATAACGGTCATCAACCGCCAACTGGTCCAGCGAAGTCGCCTCGATCTGCTTGAGCGTATCCGTATCGTAAAATCGTAGCGCCTGCGCTTCGACCTCCCACTGCCCGCCTGCCGTCAGAACGGCGGCCATGTCCTCATGATCGTGCGGCCACTCCCACGTGGTCCGCCCCTGTACGCTGCGCAGCGGCGACGTACGCGTAAACAGGTCCGGCACGCCGGAGACGATCAGCAGCGGCGCACCCGCTTTCAGCGCCCTGTGCAGCCGCGCCAAACCCATCCGCAGTTCGATCGGGTCCATACACAGCAGCGAAAAGAAGCAACAGGCCCCGTCGAAAGCGTCCGTTTCCTCCAACTCCACCAGTGCCAGTTGACGAAAATCCTGTCCCGGCACAGCCTGCCGGGCCTCGGCGATCATCCGCGCCGACGGATCGATGCCCGTCACGCACTGCCCCGCGCCCGCCAGCGCCGCCGCAATCGGCCTCCCGTGCCCGCAGCCGACCTCCAGTACCCGGCCACCGGCGGGCAGCAACCCCAACCAGCCCTCAAACGCCTCCCGGAAAAACGGTTCGGCCAGATAGTCATGGCTGTAGTCGCTGCCGAGCGCATCATAGGCCGCCGCGTTGACGCGACTGCTGAAACTGTTCACCTCCTGACCGGGCGACGCCGTTGCGCTGGTCAGAGCACTGTCGGCCCCCCAGTATTCCAGCGCCTGCCGCAGCTCCTGGTCGAACACCTCGCCGAAACGCAGAAGCGCCTCCCCACCGATCCGGTCTAGGGCAAAAGTGATGGCTGAACCGTCCCGTGGCCCGCCGTCAGTCAGCCCGCTGACGGTCAACTGCAGAGTCAGCTGATAAGTCGGGTTGCCCTGCGCGTCGGCGTCCCCGGCACGCGCCATCAGCAACGCCGGCGGGCAACCGCTGCGCCAGGTAGCGTAAGGGGTCTCGCCGCTGAGCAGCTGTTCGATGCCTTCGGCTAAGCGCCAACCGTCAACCTGCAGAATGTGACGCAGATAGGTCAGCGGCGCGCCCTCAAGCCCATAGCTGATCTCCACCCAGACCGCGTCAGTCGCTGCACACTCAGCATCCCCCAGCACCAGGCGCACGTGCTGACTGAACGCGGCCGGCGCCCAGGGACGAACTGTGAGCGCGAGAACAGCGTCAGAACCATCCGGGTCCGTAAGGGTTTGCTGGCGGACGTGGGCCATGGGTCGCGGTCAGAGAGAAGCAGTCAGTCGCTCGTACCAGGATAGTCGCCGAGCCATTGCAGGAGCGTCGCCGCATCGCGCAGGAAAGCCTCCGGCGCGTCATCCTCCACGAACTCCAGCAGCGCGTAGCGCGTGCGCTCGGGGTCCCCCGCCTGCGCCAGATAGTCCCGCCACAACTCCTCGCCCTCTGCCAGGGGACGGCGCTCACCCGTCTGCTGATGCCAGTGGAAGACATGCAGATGTTCCAGCCAGGGCCACACCATCTCTATTCCGGCGAGGTTGTCGGCGCGCGCGGCGAAGCGAGGCGGCTGCCACAGCGAGCGCACATTGGCATGGTCTACACTCTGCAGGAGACGCAAGGCCGCCGCATTCGTGTCGGTGAGTGTATTGCCGTGGAACTCGTAGACGACGCCAATCTCCTCGGCCTGGGCCAGGTCGGCGATGCGGCGGCTGTCCTCCACCACCGTCTGAAAGTAGGCCTCGTCCGCCTCGTCGCTGCCCTGGTTTCCGGGCCATACGCGAATCTGCGGCGCGCCCAGCGCAACCGCCGAGACCAGCACCGCTTCGAACGGGCCGGTTTCAGGGTGGCCGACGCGGTAGTAGGAGCCATAGGCCGCCGCGTCCAGACCGGCGTCAGCGCCCATGCGGGCGACCGTCTGCGCCCGCGCCTCGTCCCCGTGCGGAACGTGGATATCCCCACCCCATTCAACCGCGGCCAGGCCGGCCTGCGTCACCAGGGCGATGATCTCCTCCACAGAGAGTTGGCGAAAAGTTATAGAGACGAGTCCGGGCAAAAACATAGGTGATCCTGTCGGGGACGGAGACTGCGCGCGCAGGATGCCCGAGCAACCAGAAGATGGTCCGCATCAGGCCAGCAGCGGCAGCATCTCCTGCGTGACCTCGTACTCCATGCGTTCACCCGCCAGGTAACAGACCAGCTCGGTCACCATCGTGCGGCCCATCAGCAGGCATTCGGTGTTGTGTGCGCCGGCGATATGGGGGGTGAGAAGTACGTTGGGCAGGCTGTAAAGAGGCGACCCCGCCGCCGGCGGTTCCGGGTGGGTGACATCCAGCAAAGCATACAAATCCGGCCGCTGCTGCAGCACCGCGATCATCTCCGGCTCGTTCACGACCGCCCCGCGCGCAGTGTTGACAAAAGTAGCGCCCTCTTTCATCGAGGCCAGGTGCGCGCCCGTGATCATGCCGACCGTCTCCGGCAGCCACGGCGTATGCAGCGAGACCACGTCACAGCTGCGAAACAACTCCTCCAGCCCGACCGGCTCCACGCCCAGCTCCGCGGCCAAAACCGGTGTCAGAAACGGGTCGTAAGCCAGAACGCGCACGGCCGGCAGCGTCTCCTGCAGCAGGCGCGCAACCCGGAGCCCGACCTGCCCCAGCGAGATCAGGCCGACGACGCCGGTGTAAAGTCCCGGCAGCGGCTCTTTATCAAACGATCTGTAGGTCCCCTCTTGGCGCAGCTTGTTGGCGAAATGCCAGACACGTTTCAGGCTGAGAATGATCTGCGCCAGCGTGTACGGCGCCACAAATTCGGCATTTGCGCCATAGCCGCTGGTCAGGCGCACGCCCCGCTCCCACAGCGCATCGGTCACAAAGTAACGGACCGTCCCGGCGGCGTAGAAGATCGCCTCCAGATTGGGCGCTGCGTCGAGAAAGGCTTCGTCCACGCGCGCCATGCCCCAGCCGGAAAAGATCAGCGAGACATCCGCCAGCGCCGAAGCGTCCCCCGCGATCGACTCCGGCGTCTGCAACGGCCCGACAATCTCCACTTCCGCCTCAATATCCCGCCGCGTGTCTTCCCCGTAAATGCGGGCAAACGCGCTCTCCCCCAGAAGGTACAGCCCCTTCGGCTTCTCCCTACCCATCGCAACCCCACTCACCCCGCCATTCCCTACCCTCGACTCCGGCCGTCCCAACCCGCACCCAACTCCAAGAGACGCCGTCACTAAAAACTAGAAACTGAAAACTAAAAACTGAAGTCTCACCCCGCCATCCACTCACGCAGAACCCGCGCATGCTGTGGAATGGCGATCTCCGGCTCCTCGACCTCAGGGTGCCACGCCTTCTCCCACTCGGCGCAGATATAGCCGTCGTAGCCCTTCGCCGCCAGCAGGTGGAGGATCTCCCGGCAGGGGACCTCGCCCTCGCCCATCAGCTTCAACTCCCAACTGCCGTCCTCCCGGCGCAGAGCGTCCTTCATGTGGACATGCGCCAGGCGCGCACCGATGTAGTTCCACGTATCCTCGGTCGATTCACCCATGCGGAAGGGATGATGCACGTCCCAGACCGCTTTGACCCACGGCGAATCCACCTGGTCCAGCACGCCCGCCACCTCCTGCCCGCGGCAGAAAGCGTCATGGGTTTCCAGGCAGATTGTAACGCCGTGCCGTTCAGCGTCCGGCGCGGCCTCCGCCAGGTTGGCGGCAACCAGATCGATCACGTCATCCATCGTCTGGCCCTCGGACGGCCCGCCGCCGAAAGTGCGCACGATCGGCGCCTCCAGGTCGCTGGCCAGCGCCAGATAGCCGCGCAGGTCGGCCAGATGCTTGGCGCGGTCGTCCGCGTCCGGCGAAGAGAAGCGCGTGGACGCGCCAATGCCGGCGATAACCAGCCCGTGCTCCTTCATCAGGCTGCGAATAGCCGCGCGGCGCTCATCCGGCAGGTCCGGCGGAATTACCTGGCCGTCCAGGATGCGCACTTCCAGCCCGGCGTAACCGTCAGCGACCGCCTGCTCCGCCGCACGTTCCAACGACCAGCCCGGCGAGCCAAGTGTGCTGAATACAAGAGGGTAGGGATATGGCAAGGGTGTGTGTTCCTTTCAGCTTGTTATATTTTCGCTGTCTACTGCGATTCTCTGACGTTTTGTATAGCGACTTTCTGTTCCGCAATCGTTTTTTCGATTCTTTCTACCAATCGATCTCTCAAAGGATGAGGAGGAGTCATCCCAAATGCTTTGTCGTATAGGTCACTATAACTATACTTTCGTTGCCGGTCAGGTGCGCTAAGGTAGCGAATCAACATTTGGAACAACAGCTTTCCTCTCAGTTGAAGTTGATACGCTTCTCTGACCTGCCGATGGATCTCCCTACTAGGTGAACGAAAGCCACGGGCTCTGCGAAAAGATTCGTCCATCTGGGTTTGTCCACAGGGGACAACTCGGTTGCAGTGATGAGCGATTCTAAAATATTTACACGCAAGATACTCTTCAACTTCAAATGCAAACCATTCGGCAATGGTATCTAACAACTGTTGATGTTCCAGCGTTTCCTTGGGATCCAGCAACTCTTCCAATTCAGCGTCTACGTACAGGTCATTTTCTATGCTGTACCCTTCTGTCCAGATTACATGGTTGTAGCCTGAAGGAATCCCTGAGAACAGCCACATATCCTTATCGGCGACAAAGGCAACCGGCAAATCGGGGAATTCTCGCCTTCGATTGAAAACAGATAGTAGTTTGTTTTTGTCACCAGCAGCCTGCACACTTGCTTTGCGGCTGCCGAGGCGCTCCTCTACCCAGCGAAAAATGGGCATGTCCTCTTTGCCTTCAACAAGCACTGTTGGCAAACTGGATCGACGAAGCGTGTTGACCAATTCATCTTCCGTTGGGTATGGTAACGGCATCAGTTGTCCCCCCGATCGTCGCCCAACAGGATTTCCTTGTCAGGATACTTGGAGTAGATAAAGGGTGAATGTGTGGCAATGAAGAACTGATTGTCCGTTTCCTGCTCTAGTAGTGTAGGGAGTAACAGCCTCTGCCAGTCGACGTGCAGGCTTAACTCCGGCTCATCAATGAAGATGGCGACGGCTTCGCTAAAGGTGTTGTAGCACAAAAAACTCAGCATCTGTTTTTCTCCAGCAGACAGTTTGTC
Organism: Caldilineaceae bacterium; assembly: GCA_011523365.1. Taxonomy (GTDB): domain Bacteria; phylum Chloroflexota; class Anaerolineae; order Caldilineales; family Caldilineaceae; genus Bin5. Next base: position 37,413 of record WTGY01000051.1, read on the forward strand.
AGATGCGATCGCCTCCTCAGCTTCTCCAAGAGTAATACTTTGGGTGACCTGAATGCCCTTGTCCTGAAAAAAATCCTTGATTCGTTCCGACAAGACTGAAATCGGTCTGAATAACGCTTCGCGCTTCTGAGTAACCTGCTCAACACGATCTTGGATGTCATCCAATACGGAATTCGCAGCCTCACGCCCCTTTGTTTCTGAAATTTTTCGTGTAATATCCTTTGATAACTGAACATAAAGTTTATCGGTTTCGTCTGAAATATCGGCGTGTTTCGCTCGCAAGAGTGCCACAATATCACGCGTTGAAATTGAAGCGATAAACTTGTGGTCATCGACTGATAAACCAGTTGAAAGTTGTGACATCGCTTCTTGAAGTCGTTCCGTTGCTCTATCCGCAAACCTCCCTATGGGCCGACCTGGGTAAACTATTTCTATGTCACCAAAAGAAGAGAATTGAGCACCGGCTCGAGAATCTCTCCCGGAAAAGCCTCCTTCAATTCTTCTGAATGTAGGAAAGAAAAAACTCCTCTCTGTTGTGTGCGCGATGCGATCGCTAAGCTCCTTCAGTTTGTCATCCAACTGTCCTACATTCCCAGTTTCAATTGACTGTTGTTCCCCAGCAAATGTTGAGAAGAGTTTAATTTGGTCATCTTCTAATTTCAATACCCACAGATCAAATGAATCAGTTGTGATTGAAACGCTCTGAAACGGAATTTCAGAGATTATGCGCGCAAGATTTCCGCTGATCAGATACCAGAGCAGCTTTAGCAGCGTCGTCTTTCCCGACCCATTCTTGCCCGTAATGATGTTCAGGTCTTCATTGAACTCCAGGTCGGCATCGATTCGGTTGTTCAGGCCCTTAACGCTAAGACTCTTTATCATTCGCTTGAGCCTCCATACTCAACCCGCGAGGGGCGGCAGACGCTCTCACTCCTCACTCCTCTTCCCTCACTCCTCGCCCTTCTCTCTCATCTTGCGGAAGAAAGCCACCTCGCGCACGAAGGTCTCGAACCAGTCCGCGCCTTCGTCAATGTCATACTCGCAGTGAATCGACAGGAAACCGTCATACCCGATCCGGCGCAACTCACCGAATACCGCCGTCCAATCAACGATTCCATCGCCAGCGTCCACCCAGCGCGGTTTGGCCGCACCGTGGCCGTTCCTCTCAACACGCTCGATGAGGACATCCTTCAGGGAGAGGATACTCAGATGCTCCCGTGCCATCGCCAGGCCAAAGTCAAATGGTTCACCGTCCACCGCGAAGTGACCCGGATCGAGATACGCGCCCAAATAGGCGGGATCAAAGTCGCGCAGCAGGTGCATCAGCGCCGCCGCGTTGAGCCCCATGCAGTAAGCGGAGTGCGTATGATAGCAGATCTTGACGTTGTAAATGCTGGCCAGTCTTTCCCAGGCCGCAAAGGCCCGCCGCACATTCTCCACCTGCTCCCAGTAGTCCATCGTCTGCGGCTCGAACCTGAAATAGCCCAGCTTCAGCAGCCGCACGTCCGCGCTGTCCATCGCCGCCAGCAACGGCTCCGCCAATGGATGGTCGGCCGTCAGCAGATCGAAGTTGCCCGTGACCATGCCGATCTGCAGCCCGGCCTGCTCCATCTGCGCCTGCGCCTGCGGCAGCGCCTCGGCCGCGTTATCCGGGTTGACCGGATGACCGGGCCGCACCGCCAGGTCATAGCCGTCGTAGCCGTGCTTCTGCGCCAGCTCGATCAGCTCGACAATACTCTTCTCCTGGAGCATCTTACTGAAGACAATCAGTTTCATACGTTACAGTCTCCCCTGTCTGCTGGCCACTGCCGTCTCACAGCCGGTGCATATGAAAACCGCCGTCAACATCCAGCACCGCGCCGGTCGAGAAAGGAAACAGCCCCTCCGCCAGCGCCGCCACCGCTTTGCCCACGTCCTCCGGCTGCCCCCAACGGCGTATCGGCGTCAGCCCGTCGCCGATCAGCTTGTCGTACTTCTCCTTCACCGTGCTCGTCATATCAGTCTCGACGATCCCGGGCCGCACCTCGACGACGTTGATGCCGCTCTCCGCCAGCCGGTCCGCGAACAGCAGCGTCATCATGCCGACACCGGCCTTGGAGATGCAGTATTCACCGCGCGCCGGGCTGCTCGTGTAAGCGCTGATCGAACCGATATTGATGATCTGCGGCCCGCCGCCAGCGTCCTCTGCCGGCCCGGATTCCAGCTGCTCCAGCATCGTCCGCGCCACCAGCTGGCTGAGAAAAAACGGCCCTTTCAGATTGACGTTCATCACCTCGTCGTACGACTCTTCCGTCGTCTCCAGAATGTCCATTCGCGTACGCGGCCCCATGCCGGCGTTGTTCACCAGCAGATCGATGCGGCCGAACTCGTCCAGCGCCGCCTGCACCAGCCGCGCCCGGTCCTCAGCAGAGCCGATATCAGCCTGCACCACCAGCGCATCGCCCCCCGCCTCTCGGACCATCCCAGCGGTCTCATTGGCCGTCGCCGCATTACCCCGATAGTTGATAACCAGCGACCACCCTCTCTCCGCCAGCGCCAGCGCGATACCGCGCCCGATCCCCCGACCAGCCCCGGTCACCAATGCCACTTTGCCCATCGCACCACCCTCCCACGCCACAGTTTCCAGCCCACAAAGAACAGCCGCCCACCAATGCCGTCACTAAAAACTAACTACTAAAAACTAGAAACTGCCCTACTCCACGCCCAGCACTTTACACACCGCCTCCAAAAAGAAGTAGTCCCCCCACATCACGCTCTCATTCACGCCCAGCCCCAGCCGTTCGTGGTACATGCCCTGCTTGAGCACGCCTTCCCAGCCCTCATCGTCGAAGGCCACAAACTCCGGCTCGGTCAGCGTATCCACGATCTGCAGCGCGTAGTCGTTATACTGCTTGCCCAGCGTCGGATCGCCGACCAGCTGCGAAAGCTGGATTAGCCCGCTTGCCGCGATGGCCGCGGCCGAGCTTTCGTGCGGGTTCTGCGGCTCCGCCTCCATCCAGTCGTTTTGCGGCACACCGTGGTCCGGCGTGTTTTCCATGTAGAACCAGGCGTTGTCCTGGCAGGTCTTGAGGAAGCGGGCATCCCCCGTCAGCCCGTACACCGTGCCGAAGCCGTAGAGCGACCAGCCCAGCCCCCGCGCCCACGAGGAGTCGTCGCGCCAGCCCTGGTGCGTCGTCTGGCGCAGGAACTCGCCCGTCTCCAGGTCGAAGATCCCCTCGTGCGACGTGCTGCCGTCGCCCCGCACCAGGTAGCGCCGCGTGGTCAGGCAGTGGCGATAGGCCGTCTCCCACAGCTCTTCGTCATCGGTCTCCTGCGCCGCGTAAAAGATGATCGGCACGTTCATCATAATGTCGATGAAGAGGCTCTCGTCGGAGACAAAGGAGCGTAGGTATTCGCCCTTCTCCTTGAACCGCTTGGCCAGCGTCTGACCGGCCTCGATCACAACCGTGTTCTTGTCCTCCTCGCCCGTAATGTCGTACCAGCGTTTCCAGGTCGAGAAGAACAGAAAGCCGAGATCGTGGACGTTGCGGTCCGTCTTGCGGTGCTCCAGCAGGCGCGAGTAATGCTCGGCCTTCTCGCGAAAATACTCGTCGCCGGTGGCCTGGTAGACCAGCCACAGCTGTCCGCCGAGGAAGCCTTCGCACCAGTTCGTCCACGCCTCGCCGCTGTGCATCCACTTCCCGTTCTGCGTGTACATCGGGAAATGGTCCGGGTGCGCCTCCACCAGGTTGCGCAGCTGCCCGGCCGCGAAGTCGACGGTCCTTTCACACTTGGATTGCAGATTATCAAGGTCAATCATCGGGTTTGGGTCTCCCAAGCTCGTTTACATTGATTACATTCCGGCGGAAAGCTCTTCCATATCACCGTCAATACAGGCTAAGTTCAATCTCAGTTCTCCACAGCCCCTGCGGCATCCATCACCTTCCGCAGCGACTCCACCGCGTACGCCATGCCGTCCGGGCCGCTGAATCCGCTGCTGTGCGCGGCGATCGCCAGGTGCGGCTCCAGCGCCAGCATCCCCTGGTACCCGCTGCTGATGAGCCGGTCCAGCAGCTCGGGGATTTGCCCATCGCCTTCCCCCGCGGCCTTCACGCCGCCCTCCAGCTTGCAGTCCTTGATATGCACGTAGCCCACCCGGCCGCCGATCACAGGCCAGCCCCGCTCCGTGATCCGCGCCTCGCCCACCTGCACGAAGTTGGCCGGGTCCCAGAGAAACACCAGACGTGGGCTGTCGATGGCGTCGACCAGCTTCACGCAGCGCTCCAGCGTATCGCCGACGATGCCCTTCTCGTTCTCCAGCAGCAGGGTGACGCCCTCCGCCGCGGCGACCTCCGTCAGACGCCGCAGCCGGTCGATGGCTGTCTCCACGTAGCTGTCGTAATCGTCGCTGCCCTCGGGCGGGTGAAACGAAAAGATGCGAATATTGCTGGTGCCCAGCTGGCGGGCGATCTCGCTCAGACGGCGCAGATTCTGCACCTCCGTCTCGACCGGCTCCTCGATCGGGCTCTTCCCGACCGGGCTGCCGATCGCGCTGATCGTCACACCGTGCGCATCGCACATCGTCCGCACCTTCGCGACCCGCTCATCCGACATGTAGAGCACGTTCTCCCCCCACGCCGCCCGCAGCTCCAGGCAGGAAATCTTCAGCTCATTGAGCGTCTGCAGCTGTGTCTCCAAGTCGTCCGCGATCTCATCGCCAAAAGCGCTGATAGTAAAGGATGCAGTTGTCATATCTCCATATCTCTCCAAATGAGGCCATCCATCTCGTCGATCTGTGAATACTCAACCATCGTCAGTTCGTGACCGGCCACAAACGGTGCACGCCGCCTCTGACCACCGACCACTGCAGTTCTGGGCGGTCGGCCGCAAGCGGCCTCCCTTGTGCGGGGGCTCCGCCCCCGCAACGCCCCCCCCAAAAACATGCCTCGCCGCCTATACGCCGACAATCCACCGAGTGCCCCAGCGACCTGTGCAAGACCCCCGCGCGTTCTTCCTATCACCCCACGCCGGTCCCAAGGTGTTCACTAAAAACTAAAAACTGCCTACTAAAAACTGTCCTCATACACCGCCAAAATCGCCGCCAAACTCCGCCTCCCCTCACTCCCGTCAATCACCGGGTCCTCCCCGCGGCCGATGCCGGCGATGAAGTCCTTGAGAATGGCGATATGGCCGCTGGTCGAAATGCCGCGCGGGTCGCCCGCCATGCCCGGATCCACCTGCTCCGTCGCCACCGGCCACGGCTCAACCGTCTCTTTGCTCTCGTCGGCCAGTCCCCAGCGCAGCACCGACTCCCCCTCGATCTGGATGCCGCCGTTCGTCCCGTACACCTCCAACCTGTGCGGGAATCCCGGTTCCGAGGCCACCGTCGCCGTGATCGTCGCCACCGCGCCGTTGCCAAAGCGCAGCACCGCGCCCGCCGTGTCCTCGATCTCCACCGAACGATGCCGCGAATCGGCGAACGCATGCACCTCCACCGGGTCGCCCAGGAACCAGAGCAGCAGATCGACAATGTGAATGCCCTGGTTCATCAGCACGCCGCCGCCGTCCATCTCCCACGTGCCCCGCCATTCTGCCTGGGCGTAGTAGGGCTCATCGCGGAAATAAGGCATCGTCACCACGCCCAGCGTGATTTCGCCTAGGTCGCCGCCGTGGATGGCGTCGTGGACGCGGCGGAACAGCGGCTCCGCCCGGCGCTGCAGACATACGCCCAGCTGCACACCGTTCTCGCGGCAGGCCGCAATCATCGCGTCGGCATCGGCCAGCGAGAGCGCCATCGGCTTTTCCACCAGCACGTGCTTGCCGCTCGATGCGGCCGCGATCGCCTGCTGCGCATGCTGACCGCTCGGCGTGCAGATGCAGACCGCATCGACCGCCGGGTCCGCCAGCAGCTCGTCATACGCGCGGGCCGGCGCGCCGAAACGCTCGGAAATCTCCTTGTATCGGGCCGGGTTGTAGTGGCCGACGCCCACCAGGCGCGCGCCCAGGTCGGCGCATTCCTGGATCGCATTCAGATGATATTCCGCCACCATCCCCGCGCCGAGGATGCCAAAACCAAGTTCGTTCTGTGTCATTTCGTCTCTTCCCACATGCGGCGCAGGTACTCCCCGGCGGGGCCTGCCTGTGCGGCCAGGTCATCCCAACGGCACTCGATCGAAATGCGTCCGCTGTAGCCGCCCTTGTGCAGACGGCGGAAAAACTCTTCATACGGGTAACTGCCTTCACCCGGCGCAACGCGATGCGTGTCCGCGACATGCACGTGCTCGATCCATGCGGCGCAGGTGGTGATGTTTTCCAGCGGTTCTTCGTCCTCCATCATATGGTAGAGATCGGCCAGCAGGCGCACGCGCAGATGAGCGGTCTCCCGCGCCAACTCCATGCCTTCGGCGACGCTGGTGATAATGTTCGAATCGCGCGAATTCAGCGGCTCGATGACGATGGTCACGCCGTTGCGCACGGCTACGTTCCCCGCCAGCCGCAGAAAGCGCACCAGCTGCATGAACGCCTCCTCCTTGTCGAATCCGTCCGGCACATTGCGCGCGCCGCCGCTGCCGAAGACGATCTTCTCGCCGCCCACCGCGGCCACGCGGCCGATGGCGGCCTCCAGATAGCTCTCCACCTGCTCCCAATTTACATTCGGCCCGGTCACAGGTACCTCCGCGGGCACAAAGACGTTGAAGACCGGCGTGGGCAGCGGCGCGCTGTCGAATGGCGCCCGGATCGAGTCGAAATCCGGGTCCAGCGGCGATAGCGACCGCACCGTCGGCTCCACAAAATCGAAGCCGGCCGCTTGCGCGATGCCCGCGTCGGCAATCGGTAGACAGATTCCAAATTGCATGGGTGGTGTACTCCAGGGGTCGGCAAATATCATGATTTTTTGCTGTGTGGCACAGCATGAAATGTATTCTATAATAGGATTCTCACAGGCGCTATATTTTCCGGGGTTCATTGGCTTTGGAATCTCACTTTCGAAATGACCTGTCCGCCGCCACTGCCAGGAACGTGAAAGGAGGGATTTAAGGCAAAGTAATACACTTCTGTACTCTCGATGCACAACCCAAGGGGGAATGACCGATGACCAGCAAGTCAAGCAGACGTGATTTTCTCAAAGTGTCTGGTAGCGTCGTAGCGGGCGCAGCCGTGGCCGGATGTGTGGCCCCCGTTGCGCCAACCACGATGGATTCTGCAGGCCCTACCTCCGAACGCGTCGCCCTGCGCTTCCTCAACAAGTGGGGCTCCGGCGTGCGCCGTGAACTGATGAACGGCTTTCTCGACAATTGGGCCGAACAGAACCCCGATATCGGCATCATCTTCGAACCCGTCGCCGACTTCGACCGCCGCATGCCCATCCTCGTCGCCGCTGGTGAGTGGGGCGACATCATGTTGTTCTTCGATCTGCAGCTGAGTGCGTTCCATGAAATCGCCGCCGATCTCACCCCCTACTTCGAGGCCAGCGGCACGCCCTTCCCCGGCAAGGAGGGCAGCGAGTTGATCCGCATCCCCAATCATGTCGGATACGAGCCGGGCAAGGTCAAGGCCGTCCCCTTCCAGCTCAATATCGTCATGACGGGCATCAATAAGGACCTCTTCAGAGAGGCCGGCGTGCCCATGCCCTGGGAACACGACCATAACGGCGACAAGTGGTGGGACTGGCACGACTACCGCGAGGCCGCCTGCGCCATCAACGACCTTGGCGAAGACATCATCGGCTCCAACTTCAGCGTCGGCAATATCGAACAGGATGGCCTGGTCAACTGGAGTGTTGCCAATGGCGGTCAGCTCATCGATGTCGAGAACAAGAAAGGCTCCTGGAACACGCCTGAGTTCATCGAAGGCCAGCAGTTCGCCGTCGACATGATCTGCCAGGACGGCTGCATGTTGAACGTGGACGACTATCAGGGCCTGGGTCAGGCTCTGGGCATCTACCCTTGGGCTGCCGGCGTCCAGGGCATCGCCTCTCGCGGCTCCGGCTACTGGGTAAGTCGCAGCGAGGCCGACCTCACCCAGGTCGCCTGGGTCCGCTCGCCCAACACCGGCAAGAGCGCCGGCCTTGGCTCCATGCACTTCCACATCGTCACCACGCAAAGCCAGCACCCGGCCGAAGCCTTCGAGTTCATTACCTACCTCGCCAACTTCGAGAACCAGAAGAACATCGCCCTCTCCGGTACGGCCGAACCGGTCAACGCCGGCGTCTGGGAAGACGCAGACTACCAGGCCACGTGGGGCGGCCCCGAAGCAGTCGAGGCCTATCTCGATGCCCTCGACAACTTCATCTTCACGCCGCAGCTCCCCGGCGTCCTCGAATGGTTCGGCGAGATCAAGATCCTCTGGGGCGACGTGCTGCGCTGCGAGGTAAGCGTCGAAGAACAGGTCGCCATCGTCGACCAGAAGACCGACGAAATCCTGGCCGCACACGCCTGATACCTTCCGCACAACAGTGGATAGTGGCTCGCAATAACGCGCGCCGCTATCCACTGCTCACTATTCACCACGCTCTATCCTCCTGGATCGCCGATGCAGACCCCCAGGACAGTTGCGCCGAATATCAATTGGGCCAGGCTGAGGCCGCACATCGTCGGCTGGGCCTTCATCTCCCCCTGGCTGGTCAGCTTCAGCTTCCTGATGGTCTACCCCTTCATCGCCTCCTTCGTCCTCAGCTTTACCCGCTACCAGCTGATCGGCGAGGCGCAGTTCATCGGCTTTGAAAACATCCAGCGCATGCTCTTCGAGGACGAAAGGGTCGCCGACGCCCTGCGCGTCACCTTTACCTATGTCCTCCTCACTGTCCCAGCCGGCACGGCCATCAGCGTCCTCGTCGCCATCCTGCTCAATCAGAGCGTGCGCGGCATCCCCTTCTTCCGCACCTCCTTCTACATGCCCAGCGTGATCGGCGGTGTCGGCCTCGCGCTGCTGTGGACGACCATCCTCGCCAAGAACGGGCCTATCAACGCCGCGCTCGGCTTGGTTGGGATCGAGGGACCGAACTGGCTCTTTGATACCGCCTGGGCGCTGCCTTCCCTGGCGCTCAAAGCCATCGCAACCGCCGGCGCCGCCATGCTCATCATCCTCGCCGCTCTGCAAGGCGTGCCCCAGCATCTCTACGAGGCCGTCGAGCTCGACGGCGGCGGCGAATGGGCCAAGTTCTGGCACGTAACCCTGCCCCAGATCTCGCCCGCCATCTTCTACAACGTCATCGTTACCACGATCGGCGTCATGCAATCATTTGTCGAGGCCTTCATCATGACCAATGGCGGCCCCGGCACCGCCACCCTCTTCTACGGCCTCTATCTCTATCGCCAGGCCTTTGAGTTTTACCGCATGGGCTACGCCTCCGCCCTCGCCTGGATGATGTTCCTCATCATCCTCGCCCTGACCATCATCAACTTCCGTGTCGCCCGCTACTGGGTCTACTACGAGGGTGAGGAGTAGTCGCGCCGTGTCCGTTCTGACCGCTTCCTGGACAAAGAGCAAGACCACCCAGCGCCGCCTGCGCGACCTGCTCGCCTACACCCTGTTGGCCGTCGGCTTTGTCTGGTTCATCTTCCCGCTCTTCTGGGTTATTATGAGCTCGCTCAAAACCTTTGAAGACTTCAATCAGATCCCGCAGCGCATCTTCCCTTCCGAACTCTACCTGGGAAACTACCCCAGCGCCTGGAACAGCGTCCCCTTTGGCCGCTACTTTATCAACACCGCCATCATCGTCTCACTCTCCGTCGTCGGCGAGCTGATCAGCGCCTCCATCGTCGGCTTCGGCTTCTCCCGCCTCAAGTTCTGGGGCCGCAACTTCCTTTTCATGGTCCTCCTCAGCACCATGATGCTCCCCTTCTGGGTCGTCATTATTCCCCGCTTCCTGCTCTATAGAGATATCGGCTGGGTCGGCACCTGGCTGCCCCTCATCGTGCCCAGCTACTTCGCCAACCCTGTCTACGTCTTTCTCATGCGCCAGTTCTTCATGACCCTGCCTTCCGAATTGGACGACGCCGCCAAAATCGACGGCTGCAACGAACTGGGCATCTTCTGGCGCATCCTCCTGCCGCTGACCAAGCCGGTGCTGGCCACCATCGCCATCTTTTCCTTCATCAACGTTTGGACCGACTTCGTCAAACAGGTCATCTATCTCAGCCAGGACAGCACCTACACCGTCGCCATCGGCCTCGCCTTCCTGCGCTGGCAGATCGCCCAGGGCGATCCCGTGCCCGGACTGCTGATGGCCGCCACCGTCTTCACATCGCTGCCCATGATCGCGATCTTCTTTATCGGTCAGAAATACATGGTGCGCGGCATCGCGCTCACAGGACGCACCGGCACATGATCGATAACAGATACCTGCTTCTGGATACCGCCCTCTGGGCGCAAGCCAATCATCTGACTGTGACGCCGGGGCAGGCGCGCAAAGCAGGCCAAAACCCTCTCTTCGGCGAAGACCTGCCCTGGGAAGTCCGCCACGACAACCTCTACCCCAACGTGATCTTCGACCCGACCGACAACCTCTACAAGTGCTGGTACAACCCCTTCATCATCGACGCGGCCACATCCGATACCCCACCGGCACAACGCGAACGCGGCGCCTATCGCGCTGCCCTTGACCGCGCAAGAGCCGCCGAACACGTCAGGAAGCACCGCGAGATGGGCGTCTGTTACGCCGTATCCACCGACGGTATCCGCTGGGACAGGCCCGAGCTCGACCTGATCGAGTTCAACGGCTCCACCCGCAACAACCTCGTCATGCGCGACGTGCACGGCGTCGGCGTCACCCTCGACCCCCATGATCCCGACCCCGCCGGCAGGTTCAAAGCCTTCATGGAGGGCGGCACAGCCAGTTCGCCCGACGGCCTGCACTGGTCCCCCATCCAGCCCTGCCCCGAGATCGACGCCCGCTGGGATACCCACAACAATCTCTTCTGGGACGAACGCCACGCCCGCTATGTCGGCATCACCCGCCTCTTTGACGGACGCCAGCGCACTGTCGGCCGCACCGAAAGCGAGGATTTCAAGACCTGGACGCGCGCGGTCGAAGTCCTCAGCGCCCTGCCCGACGAGCCGGACCGCCAGACCTACGCCCTGATCGCCTTTCCCCACGCCCAACTCTATCTCGGCCTGCTGATGATGTTCGATACCGCGACCGACCTTGTCGACTGCGAACTGGCCTGGAGCCGTGACACCGTGCAATGGGAGCGCGTCTCCCCGGGGACGCCCCTGATCGAGCGCGGCGAGGAGGGCAGCTTCGACTGGGGCTGCATCTACGCGGGGGCCTATCCATTCCTCAAGGACGGGCGCCTGCAGCTCTATTACGGCGGCAGCGACGGCCCCCACACCGACTGGCGTTCCGCCTATTTGGGGCTGGCGACCCTGCGGCCGGACGGGTTTGCCGGGTTGACGCCGGTCAACAAGACGCAGACCGCAACGCTCGTTACGCAGCCTGTACGGTGCAGCGGCCGCCAACTCCGTCTGAGCGCCGACGCCGAAAGCGGCCAGGTCAGAGCGGCGCTGGCGGACGTCAATGGCAAGGGCCTGGCCGATTCAATTCCTGTCCAGGCCGACGTCACCGATCAGCCCCTGCAATGGCACGACGGCCAGGACCTGGCCGCGCTGGTGGGCCGGGAAATTCAGCTTATCTTCGAACTGCAGGACGCAACGCTCTATTCCTTCTCTTTCAGCGACTGACCCCTTGTCTGTCTAGCGGGCAATCTGCCGCCCGCGCCATTCCACAAGATGCACGCCGCCTTCAGCGGGTGATTCTTGCACCACCACCACCGAATATAAGGAGAAACTCATGGGAACGAGAATGGAAGGCAAAGTAGCCATCATCACCGGCGCAACATTGGGCCTGGGCAAAGCCGGCGCCCTGGCGTTCGCCCGCGAAGGCGCCTCCGTCGTCATCTGCGACCGCGGCCGAACGCCGGAAAACTCGCAGAAGGTACTGCAGCAGGCAGAAGGTCTCAGCGGTGAGATCGCCTACAAGCGCTGCGATGTCATGATCAAAGAGGACATCAAAGCCCTGGTCCAATTCACCGTGGAGCGCTATGGACGCGTCGATGTCATGGTCAACAACGCCGTTATCGACAACCCGGGGGGCCTTTTGGAGGAAGTCACGCTCCAGGACTGGGAGGACGGCTTCATGTGCCACGTGACCGCGCCGCTTCTCTTCTGCAAAGAGGTGGTTCCACTCATGATCAAGCAGGGGGGCGGCAACATCATCAACGTCTCATCCGGTATCGCCCTTGCCGGCAGTCCCAGCATCTCGTCCTATGGCCCGGCCAAGGCCGCCATGATCAACTTCACCCAGCATCTGGCGGTTACCTACGGCCCCGACGGCATCCGCGCCAACACGATCACCCCTGCCCGTATGCTCACCGAAAAGAAATACGAGATGCTCGCCAACAATCCGGCCGCGGTTCGCACACAGAAATTCGCCTACCCAATGGGCAGCCCTGCCCTGCCCGAACAGGTGGCCGAGGTCATGCTGTTTCTGGCCTCTGACGAGTCCGTCGCCATCACCGGTCACAACCTCATCGCCGACGCCGGCAACACGGCATTCGGCCCGGGCGGCATGATCGGACGGCTGGAGAAGGATCTGCGCGCCAGACTGGAGGCCCAAGGTTCCCGATGGCTCGAGAGCGAACTGTGAGGTGTGACTTTGCAATCTCAGCCAGGGCCGGACACAACCGCCGCGCCCTGGCACTGGCCGTACTCAGTTCCAGCTGCCGATAAAGTCTTCGAGCGTGAAATCGGCCGGCATCTCGTTGAAAAAGTAACGCATCGGCCGCGCCTGGAAACCGGGCGCGAAATGCTCGTCCTCCGCCTGCAGCTTGTCGTCCAGCACCGCAAAACGCCTGTGGAGGGCCGCGGCCTCCTCCACTGTGAACCGCTCCGCGAACTGCGGCCCCCAGTTGATCGAAATCGAATGTGAAGAGCGCGCCCGCTGGCGGTAATCCTCGGTGATCCCCTTCAGAGGATCGGGGTCAGCCCCACTGTCCCCGTTTTCATGCTTCACAACCTGGAGATGCAGGACCGCCTTGGAGAGATAGATCGTCAGGACCATCTTGCCGTCTTCACCTACACCCGGCTGCAGCGCTTCGAGCGCGTTAAAATAGGCGCCGGCGTTGCCGTTCAGTACCTCCCGTAACGCGATCTCGGTCAGGTCCTGCAGCGCCGCGCTCTTCCCGTTCCACTGCCTGAACGACGCCCGCGCCCCAGGCGACAGGAATTCGGTGAAGGAGATGTCAGGGTAGTAGGGGAAAATAGTATGCCCCCCGTGGATGGTACGGCGCGTCTTGGGGCTGTAGTTACTGCCCCAGTGCAACATGTAGTTGATATACACGACTGCGTCGCCGGCGTTCAACTCCACCGGAATGCCGCCGGGCACGGTGCGCCGCGGGTCGGCCGACAGCGACCGGTTTTCGTCCTCCGTGTTGAGCCGCAGGTGGCTGCCCGGCACGACCCAGAGCACGTCATCGTCGTAGAGCGGGATGTTCCACTGCACGTATTTGGGCCCGTTCTCTTTCAAATCCTTCTGCAGGCCGGCCAGCGGTGCCATGTCGATCGGGTGGATGTCGCGATGCCACGCAGCCGGGCCATGATCGCGCACCGGGCTGCACATCAACATCATGCCGGCCACCGACGCCGCCTCCGGGACGCTCAAAAGCTGGCGGCTTACCCCCAGCGTACTCTCCTGCAGCCAGACCTCGACCGTGCTCGCCGTCGCTTCGTCGATCAACCCGTTGTATGAGACCAGCCGCGGCTGCGGATTCGTTTCCCAAACGCCGCCGGGCGGGTCGTCCGGCCCCCGCTCCCGCGCCCAGATCTTCCTCTGCCTCCCGACCAGCGTCTCAAAATCGGCCCGCACCTGCTCCAACCGCTCCGGCGGGATCACCTCCCGCAACACAAGATATCCCTGCTCCATGAACTGTTCGCGGCTGACCTGCATCGTTCGTCCCCCTATTCTGGTCAGTACGGCCACCGAACAAGAAACCCCGGCAGTCAATCCTACCGGGGCTTTTACACTTCTGCAGCGCCTTCGTCAAACGATCACTTTTGTGCCTTGCGCGTCCTTCTATCCAGGGTGTTCACCCCGGACCTGCAGAGGTCGGACAATACCTCAAAGGCGACAAGGCAGAATGACACCAACAAAAAGGCAATCCCTATCACGGGGCTCGCCAGCCACTCCATTAGCGCGATACCGACAAACTCGCCAACCGCGCCCCACAATCCGAGCGACTTCTCCACATCGGAATCGACGCGACTGCTTAGCGGTTGCGCGTAGCTCGTCATCGTCTGATGCTGTGTCGTTCTGTAGATCATCTCCGGCTCTTGATACATCTTTGCATTTCCCGGACGAGCAACGCACCTGCGACTGCCAGCGCTGGCAATATATCATACGTCCAGTGGGCTGTTAAGTGGCCCAAATCGACTTTAGCACATGTGCTGCTCAGTCGGAATTCACATTAGCGCAACACCTCAATGATCCAGGTTTCTATGATCTTAGCTACGCCCTGACGATCTACACTCGCTGTGAAAGTGTGGCGGCTGGTTTCCGAGCGGCCGGAGAAAATCCAATCCTTTACCAGTGGCCGCGCACCGTACACTCCAAGAAATCGGAAGCGCTTTTGCGACACGTCTATGCTTGTGTCTCTGACAGTATTGCTATCTAAAGTAGAAGCAGAAGCCACATGGCTTCTGGAAAATGTCCTTACTATCCACTATTATTGATTTTTGCCTCTATCGCAACACTTCTGTGTTATCTATTATAAGCTGTCTTCGGACATACCCGCTGGAATGAGATCAGGGCGCACCATAGGATATTCGGTCTTTGGAAACACATAAGTGAAGCAGCAAGAGAGGTTTTGGTGCAGGCTGGACAAATAGATTACTATGATATCGAACTGATCTGACAACTTTATAGACAGTGGCCTGGCTTTTTGGACGGTCCATTAAGGAGATGGAGATATGCAAGACCCATAGTGTAGGGTCTATGGGGCCGTACCAAATGCCGCCATTGACAAGACCTTGAGCTTCCTGCTCACACTCAGGCGGAAGTATAAAATTGGCGCGTCAAGGGCATAGAAAGGCAGCTCCGTCGCTGAAAGGGTCCGGAACTCTCTACAGGAGCGAAATATGGTGACCGTGGATTCACATCATGACTAGATCATCCCAACCCACTTTCCCGGGGTTTGATCGCTCTCAGAATTCTGATAAACGGCAGGTAAAAAACGGTGAACCTTTAAACGACCTTGTTCTTAGCGCGTATTCGGACGGCAATGACCGTACTTTCCCACGCATCCTTAGATTGTACGTTGCGCCTGGCAGCACAATCGCAGACGTCACCTATGGGAAAGGAGTCTTTTGGCGTCGCGTTCCGCCAGATCAGTATGAGTTGCTGGCGACCGATATTCAAGATGGTGTGGACTGTCGCGACCTTCCCTACAAAGACAGGACAATAGATTGTGTAGTTTTGGACCCTCCTTACATGCACACGCCGGGTGGGACGGCGCATAAGGCGCATGCGCCATTTGAAGAGCACTACCGAAACAACAGCACCGGAAACAGGACAAAGAGCAAATATCATGATGCCGTTCTTGATCTGTATCGAGACGCGGGCCGCGAGGCATACCGCGTCTTGCGGGATCGAGGCGTTCTGATTGTGAAATGCCAGGATGAGGTATGTTCAAATCGTCAGCGATTCACTCATGTTGAGATCATGCAGATGTATGATGCAATAGGATTTGTTGCTGAAGATCTTTTTGTTGTCATGCGAAACAACCGTCCAGGCGTGAGCAGGGCAATTCGTCAAGTACATGCCCGCAAAAATCATTCGTATTTCTTGGTTTTCTGGAAACGGGGAAAGACCAAAGGACTCTGGGATTCGCCAAAATGAATCCTGTAGAGTTAATGGTTGAGGTCATTCGGGAACACGCCCCGAAAGATATATGGCAGGGATCGCCACTGGTAGGATATCGCCAGTTGGGCAACACCAACCGCGGCGAAATTGGCGAGGAATTCGTTCGCCGATATGTAACTTCTCACGGTTTTCGGGCAAGAAATGGTGGGCGAACATCACGCACAGATTTAAGAATTGAAGCGAGTAAGTTTGAGGTAAAGACTGCTTCGCTCGGCGCAAACGGCACCTTTCAGTTCAATCATGTACGCCTTGACAGAGACTATGATTACCTCTTTTGCCTAGGAGTCTGCCCAAGTGAAATCGTCTTTAATATGTGGCGAAAGGGCATGGTAGCTGAAAGTAAAGCTGGGAAACTGGTAAGAATGGCAGAAGGGCAGGCAGTAACATACAAGCTCACTAAAAAACTGGATGACATGAGACCGATCGAATCATTGCCTACGGTGTTGCGGACCGTGCTGGAACAATCTTAGCATATGAAAGACGCCTCAGTGATCGTATGGCCAATCAGGCAGTCGTTCCAGTTGTAGGAAGACAACCGTAAACACCTGCTCATTTATTCACTTGCCAATTGACCACCAGCAATGTGTGAATTGTGAAGAGAGAAGCTCTCACTCCTCACTCCTCTTCACTCACTCCTCGCCCCCTACACATCCTCCGCTTGCAACCTCTCCAACAACTCGCTATACGCCTCCCTATCCAACGGCAAACTCACCGCCTCACCGGTGGCCCCGCTGTAGATCATCGCGTTAGCCAGTTCCAGCGACTTCAACCCCTCTTCACCGTTGCAGCGCGGTTCGCCGCCCTCGCGAATTGCGCGGTGGACATCCTTGTAGACGGCCGCATGCCCGTGCTGCTCCGGCTCATCCTCGACGCCGGCGTCGGCATCAGCCGCTTCCGTGCGCACAAACGGCTCCGGGCTATCGGTAATCAGTTGGCGCAGGTCGGTCTCGTAGCGTTCGTACTCGATACGGTCCTGGTGCAGCACGATCTTCCCCCCCGTGCCGGACACCTCAAAGGTGCGCAGACCGCTTTCGGTCGTGCTGAAATAGATGGTGCCGTGCGCGTCCTCCGGCCACTCCAGCAGCGCGGTCGCGGTATCCTCGGTCTGGATCGCGTGCAGGCGCGTGCAGGTGGCCGCGTAGACCCGCTGCGGCGAGCCGACCAGGTGGCATACCAGGTCCAGGTCATGCGGCGCCTGGTTCATCAGCACACCGCCGCCCTCGCCTCGCCACGTGCCCCGCCAGCCCCCGCGCAGGTAGTAGGCCGCCGTGCGCATCCACGGAAAGACCCCTGTCACCCGCTGGATGCGGCCCAGCTGCCCGCTGTCGATCAGCCGCTTCATCGCCCGTACGTGCGGCAGCTGGCGGTACTGGTAGTTCACCGCCAGCACGCGGTTATTGGCCCGCGCCGCCGCGATCATCGCGTCCGCCTCCTTGACCTGGATGGCGATCGGCTTTTCCACCAGCACGTGGCTGCCGGCGTTGAGCGCGTCGATCGCGATCGGCGCGTGGAAAGGATGGGGCGTGATGATCACCGTCACATCCGGCCTGGTCTCGGCCAGCATCTGCCGGTGGTCAGGATAAAAGGGGCAGCCCCACTCCTCGGCCCGCTCCTGGCCCGGCTCCGGCGCCACGTCCGAGCCGCCGACCACCTCAACTTCATCGAGGCTGAGCCCCATCGAGTGGGAACGGAAAATCCCCGCGCCCATACCAACAACCGCGTGGCGCAGCTTCGATCCTTGTGGAGTGGGAGAGTTCGACACAATATCTTCCTTTGCTTGTTCGTTTGCAATCTATGTGGAAAGTGGGAACATCGGTGCATCGTGGATGGCGGCCATCGGCACGGTCGGGTCGATCCAGCGACCAATACCGGCCACCACGGTTCAGAAATGCAGCATCGCCTTGACAACCTGGTTCTCCGGCAGGCTCCAGCCGGGGAACTCGTCGACCAACGATTCCGGCGGCGCACTGTGCGTAAGCCAGGGGGCCAGCTCGATCGCGCCGCTCTCCAGCGTCTCGACGACGCGCGCGAAATCGTCGCTGGTGGCGTTGCGGCTGCTGATCAGCGTCGTCTCGCGGCGGTGAAACTCCGGGTCGGGGAACGTGATATCGTCCTGCACCAGGCTGATGAACACAACGCTGCCGCCCTGTTCAATCAGGCCCAATGCGTTCATCATCGAGCGCGCATTGCCGGTGGCGTCGAACACGGTCAGAGGCAGGTCGCCGCCGAACACCGCCCGCAGCTGGGCCTCCGCGTCCCCGCGTCCGTCGATCAGATGCTCCACCCCCAGATTCTCCTGCACAAAGCGCATCCGGTTCTCATCTATCTCCATCACCGCCACGTCAGCGCCGGCCAGGCGCGCAAAGGCCACCGCGGTCAACCCGATCGGACCGGCGCCGATCACCAGTGTCGACTCTCCCGGCTCCAGCCCGGCCCGGTCCGCAGCGTGCGCACCGATGCACAGCGTCTCGACCAGGGCCAGGTGTTCCAGCGGCAGCGTCTCCGAGCGGTGCAGCTTGTCGATCGGGACGGTGATCAGCTCGCGCATGCCTCCATCCATATGCACGCCCAGCACCCGCAGATGGGAGCAGCAGTTTATACGCCCGCGACGGCACGCGCTGCACCCGCCGCAGTTCAGATACGGCTCGACCGCGCAATAGTCGCCCGCGCGCAGGCTGCTTTCGGATTCCGGGTCGAGAGCAACGATCTCCACGCCCAGCTCATGGCCCAGGATGCGGGGATAGCTGAAATAGGGCTGCCGCCCGCGAAAGGCGTGCAGGTCGGTACCGCATATCCCGACCCGGTGCACGCGCACGAGCGCCTCGCCCGCTCCCGGTTCAGCCGGCGGCGCGGTCTCCGTCAGATGCAGGCTGCCGGGTTTCTCCAATATGACGGTTTTCATCGGGTCTTCTTGAAGTGGAATGGTTGACCACAGGGGTCGGGGAGCGGAGCTGACTCGTTAGGATTTGCCTCTTGTCTAGCCGCTTGCCACCTGGCCGGCGGCGCCCACGACCTCTGGTGTGGCCGCGGCAGCGGGGCCGTGTCCGTTGCCCAGCCCCTCTAAGTCGATCTGTCCGTCCTTCAGATACAGAACATAGTCCACATAGTCGTCCACAAGGCTGTCGTGCGTCACGATCAGGAAGGTGACGTTCTGTTCGCGCACGATCTGCTGGAAGAGGCTGAGAATCTCCCGCGCTGTCGTGCTGTCCAGCTCGCCGGTCGGCTCGTCCGCCAGGATCAGCTTTGGGTCGTTGGCGAGCGAGCGCGCAATGGCCACGCGTTGCTGTTGCCCGCCCGACAACTCAAAAGGCCGGTGATGCATCCAGCGCGTCAGGCCGACCAGGTCCAGGCAGTTTACCGTCTTTTCATGGCGTTCGCGGCCCTTGACGCCCGACATGCGCAGGATCAGCTCGACATTTTCAAAAGCGGACAGGCTGGGCAGCAGCCCGAACGACTGGAAGATAAAGCCAACCTGCTCGCGGCGCCAGCGCGTCAGTTGGCGCTCGCTCCACGAGTGAATCTCCTCGCCGAAGATGCGGATCTTGCCATCCGTCGGCGAATCCAGGCCGCCGATGCAGTTGAGAAGCGTGGTCTTGCCGCTGCCGGAGCGCCCCTTCAGCGCGGCAAAGGTCCCCTGCGCAATCTGCAGGTTGACGCCTTTCAGCGCCGCGACTTCCAGGCTGCCCGTCTTATAGACGCGCCAGACATCCTCGGTTTCGATGGCTGTGTTGGGGTAACGGTTGTTTTCCATCTGCGTTCCGGTATCCGAATGTTTGTAGCAGCACCCGAGTGATCAGCGCACTGTACCTTCTGTCACTCACTTTTTTTGCGGCGGAAGCGGCTGAAGAAGCCGCCGATAGCGCCGGACTGCTGTATTCGTCTGGCCACCGCTTCCTCTTGGGCCACAAGCTCCGGCGCCTCCGCATCCTCGCTCTCCACCGGCCGGATCAGGATGCCCTCATCGGTGATGTCGAGCATCGCCCGGCCCTGGATCGAGAACTGCTGCAGGACATCCTTCGGAATCTGCAGGCGCCCGGAGCTGTCCAGCACGACCAGCTCCTCGAAATGTTCCTCGTGTTCCTCCACGATGCCGTCGCCACCGCTGTTGAGCGACGCTTCGTCGAAGCGTTCGACAGTGCGCACCTGGCGCCGCGTCTCGCTCGCCAGCATCCCATCGCGGATGGCGACCACCCGGTCCACGTGGCGGGCGATGGTCGGATCGTGGCTCACGATAATGGTCGTCAGGCCCAACTCTTCGTTCAGCGTGCGCAGCGTCGCGTAAATCGTCAGCGCCGTGGCCGTGTCCACCTCACCGGTCGGCTCGTCTGCCAGCAGAAGCGTCGGATTGTTGGCCAGCGAGACCGCGATGGCCACGCGCTGCTGCTCACCGCCGGACAACTCGCGCATGTGGTGCTTCATACGTTCGCCCAGCCCAACCCTTTCCAACAGATCCTCGGCCCGGTTGCGTTTCTCTCTGCCCGCGAAACCCGCCAGCGTCATCGGCAACTCGACATTCTCGACCGCGTTCAGATAGGGCACCAGGTTGCGCGCGCTCTGCTGCCACACAAATCCAACCTGCTCCCGCCGGTAGCGGTTGATCGCCCGCTCCGACATCTTCAGCAGATTGAAGTCACCGACCCGTACCTGCCCCGCCGTCG
This sequence comes from Caldilineaceae bacterium, assembly GCA_011523365.1. Lineage (GTDB taxonomy): Bacteria > Chloroflexota > Anaerolineae > Caldilineales > Caldilineaceae > Bin5. The sequence goes on from WTGY01000051.1 coordinate 57,966, forward strand.
GCCTGTCCAACCCGCCCAGAATGTTCATCAGCGTCGACTTACCGCTGCCGCTCACGCCAACGATCGCCATCAACTCGCCGGGACGCACCGACAGATTCAACCCCTGCAAAGCGACCACTTCCAGGTCCGCGACCTGGTAGATCTTGACCAGACCTTCGCAGAGAATAAATGGTTCAGTCGTTGTCATCGCTCAGTTTCCAACACACAAAATCACCGCTCTCTCGCGCCAAACGCAGCCACTAAAAACTAAAAACTGACTACTAAAAACTGCCGTTCACACCGTTTCGCCCAGCTTGATCGCCTGGAAGATCTTCATGCGCATCAGCAGCGTGATCAGTACGCCCAGCGCGGCCACAAACAGGACCCCGAACAGCGCATACACACGCGTGATCGCCGGCCACGCGATCCCCACCAGGTACGGCGGCGTCAAATCCGCGGCCGTGTTCCCCACCTGCAGGTAGGGAATGAACTGGTTGCTCACCGATGTGCCTAGCAGTGTCCCCGCGCCGATCCCAACCAATATCAGAAAAGCCAGCTCCCATGCCAGGAACATCGTCATCTGCCCCGAGGACAGGCCGATCGAACGCAGCGTTCCCAGCTCAATGAAGCGCCGCCGGAACGAGAACAGTGTGTACAGCAAAAATCCCAGCACCGTCAGCAGCGCCGCCGCCAGAAAGCCCACCGAAAGAACGCCGAACAGCCCCTGCCGCTGCGGCAGTTTCTGCTCGTCCGCAATCCGCTGCCGGGCCGAATAGTAGTTGATGACGTTGATGTCGTACTGCCGCAACTCCCGGCTTAGACCCTCGTAGTCGGTCCCCGGCTCCGTGCGCACCAGCACGTCGTAGGGAAACTGCCCACCCATCCGCTCGAACAGATAGTCGAGATTGCCCACGATCAGCGGGCCGTCGGCATCCGGGTACCAGGTCGGGAAGTAGCGGAAATCGCCGACAATACTCATCTGCATCTCCGCCCGCAACCCGTAGCGCGCCGCGCCGACCAGAATCGTATCGCCGACAAGCAGATTGTGATCGCGCATGAAATCCCGGTGCAGCAGAACGCCCTCGGAGGCCAGGGCCAGCGAGTTCATCAGCGAACCGAGTGACGCCGCCGCAAAATCCCGCCGCCAGTAGGCCGCCTTGGGGAAGTCGAGGCGGTCGATGCCGAAGATATGGGCATCCCGCCAGCGTCCGTCCATATGTACCCGCGCCTCGAAACGGGCAAAGCGGGTGGCGGCACTGATGTCCGGAGAGCGCAAATGCTCCGAAACCGGCACAAATGTCCAACTGGCCGACTCTGGTGCACCGTCCGACGCGGACGACTCCTCTCCGCTGCCGGGGAATCCGGCCGACCCGGCTGAAACTGGCGTGTCGCCCAACTCCGCCAGCCGCCCATCCGCCCCCACCCGGTAGTAGGCGCGGTCGAACAGGTGACCGTCCAGCGTCTGCGCCAGCGATGTAGTGAAGGCCGACAGGCTCAGCGTCAGCACCAACAGAATCATCGGCGCCGTGTACATGCTCCGGTTCCGCGCCAGCTGGCGGCTGGCCAGCAGCACGCCCACCCCGCCGCCCTTCGATGCTATCCAGGCGATGATGTGCATGAAATACGGCAGAATCCGCAGCGTCACCAGCGTCAGCGCGAAAATCCCCAACGCTGGTATCAGAAACAGCAGTGGATTCTGAAAGATCGTGTCGTCCGTGACCGCGCCCGGCATGCTGATGCTGCCCTGTTCCTGCAGCAGATAGATGCCGTATCCGGCCGGAATCAGCAACAAAATGTCCAGATAGGAGCGCTGCCACCACGGCGGCCGCAAGGTGCGCGCCATCTCCATCTTGTAGGTCACGATCGTATGACGCGCCGCACCGAACGAGGGCAGTGTCTGTGCCAGAAAAGCGATCAGGACCGCGCCGATGCCGAACTGCAGCGTGGACTGCGTCAGGACCAGCCGCAGGTCCGATTCGATCGTGAAATCCAGGAAGCTGCGCGTCGACCCGATCAGCCTCGCTACCGAAAAGCTGAGCGGCAGACTCACCAACAATGCAAGCACGCCGAGACAGATCGCCTCCAGGCCGGAGATGCCCGCCACCTGCCCCACCGTCGCGCCGCGGCTGCGCAAAATCGCCACCTCATTGCGCTGCCGCGCCACCGCCAGGCCGACCACCAGGCCGATAAATGCCAGCAACAGACCGATGATCGGCACGCTGAACGCGTACAGCAGCGTTGTCAGCAGCCCGCTCGCGCGCTGATAACGCCGCAGCGCGTCCAGAGGCGAGATGCTCAACTGGCTGTTGGCCATCAGCGCCGACACCTTCTGCTCCGCCCGGCGCCCGCGCACCAGCAAGCGGCCTACATCGCTCGACGTCACATCCGAGCCATCCATCACCAGGTACCACAGGCCCAGGTTCACGTCCTGCGGGTAGACGGGCGCAACCCGATTGTGATAGCTCTGCTCCGGGATGACAAACAACGTTTCCAGCGTCGACGGGTTGTAGAACCAGACGTCGCTGCTCAGATCGGCAGGCTCCCAAACGCCCGCAACCTTCACCGGTGTCTGATAACGCTGGCTGTCGCCATTCTCGGCGCGGATGCGGCGGAAAAGCATGTACTCCTCCCCCACCTGCAACCCGATCTCGTCCGCCAGCTCCCGGTTGACCAGTACCTCGATCGCCTCCTCCGAGTCGGACGGCGAGACCGCCGGGAAGGCGCCTTCGATGATATTGATCGCCTCTTCAAAGCCGGAAATGAATCCCAGATTCACCCATTCCAACGGATCGGTTGTGTCTGCATACGCGATCTGTTCCGTGGGGAAAAGGCGGAAATTGTCCGTCTTGAAATAGCGGATCGTCTTCTTATGCGGAATGCCCAGTTCGCCCGCCGCCTGCTGGCTGAGATAGATGTCCAGCGGCGCGATATCTTCCCACTCCTGCGGCCCGTACGTGGAGCCCAGGTAGCGGAACATGTATGCGAACGGTGGGCGCGAGTAGGTCTCGTTGATGCCCGTTTCCGTCAACTCCTCCTGCAGCAACCGGTAGTAGACCGCATCCGCGTACAGAGGAATGCTCATAACGAGCACAGTAGAGGAGATCAGTCCCAGAACCAGGGCAAAAGCCAGCCACTGCTGGGCGAAAATACGTTTAATGGCGACAACGATAATCGCCGCGATGCGCAAAAGAAGTTTCATAACCGCGGTGGACGGTGGTCAGTGGCGTCCTGGCAGCCACATTCCACGCTTTGCTCTCCGATTCTATTGTCCGACCACAACCTGGCCCTCTTCCAGCCCCTCTTCGATTTCCACCCGATCGGGGGTCTGGATACCCACCTTCACGTCGACCCGCCGCTGAATGTCGCCGTCCTGAACCACGACAAACCGCCTGCCGTCAAAAACGCGGATCGCCTGCGGCGGCAACCAGAGGACGGAATCCTTGTGTTCCAGTTGGACCCGTACCTGGACCAGGTCGCCCAGTTCAAAGCCTGCATCTTCCGCCAACTGATCGATCGTGATGCGGGTGGACTTGTCCGGATCGATCACTTCGCCGCTGCCGCCGCTCCCGAACGGGTAGGGCAGCCGCCGCACGAATCCGGTCAGAATTTCCCCGGGCCGGCCGACAAGTGAAATCTCCACCACCATCTCTTCGGCCAACTCATTCATCTGATCGCTGATCAGATCGGCTTTGACCTCCAGGTCATGAATGTCAGCGATCGAGACAACCGAATCAAAGGCGTTCACCGGGCGGCCCCCAGTCAGCGAAACGGAAAGCAACTTGCCGTCGAAGGGTGCCGTAATCGTGGCGTCGGCGATCGCGCTCTGCAGCTTCTCGACCTGAAGTTGCGCCCTCGCCACGTCATTGATCAGGAGCGGATCCACGCCTTCGGTCAGCTGCTCCAGCGAGAGTTCGGCCAGCTCAACCTGCTTGCCCTGCACCGATATCGCAAAATTGTCATCCGGACGTTCAGTTCGCAGATTGATCAGCTGCAGCGAGGCGATGTCCAGGTTGATCTGCGCCCTGCGGATCTGAAACTCGAGATTCCTCTCCGCTGTGTACAGCCGCGACTGCGCCCGCTCCAGGCTCAACTGCGTGGAGGTCAACTCCCTCTCCAGGTCATCGATCTCCAGGTCGGCGATGATCTGACCGGCGGTGACGAGGTCGTTGCGCTTGGCGTAGACGTTGCGGATGCGGCCGCCCGTGCGGAAGAACAGCGCCTCCTCTATCACCGGCGCCACCCGGCCGCTGAACGTCCGTTCGCGCATGATCTCGCCTACCTTAACCGAATAGGTCGGCTTGACCGGTACCACCGAGGTCGGGATGGGAGTGGGCGTAGGTTCATTGGCCGCGATCTCTGCGCTGCGGCCCGCCGGCAAGAGGGCGCAGCCGGCCAGCGCCAGGCTGAGCGCAATAGGGAAGATTGCGCGCCATATGCCCGCACAAGGAGCCAGAGTGGCCCCTGTCCTGCGGGTCAGACGCCTGGCAAAAGGCAAACAGGCAGCGTATCTGACTGCCCGCACGCGCCCCAACCGGGATTCCATTCGAAGGGAAGGCAGACAGCTCATTGGCTCATTTTTTCTTCTCTGATACACAGGATTGGTTCCAAACGCAGAGATGGGGATGCACAGGGCATAGAAAGACTTCCGTGCCTGGCGAAGGATCTGTCCCCCGTCCCGCAATAGATTGCGATTCGACGGCGACGAGAACGAAAGACGGGCTACGGTGCAGTGTAATCGTAGTATGACATCTTTACGTCAGTTGACAGAGAAGTATAAACGTCCATCCCCAATCTACCAAACTCCACACACCAACTGCTCTATTCCTTTCCTCCCGCAGCCAGCCGTACAATTGACAACTGACTACTGCAGTTCTGGGCGGTCGGGCCTATTCGGCCCTCCCTTGTG
>WTGY01000060.1 GCA_011523365.1 Caldilineaceae bacterium
GTATCACCACCGTCCGCCGCCCCCAGACCACCGTCCGATTCAGCAACTGCCCCCTGACCCAATTCTCAACCCGCTCCACCTCATCAGGCTGCATCCGCTCCGCCAGCCGCTCGGCATAGGACTTGCGCTCGCCAGAAGCGGGGCTGAACCAGCGCCGGACGTGCGCTTCGGTAATGCGCAGATCGGTATCGGTGTCGATCCGCTCCAGCGAGACCCGCCCGGCCTGCGCCTCTTCGGGAAAGGCGGCGGACAGGGCTGCCTGCAACGTTTCCTCGTCCCAGTTGACCAGGTAATCCGTCGTATCGGCGTAGATCGACTCTTCGGCCGCAACCAACCGCTCGGCCAACTCCGGCTGGAGCAGAGAGCGGTCCCCTAAGTCGTAGATTCTCTGCGTATGTCTCGGTATCGTCTCGGCCAGCGCAAGCCAGCCCCCCGCGGCCAGGTGTTCGGCCAGATGCGCCAGGGCAGCCTCTTTGTCCACGCAGTCGAGCAGCGCGTTGCGTCCGATGATCGCATCGAAACGGACCTCTTCCGTACCGAGCAGTTGCGCCGTCTCTTCCACCGCCCCCTGCAGCACCACCGGCCGCTCGACTTCGTCGAGGTTTTGCGCCTGCTCCTGCAGCGCATGCCGGTCCGACTCGTTGAACGCCAGCGCGTAGACGCCGCCTTCGGGCGCGCGCCGCAGCGCCTCCCAGGTCAGCAGGCCGCTGCCGGCGTTCACATCCAGGACAACACTGTGCCGCTCAAGGGGGCCGCCGTCCAGAATGCGGTCCCGCAGCGCGGCGGTCGCTTCGCCGGCCTGCGCAATTGTCCGCTGGAGCCAGCGGTCGCGGGGGGACTCGTCGGGGGCGAATGTCAGAATTTCCGGCGGCGCGCCAAAGCCCTCCAGCATGGCGGCCAGCTGGGCCTCGCGGCGCTGGGTCACGGCGAGGCTGATACTGGCCTCATAGCCTTGACCGGTCGGCTCGTAAAAGACCCTGCCCTGCAGCGCGCCGGGAAGATACTGCTGCGCCACCCAGTGGTCCCGGTAAGCGTGCGGATAGAGATAGCCGGCACCGTGCCCAAACCCCTCACTGTCGCGGTTGCCGTCGCGCAGATGGCTGGGCACATCAGAATCGGGTTCATTGCTCACAGCCTCGAGCGCGTCGAAGAACGCCAGCACCGAATTGGACTTTTCCGCGGTCGCCAGATAGAGCGCGGCCTGCGCCAGGGGAAAGTTCCCTTCCGGCAAGCCGACGCGGTCGAAGGCCTCGGCGCAGGCGGTGACCACCTGAACGGCCTGCGGGTCGGCCAGGCCCACATCCTCGCTCGCCAGGATCAACATGCGCCGAAAGATATAGCGCGGCTCCTCGCCGGCGTAGATCATCTTCGCCAGCCAGTAGAGCGCCGCATCCGGGTCGCTGCCGCGCAGGCTCTTGATGAAGGCGCTGATCGTATCGAAGTGATAGTCGCCCTCCTTGTCATACAGCACAGCGCGGCGCTGAATCGACTCTTCGGCGATGGCGAGTGAAATGCGGACGGCGCCGTCCAGGTCGGCGTCGGTCGTCTCGACGGCCAGCTCCAGCGCATTGAGCAGGGCGCGGGCATCGCCATTGGCAACAGAGACCAGATGATCGGTCGCCTCGTCCTCGACTTCAATGCGCCGGCCGCCGTAGCCGCGCTGGGGCTCGTCGAGAGCGGTCTGCATAATCTGTCGCAGATGCACGTCTGTCAGCGTCTTCAACTGAAAGATGCGGCTGCGGCTGACCAGGGCCTTGATGACTTCAAAGTAGGGGTTCTCTGTCGTCGCGCCGATAAAAGTAACCGTGCCGTTCTCCACCCAGGGCAGGAGGGCATCCTGCTGGGCCTTGTTGAAACGATGCACCTCATCGACAAAGAGAATTGTCCTTTGATCGTGAAGCGCCAACCTCTCCTGGGCCTCAGCCACCGTGGCCCGGATGTCCTTGACGCCGGCCAGTACAGCGTTAAGCGCGCTGAAATGGGCGGCCGTCGTATTGGCGATCACCTGGGCCAGGGTCGTCTTGCCGGTACCGGGCGGACCATAGAAGATGAGGCTGCTCAGCCGGTCCGCCTGAATCGCGCGCCGCAGGAGCCGGCCCGGGCCCACGATCGCTTCCTGGCCGATGAATTCATCGAGCGTGCGGGGCCGCATGCGCGCGGCCAGAGGCGCGTTGGCTTCGATCCGTTCCGCGCGTGCCTGCGCAAACAGATCCTCCGCCGGCTTCCTTCCTTGGGTATAGGTCACCACAACGTAACTGGCCTTTCGCTGGCGGGGCCCAGGCAGTTCGCCCGCGGCCCGCTCGCTGAATCCGGGGAAAGGGACACTAAGAAGCTGTTTGAAAAGGGCCAATCAGGGGTCGCCCGACCGGTTTGGCCGCGGGAATCAGGCGCTGGACAAAAAACCACTGGCTGTCAGTCAAATCTGTTGGGTATCGTTTGGCTTTCACAGAGACTACATATACCACAATTTGGCTCACAGCCTTTACTTTTCAAACAGCTTCTCAGGAAAGGAGCCAGAATTAGCTTCCAAACTAAGACCGAACCTCAAACTGTGTCGCCAATGGAAAAGTTGGATGAAGCGCATCAACTGAGAATCCAGATTCTGAATCTGAAGAATCTGGGTTACACGATTGTGCGCGGCTATATGGAGAGATACTGGGACGACGAACCGGTCGTCATTGGGGCCGGTCACGGGCACTGCCTGTTTGAGAACAGCCCGGCCCACCAGGCCTGGCATAGCGATGCCCGGGTGAACAAGAAGGCTTCCGACATGACCCCGCCGATCTATATCCGGCTCAGTTTTCTGATCGAAGATGTGGAGGAGGACATGGGGCCTACCGCACTGTTGCCCGGCACCCATGGTACCCATGTCAACTCGCCGCCCTGGTTCAAGGCGCCCGACGGACAGCCGCGTCAAGTGCCTGAGATGGTCCTGAGCAGCGGCAAAGCGGGGGACTGCCTGATCAACGACACATCGATCTACCATACCAACACGCCCAATCAGAGCGACCGGGTGCGCAAGGTCATCTGGGCGTTAGACGCCGGGTCGCGGACGCCGATCTGGGTGCGAAAGGATCGGCCGGGAGATTACAGGGACCAGGCCCGCCTGACCAAGACGGATGTGGGCGCGACTGATGATCCGGTGATGGCGGCGCTGTGTCGGAACCTGCCTGGGGATTGATGCTGCGCGGGCAACCCTGCCGCGCTTGCCGCCGCGGATCGCGGCGAGCAATGCAGCTATGCCTTGAGTCCGGTCATGGCAAGGCCGCGAATGAAGTACTTGGATGCGAAGATATAGATGAGCATGACCGGCACGACGGTCAACATGGAGCCGGCCGCCCACATCTCGTAGCGGGTCCAATAGAGACTGCGCAGACCGGCCAGCACCAGCGGCAGCGTCTGTTTCTCCGGGCTGTTGAGAACGACCAGCGGCCACAGGAAGTTGTCCCAGTTGAAGAGGAAGATGAAGACGATCAGGGCCGCCAGCGCCGAGGTGGCCATGGGCAGGACGATGGTGAAAAAGATGCGCCATTCCGACGCGCCGTCGATGCGGGCTGCATCGAGCAACTCGGACGGAATCGACTCCATGAACTGGCGCATCAGGAACAGCCCAAATGAAGACCATAGTCCGGTGACGATGATGCCGCTCAAATGGTTGGACATCTTCAAGTCGGCGATGGTGATATAAAGGGGCACAAGGACCACTGCAAAGGGGATCATCATCGTAGAGAGCAGCAGGGTGAAGAGCTTCTCCTTCCCCCAGAAACGGTACTTGGCGAAGATGAAGCCGAGCGCGGCCGAGGTCAGTGCGCTGCACAAGGTTACGGAGGTCGCTTGTAATGTGCTGTTGGAGAAGGCCGCGGGGAAATTGACCCGCCCGATGATTTCGATGTAGTTCTCCAGCGTCCAAACCCTGGGCAAGAGCGCGGTCGAGCGGACAAGCTCCTGGAAATGTTTGAACGACGCGAAAACCATCCACACGAATGGCGTGACCGACACAAAGGACATCACCAAGAGGACCAGGTGCAAAATAGCCTGCCCTACCAGCCGCCGCGGCGAAGGGCGATAGTGGGAACCTTGCAAGGGGGCGGCCAGTTCGATCTCTTCCGTAGCTGCCATTCGTTTAGATCACCTCTTCAGTGGAAAGTGGATCGTCGCGCTCGCTGTCGGCAATGCCAGGATGCCGGGCCGCGAATCTCCCTCAGTATGACCATCGTGGACGCAGTAACCTGATCTGCACTAAGCTGATGAACAGTATCAGGACGAATTGAAGCAGCGCGGCCGCGGTCGCCGTGCCGAATCGCAGATCTTCGAAGGCCTCTGAATAGATCAGCATGTTGTAGACATAGGTGGCGTCGCCCGGTCCGCCTCGGGTCATCACAAAGGGAAACGTGAACTCCTGCAGCGTGCCGATGGCCAGCAGCACCGTAACCAATAGCAGGGTATGTCCCAGCAACGGCAGGGTAATACGCCAGAATCGCTGCCACTCGTTGGCGCCGTCCACCAGCGCTGCATCGTACAGTTCTTCGGGAATATGAAGGATGCCCGCAGTGAGGATCACGACGTAGAAGCCCAGCCCTTTCCAGCTGCCAACTGCTACGATTGTAGGGAGAGCCGATGTGGTGCCGGCCAACCAGCGCGACTCGGGCAGGTGCAGCGCGCGCAGAATCTGGTTGAACATACCCACTTCGGGATCCATCAACATGCGAAATAGCAACGAGACCGCGACCAGCGAGACAACAACCGGCACGAAGATGATCGCCTGGTAGGTGTTGCGCCCGCGTCGAACATTCGCCAGGCAGGTAGCGATGAAAATACTCAGCGGCAAAATAAAGACAAAGGCGAGCGCCGCCCAGAGGAGCGTGTTACGCACAGAGATAAAGAAGAGCGGGTGCTCGAAGAGCTGGAAAAAATTATCCAGCCCGACGAACTTGCTGGCTGCCGGGTTCAAGACCCGGTACTGCACCACAGCCAGGCGCAGCGCGTTGAGGATGGGCCGGAACGAGAACATCCAATACCAGATTAGAGTGGGCAGGATGATGCAGGCTCCGAACCAGAATTGGGGCTTGCGAAAGGCCCAGCGCACTGCGGCAACGATGCCGCGCAGCCGAGAACCGGACTGCCCTTGGCTGCCGGCCGTGTAAGCGGTTGTCATCTGAGGCTCCCTCTGCCGGGAAGGGGAGGCTGGATCAGCACAGGGCACGGAACGCGCTGCGCTGATCCAAGGGCAAGTCCGCCGCTACGCGCGCTTCATGCGAGCAGAAGCGCCTGGAACAATGTCAGGAGAGTGCGGCGATGTCATCAAGGTAGACCTTGTACTGCTCCTCACAACGTTCCTGGTACGACTTGACCGCTTCCTCTGCGGTCAGCGTGCCAAGTCGGACTTCAGAGCAGACCGAGGCTCCGATCCCGTCGACCTCTGACGGATAACCGAACCCTTCGCCGTAGTAGCGGGTGATGGGACCGAGATTCTCCATGACCTTGGCCGCCTGTACCTGCGGCCCTTCCGGATCCGGATCCGAATAGTGGTCGTACTTGCCAATCAGTCCTTTCCAGGCCGGCGCGCCGATGCCACCGTAGATCTTGGCATATTCCCGCTGCCCTTCATGGGTACACATCGTCTGCAAATAGGCGATGGAAAAGTCACGATTGCCGGTATTGCTGGGCGCCGCAAACCCCCATCCCGCCTCACCCACGAACGTAGGCAGTTCTTCGGGCAGAACCTTGGGGGCTGAGGTAAGCTCGTAATAGACGCCCTCATCCCTTCCCTGTTGCAGCGCCGGGTTGGAAATCCCCCTGGCGATGCCGATTTTGCCCGCCAGAGCCGTGTTGAACTGATTCTCGTCCAGTTCCGTTTCGATGCCCATCTGCACCGGCGTCTCTGCGAAGAGGCGCATCGCTTCCACGCCTGCCTCACTGTCGATGTTGAACTGTTTGTTCTCAAGGTCCCACCAATCTGTACCCTCGCCGGCGAGCAGTGTGCGCACAATGCCCAGGTAGCTCTGATTGTCCCAACCCTTGCTGCTCAGTCCCCATTTCACTACGCGGCCATCCTCTTCAACGTGCAGCGCCTCGGCCAGCTCCCACATCTGCTGGTAGCTGTCGAAGATCCAGTCCCCATTGGTCGGTGGATAGAGGTCGGCCAGTCCGAGCGCATCGACATCCTGGGTGGGTACACAGACCATCGAGCCGACCAGGTTGGCCTCTGTGGGCACGCCGTAGATCTCGCCTCCCCACGAGTAGGCTTCGATCGACTCCTCCTGGAACGCCTCATTGGGCACGACTCCTACCGCATCGAAGACAACATCGCTCAACGGAAGCAATCCCTGCTGGATGTAGAGAGGAATCGAGACCTTGCCCATCATGCAGATAACATCGGGATGGGTGCCCGCGGACATGGCAGCGATCAGTTTCGTCTGCAGCGGCCATGCCTGTGGCTCAATGCGCACGCTGTAACCTGCCTCGCGCTGCACAAGTTCGGCAATGCGTTCGTAGGTGGCGACATGCGGGTCGTACTGCAAGCCCCACTGAACGCCCTCCTGATCTTCGGCAGCTGGAGCCGACGCTTCTCCGCCCGATTCTGCAGAGGAAGGCTGGCCCGTCTGGGGAGCACAGGCGACGAGCAGGCCGCCTGCGGCCCCTAACGCGCCTACACGCAGGAAATCACGACGCGAAACAGATTCATTCTTTGCCATTTCTCCTTCTCCCTGTGTGGTCGAATCCTGATTCTCCCCATCCGTGAAAAAACACCGGTAGAATCGTTCCTCTCGGATAGAGAAGTCTGCTAAGGTGACGGTACCGGTCCGCCCTGCGATGCACGCAACCTTGTCTCACGCACGCTGCAACAAGGACTCTGCCGGAAAATTGACATTTCAGATGGCAAGCAATATAGTTGTTTACGAATGCAACTATATCACGTATTGTCGTTGTGTCAAACGATTTTTTCGCCCCCCCCCCCGATTCAGACCAGAGATCCGTCCAGTCTATCATTCGGGTCACGGCCCCGGCCTCGATTCCACACGTCAGGGAGGAAGAGAAGATGGAGTTGACATGCGAGCAGAAACAGTTTTTCGAAACCTTCGGATACCTTGCTCTGCCCGGTCTGCTGGAGGATGAGATCGACTGGATCACCGAGGAGTTCGAGGCGGTCTTCAGAGGACGAAACGTTGTCCATGACGGCAGCAAACGCTCCTGCATCGTGCCCTTTATCGACCAGCGCGAACGGCTCAGCACACTACTGGATCATCCCAAGCTGGTGGGGCTGATTTCCGGCGTGCTGGGCGAGGATTTCAACTACCTGGGCGGCGATGGCAACTTCTACACCGGCGACACCCGCTGGCACAGCGACGGCTTCCATGAGGTGGGCAAGTTTCTCAAAGTCGCGCTCTATCTGGATGAGGTCGACCAGGATAGCGGCTGCCTGCGCGTCATCCCCGGCACGCACCGGCGGGACATGTTCACGGGCTGGGAAGCCCGCCAGGCGAGCGAGTCCCTGGAGCGCTGGGGAATCGAGCAGAGTGATGTGCCGGCGATAGCTCTGGAGACGCGGCCGGGCGACGTGGTCGCCTTCAACCACAACCTGATGCACGCCTCCTTTGGTGGCAGCACACGGCGCCGCATGTTCACCCTCAACTGCTGCGCCCACTGCGAGACTGATCTGGAGATTGAGGAGCTGAAGCAATACATCGCCAACCATCACCGATATTGGATCGATCAGATGCACTCGGACGTCATGCGCCGGACCGCGCCGCCCACCCGTATGCGCCACCTGCAACAGGTGATCGACAACGAGGGACATCTCCCTGCACTGTCCGCCAAGGCGCGCATGGAGATGTCCGAACCTGCGCGTGGGTAGTCCCTTCTGACGCGATCGATTCCTCTCGCATGTTGGATGAGGGGAATCGCTTCGGATAACGCCCAAGCGATCAACTTACGACCAGAACTTTGCGGGGGCGTTCGATACCGGCCTGCAACCCATCTCTGCAAAGAGCCGCAACAGGCGCCGTCAACCCAGATCAGGCGCAGTTTCTGGCCGCAACCTCGTCTGAGCAGTTGCCGTGCCCCATCGCGGTCAGGCAGGTCAGCAAGGGTGACCAGGACGGCCAAGAGGCCTCTTTGCCAGAATCTGTAGTGGATAAACCGTCCACACATGGCAAAAAGGGGATAACTTCGGGGATAACCTCAAAAAAAGTGGATAAGGTCTGCTCATAACCCTGATGCCTATTTATCCCCATTTTTCGCGAGTTATGCTCATCCGGGCACAACTTGGGGGCAACTGCTACATCTTGTGTCGAGCATTTGTTCGACGGATCGCTCCATCCAAATCTTTCCTGCGCTTCCCTCTGAATTATCCCCGCTGAAATCGCGCTCCTCGGACCGCCCAGGCACTACATACAGTCACTCTGCTTAAACATCCCCACATATAGTTCCCTGGATTCACATATCCCCATTTCCCCAGTGCCTACGAAGTCATACTGAATTAATAATAAAAATACTGAACAGATAATTCTTCAAAACAAGGAAAGGTCAATCGGAATCACGAAGAATGGAATTCGGCGAAAAATGAGGCAGCGGATTCGAATAGCCACCCCATCCGTCAACGACTGTATACGGGACAAAACGAATGCCAAAATGGAAGTGTCGTCCTGCCTCGGGCATTTGACTGTAGTAGCCAAGCAACTCACCCCGCTCCACACGCTGACCTGCGTCGACAACGAAGTTCTGCAAGCGCGTGTAGAGAGACTCGCCCCATGGGTGGGAGATGCGGATGAAGCGGCCATACCGTTCGCGGTCATTGCCGATTGTGGTTATGACGCCGCTATCTGCCGCGATGATTCTTTCACTGGGTACCATTTCAAAGTCGACGCCATTGTGTCCGAGGAGCGCCTTGGCGCCTACGACAAAGCGGCGGTAGTACTCTGGGCGGGCCCCCCACTCCTGGACGACACGCCGCCGGCCTTCAAATGGCGCCGTCAGGTAGACGCCTTCCGGTTCGAAACTCCCGTTCTGGATTGCACCTTGAACAAAGTCGAAAGACATGGGCTGGGAGTGGTTTTAGCCTTGATCAGGTCGGTGGCCAGGCTTCAAGCCTGCCCCTGAAGAGTCCACGATTTGGACCAGCAAAGGCGGACGGTGTCCGTTGCAAACTTAACTCAATTTCCCTGTTAGAATTCGACAACAACTCTATGAAAAGGTATACTTATCGAATGCGCCCTTTACGGTGCAGGACGCAACAGATCGGGCCATGAGAGGACTTCAGGTAGTATAGTTGTGTCCGGGGGATTGACAAAGAAGATCACGACAGGGACGGGACGGATCGATGCCAATTTATGAACTTGTCTGCAAAGAGTGCGGGAATCAATACGAACGCATCGTATCATTTTCCAGCACCGTTCTTCCCGCTTGCCCGGCCTGCAGATCGGTCGAAGTCACCCGGCTTCCGAGCAAGCCGGCCATTCACTTCAAAGGTAGTGGATGGTACATCACCGACAGCAAGAAGGAGGATGAAAAGAAGAAGGCCGCGGCCCAGAAGACAGCGGCGCAAAAGACCGACAGCAATGGATCTGGCCCGGAAAAAGCCGCAGAGAGCGAATCGAATAGCGAGTCCAAAAGCGAAACCAAGGCGGAATCGAAGAGCAGTTCACAGAGTGAATCCAGGAGCGCTGCAAAAGAAGAAGGGTAGTCTTTGCCCGTTTCGACCGCGGCTGTCGTGAAGGCGAAAACGGGGACCCTCGCCGGCGCGGCCGCGCATCTGAAATCTGAACGCGCGAACAACTGAGTGGCCGTGCTATGGGCCGTGCTGACTTTCAACACCCTTGCCTATTCAGTAAGGGTGTTTTTGCACTGTTAGAGGGGCGTTGCTGTGCAGGGGATCTCGACGTTGCGGAACGGGTGAGGGTTTCTCCGCACGTGCCTTCTCGCTGTCAGGGAGCCGCATCCAGCTTATCGGCCAGAAGGGAGGCGAGAAAGGTGCGCTCCTGGTCGCCGTCGAAGAGGATCTTGATCCGTTTATCCACGCCCTCCCCGCTCACTTCCGTAATCACACCGTCACCGAAATGTGTGTGGACAATGCGCTGTCCGCAAGCGAGCTGCGCCAGTGTGCGCTGTTGCGACCGGGTCGGCTGCGGCGCTTTGACTGCGGCCGCCTCCTGCAGAGACGTGGCAATGTTCGCCTCCCGGTCACGCCAGGCCTCCGCCAGCGTGCCAACCGTCTGCTCCGGATTCCTGGAAAGGGAGAAGCGCAACTGATTGGCGCTTTGCACGGCCGCGGCCAGTGCATCCATGGAGACGCCTTTCTCCCGGCTGTTATGGTCACCCAGCGCGGTCAGACGTCTGGCCCGGCTCAATACCGACAAGAATCGATCCATCTGCTTGAGCGGGTCGTCAAAAGGGTCGATCACAGCCAGTTGGATGCCATGCAGCCGGCACAGCTCATCGCGTGTCTGGTCGCGCTGCTCCTCATCCAGCAGCTCCCAGTCGCCGCGGCGGCGCCGCCCTTTGCCGGTCAGGCCGGAGAAGCGTACGGCAATACCGACCGGCTGGCACAGATAGTCCAGTTTGAGACGGCGGCGGGTAGCAGGGTTGACCAACCAGTCCGGGCTGATATTGGACTGCAGGTCGGCGTCATTGAATACGCGGGCGAAAATCTCGCGCCAGGCGTTCACTGATAGATACGCGGTTGACATGGAATTGCGGCCTTGGAAACTTTCGGTTTAGAGTCTTTCGCAGGTTCTCGCTTGGCAACTGAAATCTGACTGCCGAAAACGGCACCGGGAAGAACATATATTGTACAGAACCGTTCCTGCCAGGCAAAAAGCGGCAGGCGTTCACCAGCAACATCATCCACCGCTATGACGAGACCGGACAGCCGCAGCGCAGACGCCCAGAACGGCAATGGAGGTGTGCGAGCGCTGGATAGCAGAGGGATTGCCAGCGCCGCCACGCTGGTCATGCTGCTGTTCATCCTCAGCCGGGGAACGGGCCTGCTGCGGGAGATGATCATCGGCGCCCGCTTCGGCACCGCGGCCGACCTGGACGCCTACCTGGCCGCCTTCCGCATTCCTGACCTGCTCTTCCAACTGGTGGCCGGCGGCGCCCTGGGCAGCGCCTTCATCCCCACCTTCGCCGCCGCCTGGACAGAGGGCAGCCAGCAACAGGCGTGGCTGCTGTTCAGCCGCGTTCTGAACCTGTTGACCCTGTTCCTCGTCATCCTCTGTGGCTTGGCGATGCTCTTCGCCGAGCCCCTCGTCGCCGGCGTAATCGCGCCGGGCTTCTCGGTCGAGCAGAAGCGGCTGACCGCCTCGTTGATGCGCTGGATGCTGGCGAGTACGGCCGTCTTTGGCGCCAGCGGCCTGATTATGGGCGCGCTAAACGCGGTGCAGCATTTCCTGCTGCCGGCGGTCGCGCCCGTGCTTTACAACTGTGCCATCATCGCCGGCGCCTGGCTGCTCGCGCCGGTGCTGGGCATTCACGGCCTAGTGGTCGGCGTAGCCGGCGGCGCCGTGCTGCACCTGCTTGTGCAACTGCCGGCTCTTCTGCGGCAGAATGTGCGCTACCGCTTCAGCTTCCGTATCGGCGACGCACAGGTACGGGAGGTGGCGCGGCTGATGGGGCCGCGCGTGCTGGGGCTGCTCTTTGTGCAACTCAACTTTCTCGTCAACACAGTTCTGGCCAGCGGCCTGCCGGACGGCAGCCTCAGCGCCCTCAACTACGCTTGGCTTCTGATGCTGCTGCCGCAGGGCATCTTTGCCCAGGCCGTGGCGACCGTCGCCTTCCCCACCTTCTCGGCGCAGGTCGCGGCCGGTGACCGCGCGCAGCTGATGGCAACGCTCTCAGGCCTGCTGCGGCTGATCCTCTTTCTGTCGATACCGGCTGCCTTCCTGCTCTATGTGCTGGACGAGCCGCTGATCGAGCTTCTCTTCCAGCGGGGCCGCTTCGACGCTGCCAGCACCCAGGCCGTCGCCTACGCGCTGCGCTTCTTTGCCCTCGGGCTGGTGGCCCATGCCGTGGTCGAGATCGTGGTGCGGGTCTTCTACGCACTCCACGACACCGCAACGCCGGTTGTCGCCGGCGTCGCCACAGTGGCGCTCAACATCCTCCTCAGCCTGGCCCTGATTGGCCGCCTGAGTTTTGGCGGCCTGGCCCTGGCCAACAGCATCGCTACCGCGCTGGAGATGCTCGTTCTGCTGGTCCTGCTTGGGCGGAAAGTGCGTGCGCCTGACCAGGCAGCGGGGCAGGCAACGAACCTGCAGGGCCTGCCCGTGCGCCAGCTGCTGACCAGCGGGGCGCGCTCGCTGTTGGCGTCCGCGGTCATGGCCGGCGCAATCCTCCTCGGTCTGGAGCTTCTGCCCGACGGCGGCGTCCTTTTCGGGATTCCCGCCGGCTGGATCGCGGCGGTCGTTGGGGGAGGGCTTGGCATTCTCATCTATGTGGTTGCCAGCTATCTACTGGGAAGTGCCGAGATCCGGCAGCTGGCCGCCCTGGCGCGACGGCGCGCGCAAACGCAGAGCTAACCGAACGCTAACACAGGAGTAAGCAACCGCAGCTATACTGGATTCGTAATGGTATAATAACGCTTCGATCCAGACTGTTCAGCCAGGTGACAGCGCCCTGTCAGGTGCGTGTCAGGAACGGAGCGCCAGGCTTGTGTATACTCAGGACGTAGACTTGGAAGACAGTTCCGAGCCTGCGTTCAGCCAGATAACAAACGAATCGGCCGCAACCGGGGATTCGTCTGCTAGTTGAAAACTCTCTACGAGGTGAGAAATGTTTTTCTTCGATCCGCTCTATTTCATCATCAGCCTGCCTGCGCTCGCGCTGGGACTGTGGGCACAGATGAAAGTCAAATCTGCGTTCAACAAGTATTCGCGGGTGTCTGCGGGACGCGGCGCGGCCGGCGCGCAGGTGGCGCGACGCATCCTCGATTCCAACGGGCTGGGCCACGTCAACGTCGAAGAGACGCGCGGCTTCCTCTCCGACCACTATGATCCGAGGTCGAGGACCCTGCGCCTGAGCCCACAGGTCTATCAAAGCAACAGCGTGGCCGCGGTCGGCGTTGCCGCGCATGAGGCCGGACACGCCATCCAGCACAGCACCAACTACGCCCCGCTGGCCCTGCGCAGCGCCATCGTTCCCAGCGTGCAGATCGGCAGCTGGCTGGGCCCGATCATCTTTATCATCGGCATGTTCATGGGGCCCGGGCTGGGGTTCACGATCTCGCTGGTGGGGTTGATCCTCTTCGCCGCGGTCGCCGTGTTTACGCTGGTGACGCTGCCGGTGGAGTTTAACGCCAGCAAGCGGGCCAAGGAGGTCTTGGTGACACAGGGCTTCGTCGGCCAGCACGAGATGAAAGGGGTCAACGCGGTGCTCGATGCCGCGGCGCTGACCTACGTTGCGGCTGCCATCCAGGCGATCACGACGCTGCTGTACTACGCCTTCATCCTGTTTGCCCGCAGCCGGGAATAAGCGGCCGGTTTTCGCCTGGAAAGGGTAAAGCGAGCCGCAGCGTCCGCATTCAGTGAACGCTGCGCATAGTTCCTACGGAGTCTGAAATATGTTTACAGGACAACAAA
>WTGY01000085.1 GCA_011523365.1 Caldilineaceae bacterium
CTCGTGGGTGCCCTCGTACGCACCACGACTCCCTGATCCCACCATCCCCCCCAGTAGGGGCACCCCTCGTGGGTGCCCTCATACGCGCCACGACTCCCTGATCCCACCATCCCCCCGTACGGGCACCCCTCGTGGGTGCCCTCGTACGCACCACGACTCCCTGATCCCACCATCCCCTCCGTAGGGGCACCCCTTGTGGGTGCCCTCATACGCGGCGCCACCACCACGCTGCACCCAATTCCAGAAACAGCTTGATGTGACTCGTAACTATGGGGCATAATCACACGTAAACTCTTCCAATGCCGTGCCAATCCTTGCGATTCCGACCACCGGAGTACGCCCAAACGTGGCCCCGTGCCTAAGACCGGAGTCATAAGGAGCATGCAACATGAAGATGGCCGACGACCGCCAACACAGCACAAAAACCCTGCAAGCCCGCCTGTCCATGCTCAACCGGGCCGTTACGCGCATCAAAGAGAAAACAGACCTGGAAAACGTGCTCCAGGAAGTGATAGACAGTGCGCGGGAACTCACAGACGCCAGCTTCGGTGTAACTGCCTTCCTGACCGACCCGCCGCGCGACTACAGGGTCACCTGGGCGCCCGTGGACGACCGCTTCCGTACCTGGCTTGACCCTTCCATCAATGCCTTCCCCATGACCTCCCCCTACACGATTACCGGCCTGGATCCCTGCCGGCGCTACATGGTACGTGTGCGCGCCCGCTATGAAAAAGGCCCATACGGCGATTGGAGCCGCGTGGCCGAAACTGGCGCCGCCCCGAACGCGCATAAGGTGCCGGCTGCAGACGCGCAGATCCCCATGCCCGCGCCCGCAGACTCGGAACCCTTTAGACAGGTCGGCGCCATGGACTTGGTGTGCAATCGGCCAGGCGAACTCAAAGTGTCGTGGGACGCGCCCGATGATTCAGGCCAGCCGCACGACCTCTTCTCCTCCGGTCTGAATGCCGCAGAGCATCAGCGGCTGCTGGACGCGCCGGCAGGAATGCAGTTCATCGCATACCTCAACCAGCTTGCGGAACCTTTGCGGCTTCCCGACTTCCGCAACCTCGCCAAGGCAGAAGGCTTTCCCGACCTCTGTCCTCTGCCCGCAAGTACCCTCCTGGCCGCCCCCATCCGTCACCAGGGGGCTGGCTTTGGCAGCATCTGCCTGGCCAGGGAGAAAGGGGAGCAGGCGTTCAGCCAAGAAGACGAGGAACTCTTTACCCTTTTTTCCTCCCTGGCTGCCATAGTTATCGACAATACGCGCCGCTTCGAACAGGCACGGCAGGCTGCGTCCAACCTGAAAACAGTCATAGAGACAACGCCGGTCGGTGTCGCCGCCTTCACCCCCCAGTCGGGAGGCCCAATGTCGCTCAACGAGGCTGCAATTAGAATCTTTAAAAGCCTTGACCCGACGAATCGCCGTCTAAAGCACATTGTCGATAACTCGACCGTCCGCTGGACCGACGGACAGGAAATGTCGCTGGCCGAATTTGTTTTCGCCCAACTGCAGCCCAACAAAGGAACGCTGCGGGCAGAGGAGCTGGTCCTGTCTGTGCCCGGCGGGCGTTCGCTGGCCGTTCTCGTAAACACTTCACTTCTCAAAATGCCGGATGATGAAGTCAAGTCAGTGGTCGTAACCCTGCAGGACCTGTCTTGGATGGAAGAGCTGGAAAAGCTGCGCGCCGAATTCCTTGGCATGGTCAGCCACGAACTGCGGTCCCCGCTGGCGTCTATTCAAGGTTCAGCCTCAAATCTGCGCGAATCGCTGAACGCGTTCAGTCCCGACGAGATGATCCAGTTTATCCGCATCATTGAAATGCAGGCTGACCGGATGCGCGATCTGATCAGAGAACTCCTCGACGTGGCGCGGATCGAAACCGGCTCGCTTTCCGTCACGCCCGAACCGTATGACGCGGCCCGCTTGGTAGACGAGGCATGTAACACATTCCTGAGCGGAGGCGGTCGCGACAACTTGTCCATTGACCTGGAGCCCGACCTGCCCTGGGTGGTGGCGGACAGGTGGCGCACTGTTCAGGTCTTGGAAAACCTCCTCTCCAACGCAGCCAGGTACTCGCCCGAGCCGTCGGTCATCAGGGTGAGCGCCGCCCTGGATGACGGCCGCGTCGCCTTCTCCGTGGCTGACGATGGCCGCGGCGTGCCGCCCGACCGCATTCCCTACCTGTTCCGAAAATTCGCCCGGCTCCACGGCGAAGAAGGGGAACGCCAAATCGCAGGATCTGGCCTGGGCCTTGCCATCTGCAAAGGCATCGTCGAAGCCCACGGCGGCCGCATCTGGGCCGAAAGCGCCGGCCCCGGGCAGGGAACGCGGTTTACCTTCACCCTGCCCGTTGCCGACCAGCAGCCTGAAAACGCGGCAGGCGGATTTTCACTACACGCAAATGAGTCAGCGACTTCTGAAAGAGAACCCGTGCGCATTCTCGCCGTCGACGATGACCCGCAGACCCTCAGGCACGTGCGCACTGTCCTCTCCAGGGCGGGCTACGCCCCCATCGCGACCGGCAGACCCGAAGAGGTCCTCCACATAGTGAAGTCACACCTGCCGCACCTGGTACTGATGGACCTGATGCTGCCGGGCAACGACGGCATCGAACTGATGAAACGCATCCTGGCTACGTCAGAAGTGCGCGTCATTTTCCTGTCCGCCTACGGCAGCAATGAAACCATTACAACCGCCTTGGACGCAGGCGCCGTCGACTACATAGTCAAACCCTTCTCCCCCACCGAACTCGTCGCCAGAGTCAGCGCAGCCCTGCGCCGGCCATAGCTGCCTCTTCCGAGAGAGCACGCAGTGCCTGCCCGCGTACCTGCCCTCCCACCCCCATACGCGACGTCTCCTC
>WTGY01000057.1 GCA_011523365.1 Caldilineaceae bacterium
GGGCCGAATAGGCCCGACCGCCCAGAACTGCAGCAGATAGTAGTCAGTAGTTAGTAGCCAGTGACGGCGCTTAATTTGGCGGAAACTGGAATGGGAACTGACCATGGCTTGGGTGCCTCCTGAGGTATACGAGAGTTCGCCCCAATATTGGGATGCACCCTTGCCTTCCGCCGCCGTTGAATCTCTCTCTGGCCTATGCTATGATTTCAAAGTCCTCATACATAACCATCCGGCCCGGCATACGTGCCCACGAAGCCACCGGCCGGCACCTCAACAGAAAGGCAGACCCATGACGAACGTCCTTGTAATCTCCGGCACCAATCACGGCTTCGCCGCCAGCGCCGAAGTCATAGGCGGCTTCCTCGGCGACGACCCGGGGATCGATGTCACAGTTTGCGACGACAAGAGCGTTTTCACATCGTCCAACCTGGCAGAACACGATGTCTGCGTGCTGGGTTCAGGCTTCACCCGCTCCGAACGCCATGCCGACGGGACGGCCACCTATCACGCAGAGCTTACACCGGAGCAAGAGGAAGGACTCTTCAGCTTCGTGGCGAGCGGCAAGGGATTTGTCGGCGTCCATGGCACGGGCTGGTGGATCGGGGGGAAGGCCGCAACCCTGCTTGGCGGACACGCCAACTGGCATCCACCCGGTCTGACCTTCACCGTAAATGTTGATGACGCGACCCACCCGGTCATGCAAGGAATCTCCGACTTCGAGGTAGAGGACGAAATCTACATGAGTGCCTGGGACCCTGCCATTCACGTTCTGGCCAGCGCCCAGTGGGCTGACAAGGCACATCCCATGGCCTGGGTCAAACCCTACGGCCAGGGCCGCGTCTTCTATACAACGCTAGGTCACACCTCGGAAACGTTTCAGCGCTCGGCCGTGCAACAGATGATGCGGCAGGGCACACTCTGGGCCGCCAACGGAGCCGCCGCCTGACGCACAGAGAGCACAGCAGCGCCGGCTTGCTTGCACCGCTCGCAAAACCGACCTACCGGCATCTGCTTCTCAGCAGCGTGCTCTGGTGGCAGACCTATTCCATATGGGTCGTGGTAGCAGGGGTCGTGGTCCTGGACATGACAGATTCGGCCCTGGCCGTGGCCCTGCTCACATTCTGGCGCCGCGCCGCCCAGCTCGCGTTCGGCGGATTCGCAGGCTTCATCAGCGACCGCCTGGGAAGGCGAACCACCATGATGTTGAGCCAGGCCGTGATCTTCGCGGCCTGCCTCTCTCTTCTGCTCCTCCTTGAGAGGGAAAGGCTGAATGCCTGGCAGATGACCACGGCCGCCTTCGTCATCGGCGCCGGCTGGACGGTCGACGCGCCTGCCCGTGCCGCCCTGGTGCCGGATCTTCTCGGCAACAGACTAACTGCTGACGCAATGTTGTTGGAGAGCCTGACCCACAGCGTCCTTCTCGGGGCCGGCGCTTATATGGCCGGCTGGCTGCTGGAATACTTTGGCGCGTCGGCAGGGTTCAGCGCTCTCATCGCGCTTACAGGCCTAAACCTGATGGTGCTGACCTGGCTAGGTCGTCTTCAGGTGCCGCAAACCACGCCGGTTCCCCGTGAGGGCGTATGGCAATCGATCGGGGGCGGCGTAGCGTACCTGCGCGGCAACCGGCACTTGCTGACTGTGGTTGTCGTTTCCGCGCTAATCAACATTATGGTCTTTCCGGCACTGAGTCTGATGCCCGTCTTTGCCCGAGATGTGTTCGACCGCGGCGCCATCGGGCTCGGCATACTGAACGGGAGCTTCAGCCTCGGCTCTTTCGCCGGCCTCTTTCTGACCCAGCGGCTGCGCCGAAATATGTCGTTCCACTCGATCTTCGCTGCCGGCACACTGCTTCAATGTATCGCCTGGACACTGTTTGCCCTCTCTCCGCTCTTCAGTCTGGCGATGCTCCTGCAGTTCCTGGCAGGCGTAGGCCAAGCAGGCTTCTACAGTATGCGCAACGTCATCCTGCTGACGTCCTCCAGCAACGAAATGCGCGGGCGCGCGATGAGCACAGTCGCCCTCAGTCAAGGCATCGGCCTGCCCGGCGAACTTGTGACCGGCTCGCTCGCGGAGACTGCCGGCCCTCGTCTCGCCGTCTCTGTCCAGGGAGTCCTGGCCGCACTGGCAACATCAGCCATTTTCTGGAAAGGTAGGTCCCGCCAATCTGCAAGCCCATAGTTGACCACGCTTGTCCCTGAAACAGTAGCCTCCAACACGCGGCCAAGAAGACGTCCTTTTGGGCCCTCCGCAGTGCGCCGTGCTTGATTGATGGTTTTCCAAGTAATTCTCCTAGTACATGGAACTGTCAAAGAATGCTGACTGTTCCCTATCAAAGTCAAACCACAGAACGCAATCGGAAAGACCAGCCAAATGACCAGCACACTCAGCATCAACACACCAATGCCGCCACCCCACTGGGCACTTCTCCAGCGCAGACTCCTGCGTGAGCAGGCGGAGGGCTGCCGCGCCTTCTTCGACCACTACTTCGACGACCGCGGCTACCTCCTCTGCGTTCCCCGCTGGGGCGGCGACGACGGACCCGACGACGCCGCCGAGAACATCCTCAACTGGACCATGCTGCATGCCCTCGGCGCCGACGACGACATTCTCGACCTCTACAAGCTCGGCTGGGAGGGCCATCTTCTACAGTATACCGAGGCCAGGACGGTCGAAGTGCCTTTGGCCCGCGACGGGATGTACTTCAAGGAGTTTCCCGTGATGTTCGACTGGTTCCACAACGGTGAGGGCTTTTCCGCCTTCTTCCTCCAGGGCCTGTCCGACCCGGACGACCCGAAGTTTCAGCTTCGTTGCCGGCGCTTTGCCGGGTTCTACATGGACGAAGACCCGATTGCAAGGAATTACGATCCTGAGCACAAGCTGATCCGCAGCATGTTCAACGGAAGCCGCGGACCGCTCCTCAGGAAGGCCACCGGTCTTGATTGGGCAGGCGACCCCATCGAAGTGGAGGGCCGTTTCCGCCTCGGTCACGGCGAACGCAGCTACGACGAAATGGTCGCCCACTTCAAGGACTACAACGACGTAGTCGGCGACCACCCGATCAACATGGCCGCCACCATTCTGCCATTGAACGCTTTCATGCTCGGCAACGAGGAGAAGTACAGGCAGTGGGTCATCGACTACGTGGACCAGTGGGTCGAACGTACGGAACAGAACGGGGGCATTATTCCCACCAACGTGGGACTCGACAACGTAATCGGCAGTGAATGCGGTGGGCGCTGGTACGGCGGCGTTTACGGCTGGGGCTTCACCGTGACGGTCCCCCAGACAGGTGAACTGGCCCACCGTACCTACTTCCACACGCGTGCCATTCACGGCTTCGGCAACGCCACCTTGCTCACCGGCGACCAGCGCTACGCCGACTCATGGCGGGGCGTCATCGACCACGTCAACAGCAACGCCCGCGAAGTTGACGGCCGCGTAATGTATCCAAACGCCTACGGCGACTACTTTGGCGAGGAAGACTGGTATGATTTCCAGGATGAGCCGTTCACTTCCGGTGCGCTCGAAGTCTATTACTGGTCCATGAATGCGGACCACCGCGATCTCCTTGCCGGGGACCCCTGGATCCAATTCCTGGAAGGCGACAACCCCGGATTTCCCGAGCAGGCACTCGAGGCAGACTTTGAAAGGTTGCGGAGCAACCTGGAGGTGATGCGCGCCGACACCGCCACGCCGGACACACGCCTCTCCGACGACATGAACCACATCAATCCCGCCGTCATCGAGAATCTCAACAAGCTGATGCTGGGTGGGCTGCCCACGGGGCGTACAGGCGGCCCCCTCCACTGCCGCCTGCGGTACTTCGACCCGGACAATAGACGGGCCGGTATTCCGGCGGACGTCGCCGCGCTGGTCGAGCGCCTTACGGCCAGTTCCGTCACCGTTACACTCGTAAACACAAGCCAGGTATCGTCGCGGCGGGTGACCGTCCAGGGCGGCGCGTACGGCGAGCACCAGTTCGGGTCGGTCACGCAGAACGGAGAGACGGTCGAGATCGAAGAGAATGCGTTTGACGTCAACATCGCGCCGGGCTGCGGCGCCCGACTGGATATTTCGACCGTTCGCTACGCGAATGCGCCAACGTTGGCGTTTCCGTGGCGCAGGTGAGAACAAACAGAACCCTATTGAAAGGAGGCACAGACCGAGCAAAAGGCAGGGCAGACTCCCTGCCTGACATGCCTACATTAGGTTGCAGCTAGGAGGATTTTTCTGTACGGCTCGATTCTAAGTAGGAGGGATTCGACTTATCTGCCGGTTACCTAGCAGAAGCGGCCAACGCTGAAAGACGGGCAAACTTTGCCGCGTCGATCTTCTCGTGCAAAACGTGGGAGATTACCTGCGACCACCCGTGGACAAAATACTCCCAGCCATCGGCAACGGTGAGCCCGCGTGTGGGGGCCTGGGCTTCTGCCAGCCGCATGAAGTCCAGTTCGCCGCGATAGTTCAGCTCCCAGACCACTCCATTCAGGGGAAAAAGGGCGGTGTCAGTCAGCGGCGACCCCGGCGTGTCCTTGCCCATGCCGGTTGCATTGACAACCACGCTCCCAGGAGGGAGCCCAGCCAGTATTTCGTCGTTTCGCGGCGCGACACTGTTTTGAATGAATTCGAACTCTATGTCTCGAGCGCCGTCGGCGGTGTTCCGACCCACCATCGCTTTCAGTCGAGCCAGACGGGGCGCCGATCGGTTGACCACAAGGATGCGCTGCGGACGGTCAGCTGCTCTGGCCTTTCGCATCAGATGGAGGATCAATGCTAGGGCCGAACCTCCCGCGCCGAGCATGAGCAGTTCGCCGCCAGTCCGGCCGAAGTAGCTTTCGCCGAGGATGGCACCCATGCTCAGCCCGCCTGCGACGGGGTCCGTCGCCCGTCCAATCAACTTGCCCGCGTCTTTGGCAATGCTGGAAACCTCCTGCGTCGCCGTTGCGAATGGACCGAGACCGTCAAACAGGTCCGAAGCTGCGGCCAGCAGGTCGATCTTGTGGGTGGTGACGAGCGCACCGAGCGCCAGAGGCTGCTCCCTGATTCCGGCTACAACCTGGCGATAGCGCTCGGGCGCGGCATGAATCTCCAAGTCGATCCCGGCCAGCGTCACCTCCGGGCGGCCAAGCGCCTCCATCCATAGCGGGAAGACGCGGCGGGAAGAAGACTGACCGGTGGTAACGCCAATAAAGTAGAAGGTAGGCCGTTCTGGCTCAAGAAGGCTTGACAGATATTGAGTCACTGTGCTTCACTTGAATGTCTCCGTCGCGTCGGCGGCAAGATTAGCACAAGCCGAAAACGGGTGTCAAGACCCGGACGGCGTTTGGCTTGCAGGCCGGCCGAAACGGACAGCGCAAGTCTGAAACGGCTTCTCCCCGTTTAATCTTTCTGAACCGCGGCGAGTGCGGCATTCCATGATCCTTACCGGTCCGGATGAAAGCACAACCGACCATTCCTGGCAGCAAGCCAATGAAGCTCGCTTGCGACGTGAAGCCCAGCGCTGGGTCGGGAGTCAGGAGACCACCCTCTTCACCGAAGAATGGGGTGAATACTACGTGGCGGTAACCCGCGAAGGCCAGCGCCTCGTCCTGTGGATGCTGGACACGGAAGTGGACAACACCGACTGGATTCAGAGCGCGATCGATCTTCGCGAACCGCTGCGGCTCCAAAGTTCCTACACGCAGGCCATGATTCTGGCCCTTCTCTGGCAGCCCACGCCCGAGAACGTATTCCTCAGCGGGCTGGGAGGGGGCTGCCTCGCCACCACGCTTCACCACCA
The DNA here is from genome assembly GCA_011523365.1 of Caldilineaceae bacterium. GTDB lineage: Bacteria > Chloroflexota > Anaerolineae > Caldilineales > Caldilineaceae > Bin5. The sequence goes on from WTGY01000057.1 coordinate 5,780, forward strand.
CCTGACCCGGACAGAATTCGTCTGCGTCGAGATCTCCGCCCCGGTTGTGACGGCCGCGACTCGATACTTCGGCTTCCAGCCGGACGAACGCCTTTCCCTCAGGATTTCCGATGTGCGAGTATTCCTCGAGCGGGACGCATCTGACTATGACCTCATGTTTCTCGACGTCTTTTGCGACCACGGCGTCTCTCCAGAGCACACCACGTCGACGGATTTCCTTTCTCTTTGCTGCAGCCGCATCCGTGAGAACGGCTTGCTGGCCTTGAATCTTGGCAATCGGGATCCCGCCTTTGCGGACGTGGTCAACTCGCTCTGCGAAATGTTTCCTACTGTTTATTCCTGCCGCGGGCGCGGCAGCACCACTGTCTTCTTTGCCACAGGTCAAGGCCCCCTTTCGCTGCGTCAGCTTGAGGAGGCGTCTGCCAGGCTTGAACAGCGTCACGACTTTCTTTTTCCCATTTCCCCCTGGGTTGCGCGTCTCGAGCAGTTGAAACCTCCTCCAGAAACTCACAGCGACCGGGACGCTGCCCTTCACCAGGACAGCTAGGGAGATCCACAAGGTGTCTTCAGGTGCGAAGTTCTGGAGCCTGTGGGGTCTAGCGCGCTCACTGGTCATCTACTACGGGAAGCCCGGTCGCGGCCGCCTCGACGGCGGCTTCTACGCGCAGTTCATGGGCCAGGGAGCACTTGTATTCGATATCGGGGCGCATGTCGGCAATCGCGTCGGGGTCTTTCTCAAACTGGGTGCGGCCTGTGTTGCAGTCGAACCCCAGCCTCTCTTCTGCGCCCTGTTGCAGAAGCTCTATGGGCGTAACCCGGCGTTCACGCTCGTCCAGACGGCACTCGGCAGCGCAGAAGGGTCAACCGAACTGCACATCAGCCGCCGCACGCCCACTGTCTCTACAACTGCCGGCGAGTGGAGGGAACAGGTCGGGCGGTCGCAGTCATTCGCCAGCGTCACCTGGGATGACTCCGTCGAAGTGGCCGTGACGACTCTGGACGGCCTAATCGGCCGCTTTGGGGTGCCCGACTTCTGCAAGATAGACGTCGAGGGGTCCGAGCTGGCAGTACTGGAGGGACTGAGCAGACCGTTGCCGCTGCTCTCGCTTGAGTACATTCCTGCAGCCTGCGCGGACAGTGTCGCCTGCATCGACCGACTGGAAAGCCTCGGCAGTTACGAATATAACTGGAGCCAGGGCGAATACCAGCAGTTACGCAACGAGAGCTGGCTCACGCCTTTAGAAATGATTGCCCGGCTGCAAGGGATGGAGATAGACGAACCCAGCGGCGATTTCTACGCCCGGCTGAGATGACACCTGAGGCTGCCCAGACCGGGCATTTGGCATTCCACGTTGTCGCCCGCTTGCAATGGTTGGGGCTCTGTCAGGGAGCCGGTCAGCACGATGTCGCCTGCTGCGAGGGCGAAGCCCCTTTCATAGGCCTGGTTCACAGTCCAGACCAAGGCTTGAAAGGGATCGCCACGGGACTGGCCGCGGAGATTCGGAACTGTGTCGCCGGCGTTGACGCGAAGTTCCACGGCCAGTTGCATGAGATCCAGACCGGCCCAGGATGAAGAGAAGTCACCAATGACGACCGCCCCGCCGTTGCCATTGTCTGCGATACCTGCCAGCATGTTTTGCCTGGAGTCCCAGTTGGCGCGGGAGTTGGGCGCGTAACGCGTGCCAGTGATGTCGAATGCCGGCGCCGCCGCGACGATTGGGGCCAGATCTTCCTGCACGAATCTGCCATGGGTCCGACCCGGGGCGGCCATGAACCTGAACGCCACTTCCGCCTCGACTCTTGCTTCGCGGCATCGAGTCAGCGGAACGGACGCGCCGTTCAGGTGAATTGTTGAGGCGAATACACGCCCTGGAATCGGGCCGTCGTAGCCTTCGGCCCTTTGCACTCCGGGGCTGGTGGCGCCCACTTTCCAGCCTGCCACCCGGTTGGCGGGATCGTCTGCCAGTAGACGGGCCATTTCGTCCTGGACAGCGTAGGCCGTGTCGCGGTCTGAAGGCAGCAGACCTGAAGGAAAGTCGACAGACTTGCCGGCCGACCAGGCTTCGGCCAGAATCCGGCCGGCGCATCGAATCAGTTCTGTAGACATTTCTATGTACGGCCTAATGGGACTGTGCTGCCGGGCCAGCCTTTAGCGAGCCTGAGCCGGGCGGAGTAGCTATCCTGTTTGCTTTCCCGTCTCAGCGACCTCGCCAGACGGGAGGACGCTTTTCGGCGAAGGCGCGCGGTCCCTCCACTGCGTCCTCGCTGTTGAGCATGCTCTGCGCAGCCGGGTAACCGGCTCTGATTGCCTCGGCCAGCGCGGCATGATCGAGATTTCGTCTCGCCACCTGTTTGGTCGCCCTAAGGGCCAGCGGCGCACACGCCAGCATATCCTCGATCCAGTCGTTCACGGCGCTATCCAGCCTCTCAACGGGGACCACTTGATTGACAAGCCCATATGCCAGCGCTTCCTGGGCGCTGAACTGCCTGCCGGTCAGGAGAAGCCCCATCGCCACTTTATCCGGCAGCTGCCGCACCAGCCGGTGAACGCCGCCTCCCATGGCCGCCAGACCCACTCCCGGCTCGGGAAACCCGAACCTGGCATGCTCGGCCGCGACGATCAGATCGCATGCCAAGGCGATCTCGAGTCCTCCCCCCAGGGCAAGTCCGTTCACCGCGGCGATAAGCGGCTTGTCCAGGTCGAATCGATGCGTCAGGCCGGCGAAGCCGCTTGGAGGGTACTCATCGCGGCCCTTTTTGGCGCGGACCTTCAGGTCCGTACCAACGCAGAAGCTGCGCTCGCCTGCGCCGCGCACGACCGCGATCCAGAGATCACAGTCGGCAGCGAAAACATCGAATATCTGCGCCAGCTCAAAGTGGGCGTGGGGATGGAGAGCGTTCAGGACGTGCGGGCGGTTCAGGGTGACGTGCAGCACCCTGCCTTCTGCCCGCAGCTCCGTGTGCTGGGCCGTCTGTGTCAGAGTTTCGATGGTCGACTGCAAAACAGTTCCTTAGCCTGCTTCCAGGCCGTAGAGTTCGGCTGCAGTCTGTCCCATGATGCGAGACTTTAGATGGTCGGGGAACTGGCGCAAGGCAAAATCGGGCGCGTCGCCGTCCCAGTGGGGAAAGTCGCTGGAGAACATCAGCATCTGGTCGGCAGGGAACATCTCCAGCATGGCGTGGAAATGGTTCGCGTCCGGCGGCTCCTCCAGCGGTTGGGTGGTGACACGTATGTGGCGGGCGGCAACCTCGCTGGGCAGCTCGTTCAGCCAGGGAATGGTTGAGTGCAGCGCCTTCCAGTTTTTGTCCATCCGCCACAGAATGGGCGGCAGCCAAGAGATGCCTCCCTCGACGAGCACGAACTTCAGATTGGGGAACTTGGCAAAGACGCCTTCGGCCAGCATGCTGGTCACGTGGGCGATGTAGCTGTTCACCAGTGTGGTATGCCACTCGAAGTAGCTGGTGGGGTATCCGGCTGCATTGGGCTGGCCGGAAAGGCCGACGCCTTCTGCGCCGGGATGGATGGCGACTGCCAGACCGTATTCGCTGGCCGCCGCGTAGATCGGGTGGAAGATCCGCTGGCCCCAGGGGATGCGCGACGCGCTGGGCAGCTGCACCTGCACAAACTGTGGATGGTCGCCCAAGCGGTGAATCTCAGCCACCGCCATGTCAGGCAGATGCGGGTATACGGCCAAGGAGGAGCGCAGCCGGGAACATTGGGGCAGCCACTCCTCGGCGTATACGTCGTTCACGGCGCTGATGACCGCGGCGGCAAAATCAGGCTCGGGCGACTGGGCAGTGTGGAGTACGCCGCCCGGTAGCAGGACACCGTAGTCGATTTCGTACTTGTCGAGAAAGTGCTCTTGCAGGAGCATCGGGTCTGCGTGAACCGACCGGCCGTCATCCATCGTTACGTCGGACCGTTCGACGCCCATGGGATTCCACCAACCCAGATTGCCCGGCCCGCGGTTTCCCGAGGCGTAACGCGTCCGCCAGGGCTCGGGCAACCGCGCCTGCACACTATCCTTGTTGGTCAGAGGGTGAATGTCAGTGTCAACTACGAGACCGTTCTTGTATGTCATCTTCCCGCCAGTCCACTCATTTGGATACCGCTTACAAAATAGCGCTGTGCAAAAAAGAACAGAACCAGTAGGGGCGCGATCATTGCGGTAGACGCCGCCATCATCAGGTTCCATTCGGTGTGGTAGAGGCCGCGGAAGCCGCGCAGGCCGATCGCCATGGTCCAATTCTCCGGGCTCTGCAGGTAGATCAGGGGTTCGAAGAAGTCGTTCCAGTTGTGGATGAAGGCAAAGACGGCAATCGTCGCCAGCACGGGCTTTGAGAGCGGAAGTATCACGCCCCAGTAAATGCGGAAATTGCTGGCGCCATCGATGCGGGCAGCCTCATCCAGCTCGAGCGGAATCGTCATGAAGAACTGACGGAACAGGAAAATGTTGAACGCGCCACCACCGAACCATAGCGGTACGATCAGCGGCAAGAAGGTATCGATCCATCCTAGCGTGCGAAACACGATAAATGTGGGGATCAGGGTGACGATAGAAGGCAGCATAATCGTCGAAAGTACAAGTATGAACAGCGTTTCACGAAAAGGAAAGCGCAAACGGGCAAATGCGAAGGCCGCAAGTGAAGCAGTCAGTAGTGTGCCGGTCGTGGCGAAGATGACGATGCGGATTGTGTTCCAAAAGTATTCGTGGAATGCGACTGCCTTAAAGGCCTCGGAGTAGTTGGTCCACACGAACGGTTCGGGAATCCACTTTGGCGGCATCAGAAAGGTCTGTCCGCCCGTCTTCAATGAGGTCGACAGCAGCCAGACCAGCGGCAACGCCAGGGTTAAGGCGAATACGCTCAGAATCGCGTACCAAAACGCTGCAGTGATCAGTTCCCTGGCGGCCCGGTTACCCATCATTTGCATCGACAATTCGAAGCGCCGCTTTTAGCGACGTACGTCCCCCTCATAAAAGACCCAGCGATCTGACAGCATGAACTGAAGTGCAGTAAATGTGAGTACAACAATAAACAGCACCCAGGCCATTGCCGAAGCGTAGCCCATGCGGAAGTTCTCAAACGCAGCACGGAACAGATACAGGAGATAGAAAAGCGTCGAATAGTTCGGCCCGCCCTCGGTCATGATGTAGGCCTGGGTGAAGACCTGGAAGGCACCAATGATGGCGATGATGAGGTTGAAGAACAGTGCAGGGGTCAGTAGCGGCAGCGTGACACGCCAGAACCGGCTCCACCAGTTGGCCCCGTCGATTGCCGCAGCCTCGTACAGCTCCATCGGGATCCCCTTGAGGCCTGCCAGAAGAATCACCATCTGCCCGCCGATGGACCAGAAGCTCATAACGATCAGGGCCGGTTTCGCCAGCCGCGGATCCTGCAGCCAGTAGAGTCCCTCGAGGCCGATCCATTCCAGGAAGGCGTTGGCCAGCCCCCATTCCGGGTGGAAAATCCACACCCACAGGATGGAATTGGCCACCACCGGCGTCAGGGAGGGCACATAATAGGCGGTGCGGAAGAAGTGGATGCCGCGCAGGTTCATATTGACCGCGAGTGCTGCCAGCAAAGCAAAGAACAGATGCAGCGGCACGCCGATAAACACGTAGTAGCTGGTATTGTAGAGGCTCAGCCAGAAGCGGTCGTCGTTGAACAGCTTCACATACTGTGCACCGCCTACCCAGACTGAAGGGGTGACGATTTCCCAGCGAGTGAAGGAAATGTAGAGCGACGCCAACATCGGGCCAGCGGTAAAGATGATGAAGCCAAAGACCCAAGGCAGGATAAACAGGTATCCGTCCCTGGTTTCAGACCAGAGTAGGCTGCGCCTCTTCTTCACTTTGGTAGCGGGAACTTCCTGGACGCCCATTGCAAGGACAAGAGGTCATGGATGTTGGCAGTCATGGTGCGACTGCCAACATCATGTTAGTCATCTTATACACCCGGAACGTAGACCGCCAGCTCTTCCACACGGCCAGCAATTGCATCCAGCGTTGCCTGGGCATCTGCTTTCTCGATACCGTATATCGAGTTGAGGGCAGGCTGCACTTCGCGGTGGACGCCGATCCAGTCGCCGGCAACCGGCTCCGGCCTGCCGTATTCAAACGCATCCAGCATGATCTGGGCGCTTGGCGGCAAGACGTCTGCCATGGTCTCCAGCAGGCTCTCGGCGACAACCTTCAGGGAGGGTACGTTCAGCCCTGTAGCCTCGACCCAGTGGCGGAACGCATTCTCGCCGCCGAGGAACTTCATCCATTGCCAGGCCTCGTCCGGATTCTCGGTGCCGCTGTAGAGGCTGTGTCCCGCCGAAGCGACGCGTGTGGTCCGCGTGTCGCCCTCGTCAACCGGAAAATGGGCGATGTCCCACTCGAACTCAGAGCTCATTACATTCGAGAACACAGAGAACTGCGGGAACATGCCGATACGCCCGGTGGTGAAGAGGTCGCCGGTGCTGAAGCCGCCGGCCTCGGTTACCGTTGCGGGCACGTGAATGCCGCCGTCCTGGTGCCAGTCCTGGATCTCGACGACCTGCGAAAGGCCGGGCTCCTGGTTCATCGTGAACTTGGTGCGGTCCTCGCTGAGAACGTCGCCGCCTTTTTGCCACATTTTAATCCACGTATTGCGGTTGCGGTGCCAGTCCGCAGTGCCGAAGATTCGTTCGGTACCTTCACCTTGGGTCATTGCGGCTGCGCTCTCCATGAAGTCGCCCCACGTCCAGTCGGCCGTGGGTCTGGCCGCGCCGGCGGCGTCGAAGAGCTCGGCGTTATAGATTATGACCGTGCTGGTCGTCTCGCGCGGGAAGCCGATTTGCCTGCCCTCGTACTGGAAGTCCTTGTAGGCGGCCAAGAGAAAGTCGTCGCCGCTGATGTCGTCGTCGGCGTCGATGAAGGGGTTGACGTCGAGCTGGATGTTGCGCACTGCCTGGCCGGAGTTGGTGTAGCTGTGCGCCCAGTAGGAGTCGGGCGCGTCGCCGGCGGCGATCAGTGTCAAGAGTTTCGTCTGAATCTCGATTGCGCCGCCGGGCTCCCAGATTGGCGCGATCGTAATGCCGGGGTTGGCGGCCTGGAAGTCTTCAATCAGCGGCTCGTAGCGGAGGAACGAGATTTCGCCCCCGCCTTGCGTCAGGAATGACACGGACGTCGGCTCAGCCATGCCGCCGTCGTCTCCCATATCGCCGCCCGCGGGCGCCGCCACCGGCATACAGGCTGCGAGTGCGGTGGCGCCAATGCCCAATGTCGACAGGCGCAGAAAACTGCGGCGTGACAGAAAGTTCGAACTGTTTCCTTTCATCTTGGGTTCTCCTTAGTATCTGAAATCTGTTCCGAGTTGGTGTCCGATTTGAGGGAATCCACTAGGCGCATATTAGCACAAGGGCAGCCGATCTGCTAACCGGTAGCGTGGGACAGGGATGGGGGCCGGGTCTTGGGCGGGAGGGACTGTGGCGTGGGTAGCTTGCCGACGGTGGTTGAAACTGTTTGCGGGTTTTTGATGTCTGCTTTGGGCAGGCTCAAGGCCTGCCCCTACGGGTGCGGTGAGGGGGTTGCGATGGCGGCGCGGGCTGCGACGAACGGGCAGGCACAAGGCCTGCCCCTACGGG
>WTGY01000073.1 GCA_011523365.1 Caldilineaceae bacterium
TGAACAGCCCCACTTGCACCCCGCCCACCGCCTGCAGCCCCAGGTACGCCCACAGATACTGCCGGTCGTTGTCCCCAATCGTGGCAACGTGATCGCCGCGCGCCAGCCCCAGCTCCCGCAGGCCCAGCCCAAAATTTCGCACCTGCTCGCACGACTCCTGCCAGCTGAACTCCCGCCAGATGCCGAACTCCTTCTGCCGCAGCGCAACCTCACCGGCCCCGCGCGACTCGACCTGCCGCAGAAAATGCTGCGGTACCGTCTCCAGGCGCTCTATCTCTGCCATCTAACTCGCCTGCCCCAAATAAGCCCGGATCACCTCCGGGTCGCGCCCGATCTCCTCCGGCACACCGTCCGCGATCTTCGTGCCAAAATCAAGCACCACGATCCGGTCCGCAATATCCATCACCAGCGCCATGTCATGTTCGACCAGGATAATCGTCACCCCCCGCCGCGTGTGAATGTCCAGGATAAAGCGGGCCATGTCCTCCTTCTCCTCAGTATTCATCCCCGCCATCGGTTCATCCAGCAGCAGCAGCTTCGGCTCCAGCGCCAGCGCCCGCCCCAGCTCCACCCGCTTCCGCAGCCCGTACGGCAGCGCGCCCACCATCGTCTTGCGGATATGCTGGATCTCCAGAAAGTCGATCAGCTCCTCCACCACCGCCCGGTGCCGCGCCTCCTCCTTGCGCGCAAAGCCCCAATACAGCGCACTCGCCACCATATTCTGGCGCATGTGTATATGCCGCGCCGCCATCATATTGTCCAGCGCGCTCAGATAAGTATAAAGACCGATATTCTGGAAAGTGCGGGCGATGCCCAACTGCGCCACCCTCTTGGCGCCGGTCAGGTCATGCTCGCCCTCAAACAGAAGCCTGCCCTGCTGCGGCCGGTAGAATCCGCTGATGCAATTGAGCATCGACGTCTTCCCTGCACCGTTCGGGCCGATAATGGCCCGAATCTCACCCGCCTGCACATCAAAATCGACCTGGTCCAGTACTGTCGTACCGCCAAAGGAGAGGCTGACACCCTCCACCTGCAGGATGCGTTCAACTGTCGTCGATTGTTCGTCCGGGGCCATTCCGTGAGCCGCCATGGCTGGGCAGATGATTCTAAGTCAGTTGCTTCTTACCAGGATTCCTTATGTTGAATTCTAGCACCCGCATTGTGGGAGGCACAATCAGAAGTCGACGACCCCAAAATCCACTCAACCCAAAAACTCCTCCAACACAACCGCCACCCCATCCTCCTTATTACTCACCGTCATCCGGTCCGCCGCCGCCTTCACCTCCGGCACCGCGTTCGACATCGCCACACCCAACCCCGCCTCCGCCACCATCTCCACGTCATTCACGTCATCCCCGAACGAGATCACCGCCTCCATCCCAACGCCCCACCGCTCCAGCAGCCAGCGCAGCGCCGCCGCCTTCGACGTGCCCCGCGGAATCACCTGGACCAGATCATACTTCGGCGATATCAGCGCCCGGCTCGTCGCCGGCAACCCCCGCAGCAACGCCTCCGACGGCTTCCCCACTACCGCCTGCCCGTTCAACGACTGCGGTTGCGCCGCGTCCAACTCCTCCAGCGAAGTCAGGATCTTGGCCGCCGGACGGTTCGTGTGCGCCAGCACGTCGCTGACAAAATGGGCCCCGGTCCACTCCACCCCCCGGTTGACATAAAGCGCATCCTCGATTTCGACCCCCAATCGGCAATCGGGCGCTCCATTCTGGATCGCGCCGACAATCCGCCGCGCGTCCTCTACCGGAATTGTCGCCTGAAACAGCACGTTGCCCTGCAGTTCGATCCACGCCCCGTTGTAGCAGATCATCGGAAAGTCGTTCAGAAAAGGGTCGACCGACTTCGCCGAACGCGGCGGGCGTCCCGTCGCAACCACGATCCTCCGCCCCAGCGCCTGCCAGCTGTCCAGCGCAGCCATCGTGCGGGCCGAGATCGTCGTGGAATCTTCCAAAAGTGTGTCGTCTAAATCGACGGCCAGTACTGAATACATAATGGTGGATCTCCCGAAATCGGTGGATCTTCGACGGCGGAACGCGCCCGCTGCGCACTGCCCGCAAAACGGCCATCGCGCCCAGCCATCAAGTCTACCCTACCTCCTGTCAGCAGTCCATCTGGACCACCCGCCGCGCCGCACAAACCGGCCCGGAAGTAACGAAAACAACCTATCTTTTTTGCGATTTGACAAGCGCACTGGTCTGTCGTATCCTTATGCGCAGCAAAATCAGTTTGTGTTCTGACAGCCTTACGTTGGGACGTTCCCCACATGCAACGGGGCAAGGGGTATTTTTCATGTAGTATCGCCAGTCAGTGCGCGGGTTGTTTTGCGCCTTATCTGGTAGTCGCAGTTAGCAGAGGAGTTTACTCACCATGAGTGAAACAGTTGTCGGTACGGTGAAGTGGTTCAGCGATCAGAAGGGCTATGGCTTCATCGCCCGCGAAGATGGACCCGACGTGTTTGTGCATTTCTCCGCCATTCAGTCGGAGGGCTTCCGCAGTCTTGCGGAAGGTGACCAGGTTGAGTTCGTGATTGAAGACGGCCCGAAGGGCCCTGCCGCCAGCAACGTCGTTAGGCGTCAGAGCGTGGCCTAAAAAACGGTCCGTTTGTCATAGCAGGGAGTGACTTTTGTGCCGCCAGGTCCCCAACCCAAGGGGAGGGCGGCACAATTCAAAGTCGCTCCCTTTTTCTATTTCAAAGCCGGCCGCTAAGTCCCCGCCAAGTATTTGCCATAATTCAACATGGCAAACGTGACCCTCCCTCCCCTTCACATCCATCCCCCATC
>WTGY01000138.1 GCA_011523365.1 Caldilineaceae bacterium
CGCCAACTCATCCCCACCCCAATTTCCCCTCAATCTCTCGTAAACTCTCGTAAACTCTCATGAACTCTAGCCCAACACCCGTATCCACCCCCAAACCACAACCAGGCAAACTCCATCCCGAAAATCCCAAAAATCCCCCCAAATCACCGTTCAGACAATCCGCCGTCCCCATATGACAAAGCAGCCCGGAACCGGCTCGCCAGCAATCGAAAGCCGCATCCTGGGACATACCTGGAAAACTTCGATCCAATTTTCTGATCTGCCCTGGCCTGACATAATTCCGGGACAATTCACCTCTATCATGGAAAGCGTACGAGGGAAAAGGCCCTCAGATAGCCATAGTGAAACGAGGTGAAAAAATGAACATCCGCAAAATGGAGTGGAAGCTGACCTACACATTGGCCATAGTCGTTCTGGTCGTCAGCATGATGGTAGCCGTTAGCTGTTACCGAACAGGAAATAGCGTCACCGGCCAGAGCGCAGGCAACGTCACCGAAAGCCGGGGTGAACATGGCAGCCGCGGAGAAAGCAGCGGAGAAGGCAGCGGCGAACACGGCAGCCGCGGTGAGAGTGGAGGTGAGAGCGGCAGCGATGGCGGCGCAGCCGGCAGTGAAGAAGGCGGCAATGCCCTCGCCCTTGACGACACCTTCGACATGGTCCGAGCCGGCGCTCGCCTCATCATGAGCTACGACGCCGCCGCCAACGCCTTTGTCGGCTCCGTCGCCAACACCACCGACGCCACCCTGGCCCGGGTACGCATCGAAGTCCACCTGTCCAACGGCATCGAACTCGGCCCCACAACGCCGACCGACCTGGCGCCCGGTGAAATCCTGGATGTCGTTCTCCCCGCATCAACGCAGTCCTTCGACGGCTGGACGCCCCATGCCGAGGTCGGCGGCAGTGAAGGCGGCGGCGAAGGCAGCGGCGGCGAGGGCAGCGGTGAACACGGCAGTGGCGGAGAAGGCAGTGGCGAAGGCGGCGGTGAATCCGGCAGCGGTGAGGGCAGCGGCGAGAGCGGAGACCCCGCCAGCCCCATCCTCGCCCTCGACGAAAGCTGGGACGGCGTCGTCAACGGCGTCAGAACCGCCATGTCCTACGATCCCGCTGCGCAGATATTCTCAGGCATCGTCGAGAATACGACCGACCAGACCCTCTGCTTCGTGCAAATCGAGCTGAACCTCAAGCAGGGAACGACGACCGTTGTCGAGCTCGGACCGCAGCCCGTGGGCGACCTGGCCCCCGGCGCCCAGACCACCGTCGAGCTGCGCGTCGCCGATGAGCCAACCGCAGCCGGCGTAGCCTACGACGCTTGGGAGATTCACCCAGAGACCTTCGCCTGTGGCGGCCCCGGCCCTGTCAACACCGAAGGCAGTGGCAGCGAGGCCGGTGGCGAGCAGCATGGCGCTGAAGGCGGCGGTGAAGGCAGTGAAGGCGGCGCGGCCGGCAGCGAAGAAGGCGGCAACGCCCTCGCCCTCGACGAGACCTTCGACATGGTCCGCGCCGGCGCTCGCCTCATCATGAGCTACGATGAGGCAAGCAACGCCTTCGTCGGCACCGTCGCCAACACCACCGACGCCACCCTGACCCGGGTACGCATCGAGGTCCACCTGTCCAACGGCATCGAGCTCGGCCCCACAACGCCGACCGATCTGGCCCCAGGTGAGATCCTGGGCGTGATTCTCCCCGCATCGGCGCAGCCCTTCGACGGCTGGACCCCCCATGCCGAGGTCGGCGCCAGCGAAGGCGGCGGCGAAGGCAGCGGTGAGAGAAGCGGCGAACACGGCGGCAGCGGCGGTGGCGAGGGACGCGGCGAGCACGGCAGCGGTGGCGGCTGAAGACCGCAACGACCCGTAACGCCCCTCGCATGAGTAGCGAGCAACTGCTTTACTGACAGAGAGCAAGACCAGATGCGGCGCCCCACAAGTGGCGCCGCATCTGCCTTGGCACCGGCACCCTACCCTTGACTTCACCTCGTCTTCTACTATCTGAAACCGTCCTTCGCGGCGATAAAACCGAATTCCTCCCCTGCAACGCCCGCTTCAGACAACCGTTAACGGACCCTAACCCCAAATCCCTGCCGTTTCACACTGTTTGCCTCCTTCTCTCCAATCAAGTACAATACCCCCAAAATGCATACCGTCCCGTTCAGGAGAACGCCCATTTGTCGTTCCGCCCCTTCTATCTAGGCGATGCCCTGCTTCTGCAGCGCCTGCGCAGCGTTTCTACGCCCCTCCAGATTGAGCGCACCCTCCTGCAATCAAATTCGCCTGTGCGCACCGCACTCCGCTCCTGCTTTCCCTGGTACCGCCACAGCTCCTTCACCTACGTCCTGCGCCAGGAAGAAAACGGCCTCGCCCGCGAAGGCCTCATCCAGCTTCGCATCCGCCCCCACTCCCACGAAGCCGACGTGACCCTGCTCTCCCCCGCACTCGACGCCCATCGCGGTCACCCGGCCATCTGGCAAAAACTGCTCACCTACAGCGCCCAGCATATCTTACGCTACAACGTCTGCCGCCTCTTCAGCGACCTGCCCGACCAGCCCCTCCTCGTCAATACCTTCCGACAGGCCGGCTTCGCCCCCCTCACCCAGGTCACCATCTGGCGCCTCGACAGCGCGCCCCGGGCACCGTCCGGCGCAGCACTGCGACCCCAGCAACCCGCCGACGCACCCGAACTCGAAAAACTCTACCAGCGCATTACCCCCCTGCCCACACAGCAGCTGGAAACCGGCCACGCCGCCGACCACCCCCAAGAGGAACGCATCCCGCCCATCCTCTCCAACCCGCACCAGGTCCACATGTCCGGCTACGTGCTCGACGACGACCGCGGGCCCGGCCTCGCCGGCTGCGTCCAGATCCTCTGGGGCAAAAGCGGCGCCTGGATCCGCCTCTGGGTCGACACCAACGACCCCGATACGCACAACACCCATCTCCTGCTCGACTTCGCCCTGCAGCGCATCGCCGAAGCACCCCTCGTCCGCCGCGCCTACATCGGCGTTCGCGCCTACCAGACCGGCATCAACGCACTCCTTTCCGACTACGGCTTCGCTCCCTTCACCGACAGAATGCTCATGGTCCGCAACATCCTCCAATGGCAGCGCCGCACCGTCGACCAGCGCACGCCCGCCCTCAAAACCGTCCGCGGCGCCGTGCCCGGCTCCCTCGCCATGCCCAAATTTGAACGCCGCCGACTCCATCTGCTGGACTTTGGCGGCGTTCAAACAGAACGCCGCCCGCACCATCGCCTATATTGCCCGCCGCACACCGCCGCCGGCCGGGACACCCGCCCGCGGCCCATTCCCTGGCGCCACCCGCCTCCCCGCCCAGCCACAGAACAAACCACCCGCGGGAGGCCCTGAAACCACCTTGAACCGTCACGCACCAGGAACTAGCCCAGTGAACCGCCCCAATCCCTGCCGTTCACTAAAAACTAACTACTAAAAACCAGAAACTCACATGTCCCTACGCATCGCAGACGACCTCGACCTCCTCCTCGCCGTCCTCCCGGAACGCATCCGCGCCTCCCTCCAGCAGCTCGACCGCGCCGGCGACCTCATCGAAATCGTCATGGACCTCGGCCGCCTGCCCGAAGCGCGCTTCCCCGACGGCGAACTCTGCCTCAGCCCCGAAGAGACCACCCGCGGCGACCTCCAGCACGTCATCGACAACATCGGCGACTTCGGCGCCGACAACCGTGCCGGCATCGAACGCACCCTCCACCGCATCTCCGCCATCCGCAACCGCAAGGGCACCGTCATCGGCCTCACCTGCCGCGTCGGCCGCGCCGTCTACGGCGTCATCGACATCATCCAGGACATCATCACCAGCGGCAGCAGCCTCCTCCTCCTCGGCCGCCCCGGCGTCGGCAAGACCACGCTCCTGCGCGAAGCCTCCCGCGTCCTCAGCGACAAACAGCGCGTCGTCATCGTCGATACCAGCAACGAGATCGCCGGCGACGGCGACATCCCCCACCCGTCCATCGGCCGCGCCCGCCGCATGCAGGTCGCTACCCCCACCCTGCAGCACGAGGTCATGATCGAAGCCGTCGAAAACCACATGCCCGAGGCCATTATCATCGACGAAATCGGCCGCGAGCTCGAAGCCGTCGCCGCCCGCACCATCGCCGAACGCGGCGTCCAGCTCATCGGCACCGCCCACGGCAATACCCTCGAAAACCTGCTCATGAATCCCACCCTCTCCGACCTGGTCGGCGGCATCGATACCGTCACACTGTCCGATGAGGAAGCCCGCCGCCGCGGCACCCAGAAAACCGTCCTTGAGCGCAAGGCCCCGCCTACCTTCGACGTCCTCATCGAAATCCAGGAACGCCAGCGCATGATCGTCCACCACAAGGTCGCCGAAGCCGTCGACTCACTCCTGCGCGGCTGGACCCTCTCCCCCGAGATCCGCTACGTCAACAGCGACAACCAGGTCCACGTCGAGTCCGTCGAAAACCAGGAAAAGCCCGGTCGCATCGGCCAGAGCCGCCAGGGCCCCGAAAGCAGCGGCGGCCGCCGCCGTCAGCGCGGCAAGCGCGCCGAAGAACGCGCCGCACAGCTCGCCCAGGACATCGCCGACAGCGCCGCCCAACCCAACGGCCGCAAAGTCGTGCGCGTCTTCCCCTACGGCATCGGCCAGAACCGCCTGCGCACCGCCGCCCAGAACCTCAAAGTACCCATCGAAGTCGTCAAAGAGCTGCGCCAGGCCGATATCGTCATGACCCTCAAAAACTACTTCCGCCAGAAGCCCCAGCCCATCGCCGACGCCGAACGCCAGAACGTGCCCGTCTACGTCCTCCGCAGCAACACCGTCACACAGATGGAGCACTACCTGCTCGACGTCTTCCAGCTCCGCCGCGACGACCCCGACCTCGTCTTCGACTCCGCCATGCGCGAAACCCAGCACGCCATCCAGCGTCTCCTCAAAGGCGAAAAGTCGGTCGAGCTCAGCCCACAGGCCGCCTCCATCCGCAGCCAGCAACACCAGCTCGCCCGCACCGCCAACCTCATCAGCCACAGCTACGGCCGCGAACCCCACCGCTGCGTCCGCATCTTCAGCCCGTCCTGAGCGCCGGCCCCAGCTTGACGATATACTGATCTAATGTTCATCACCTTCGAAGGCTCCGACGGCAGCGGCAAGACCACCCAGATCCACCTGCTCGCCGACCATCTGAAAGCCGCCGGCCGCGCCGTCCTCACTACCCGCGAACCCGGCGGCACCCGCATCGGCGACGGCATCCGCCAGCTCCTCCTCGACCTCGCCCACACCGAAATGCACGCCCGCGCCGAAACCCTCCTCTTCAACGCCGCCCGCGCCCAGATCGTCGCCGAGGTCATCCGCCCCGCCCTCGCCGCCGGCCAAATCGTCCTCTGCGACCGCTTCGCCGACAGCACCCTCGCCTACCAGGGCTACGGCCACCAGCAGGACATCGCCCAGCTCGAGCGCCTCATCGCCTACGCCACCGGCGGCCTCCGCCCCGACCTCACCCTCTACCTCGACCTGCCCCCCGAAGTCGGCATCAGACGCAACCGCGGCCGCGCCGACGGCGACTGGAACCGCCTCGACGCCCAGGAGCTCTCCTTCTATCAACGCGTCGAAACCGGCTACCGCCAGCTCATCGCCCAGAAGCCCCTACGCTGGACCGTCATCGAAGCCAGCCGCCCCCGCGACCAGGTCCATCAGGACATCGTCCGCGCAGTGCAGCGCAAACTGCCCGCCCTCGCGCCCAGCCGCTCAAAGTGAAACGGGACCGTAACCGCATCGCCACTCCAGTGCGCACGACCTGTCCCTGCCTGCGTCCTATCCCCAAACGCCTGACTCGCATCCAGCCCGCTCGCCAGTGGCCGGATTCCTGTACATGACCGACCGGTAAATGACGCACTCCAATCCCCCTCTCCTCACAGCGGATGCAACCGCCTCGCAACCCGTTGCCGCGTGCACCCGCTTGCACCCCCCAGCCACCCACAGATGAAGCGCCCGCTCCAGCCGCCGGCCTTCCCCGTCGCCCTCGCCTACGGCGCCTTCATCCTGCTCTTCTTTTCTCCGCACCTGCTGGGCCTGACCGCCTTCCCCGACAGCGACTTTACCCGCCACTTCCTGCCCTTCAGCCTCTATCAACAGTCCGCCATCCTCGACCTGCGTCTGCCCCTGTGGGACCCGCACACCTTCTCCGGCCACCCCTTCCTCGCCGACGCCCAATCCGCCGTGTTCTACCCTGTCAGCAATGCTCTGCTCCTCCTCACAAGCTTCGACCGCAGCCCCGTGGGAAGACTCTACTGGCTACAGGTAGAGGCCGCGCTCCATATCTTCCTCGCCTGCCTCTTCACCTACCTGCTCGTCCGCCGCCTGACCGGCAGCAAAATGGCCGCATTCACTGCCGGCGCAATCTTCGGCTTCTCCGGCTACCTCACCGGCTACGTCCCGGTGCAGATCGGCATCCTGCGCGTCGCCGTCTGGCTGCCCGCCATCCTCCTTCTCCTTCTGCCGGGAGCGGGCCGCGCAGGCACAGGAAGCTCCGAATCCAGTCCGGATGAAGGGCTGTCGCCGCCCGCAGCAACCGGCCTTTCCCGCCTGTTCCCCCCATGGAAACGCTGGCTGGCCGCGGCCGGCGTGCAGGCCGTCGCCTTCTTCGGCGGCCATCCCCAGACCTTCCTCTTCCTCTCCTACGCCGTCGGCGGCTGGATGCTGATGCTCTTCGTCAGCGATCTGAACACGTATCGGGTAACTGGCACCACCGGCAAGGCCGCCTATAAGGTCCTCTCTGCCAGAGTACTGCTGTACGCCGGCATGGCAGCCGCCTATGTCACCGTTCTGGTCCTCCTCACGCTGGCCCAGCTCTGGCCGGTCTATGAATTCGTACAACACTCCGTTCGCGCCTCCCTCACCTTCCAACAGGCAGGGGGCGGCTTCGCGTTCAGAGATACGCTCCAGTACCTGCTTCCCGGCCTCTTCACGGTCTACTCCCCGCAATACGTAGGCGTGGCCGCGCTTGGCCTGACCCTCGCCGCCGTCGCCACCCTGTTCTCATCCAGCTTCCCGTTGCCGGGCGCCGGTCCCCACGCCCGCGCCGCCGCCTTCTTCTTCGTGTTCTGCGGCGCTGCCGCCTTCCTCCTCTCTTATGGCAGCAGACTGCCGCTCTACAGCCTCTTCTATCGGTTCACGCCCGGCGGCGAACTGTTTCGAGGCCAGGAGCGGGCCATATTTCTCGTTGCCTTCTCCCTGAGCGTCCTCAGCGGCTACGGCATGGCGCTACTGCCCACCCTGCCCGCGCGCCGCAAACGAACGCTCTGCTTTGGATTCGCCGCCGCCGTAGCCGCCGCCCTGACCCTGTTCTGGATCTGGCGGCAGCTCCCCGCCCGCGCCGGCATCGCCGACTCGGACCTCTTCTGGCCCAGCGCCATGGCACTGCTCATCGCCCTCGCCTTCGCCATCCTGACCGGCCCCCGACTCGCTCGCGGCCAGCGGCTCTCCGACTGGCCGGTCGCGCGCACGCGCCTCATCTTACTGATCCCCCTGGCCCTGCTCGACCTCTTCATCGTCAACTTCGCAACCAACCATTCCTTCGGCCCGCGGGTAAGAGATGGCCTGGTGCCCCCCGAGGCCGCCGCCGTACTCGAAGCCTCCCACTCTCTCGCCGAACGCCCCAACTCGCTCCCGCCCCGCGTCCACAACGAGCATCGCGTCTCACGCAACAGCGGCCTGCTCCTCGGCTGGGAGGACGTCCTCGGCAAAAGCCCCCTCCGCCACGCCAAATACAACGCCTTCATCACCGATTTCCCCCTCGACCGCATGTGGGAGCTGACCGGAACCGGCACCGTTCTCACCTGGATGCACGAGTTGCCCGTCCCAAGCCAGCGACTGGCCGAATTCCCCCGGCCGCAAAGCTCGACGACCTATCTTCACGTGCTTGAGTCGATCTCACCTCGACTCTGGTGGACCCAGAACGCACGCACCGTCGACGACGGCGAAGCCCTTGCCCTCCTGGCCGACCCCGCATTCAACATCCGCGACGAGCTCCTGGTCCCGCCCTCCCACGCCGAGGCGCTGGGCAGCAACTGGCAGGATGGGCGCTTGAACCTCGGCGACGGCGCCCAGGCCGCCCTCCAGGTCGAGCGCGTCGCCTCCGGACATCTGCGTATCGGCATTGAGAGCGCACAGCGCGGCCTCCTCTTCCTCAGCGAGAAATGGCTGCCCGGCTGGCAGGCCCGCTGGCAAGGTGAGCACTCTCTCCCGGTGGCCCGCGCCCATCGGGCATTCCTCGCCATACCCGTGCCCGCCGGATCCGGCACCCTTGAGCTCGTCTACCGCCCCCGCAGCGCAGTCTGGGGCCTGGCCGCCAGCGCGGTAGGCTGGCTCGGGCTGTTCATCGCCCTTCGCCTCCAACTTCTGGCCGCGGCCCGAACCGTCTGGCAGCGCGCCCACCATGCCCTTGACTGGAACAAGCGCAAGCCGGTCCAACACCCCGCCGGGAATGCAAGCCCCGCTGCCCCGGCCTTCGCCCACCAGCATCCGCAGCGCACAGTTCAACGCGCCATTGCCAACAAGCAGTTTCAGCGCGGCGCCCTGCTAACAGTTATCCTGCTCGGCTTTCTGCTGAGACTCTTCCGCCTCGGCTTTCGCGAACTTCGCGGCGACGAGAGCTTCGGCTTCTTCTTCAGCCTGAGCTCCCCTGCCCAGATCGTGGCGCGCACGCTGGAGTTGCGAGAACCGCATCCCGTTGGCAGCTACTTCCTCCAGCACGCCTGGATCCAGGTCGCCGGTACCCACGAGTTCGCGCTGCGATTTATCCCCGTCCTGGCGGGGGCGCTGGCCATCCCGCTGCTATTCCACCTGGCCAAACAGCTTCGCCTCGGCGCCCCCACCGCCCTCACCGCCAGCCTGCTCCTGGCCGCCAACACCTACGCGATCTGGCACAGCCAGGATGCCCGCATGTACTCGCTGAGCCTGGCGCTAACCGTAGCCGCCACCGTCCTCGCCCTGCGCGTGATCCGTCAGCCAAAGCTCTGGCCGGCGCCCGCCGCCTATGCACTCTGCGCAGCCGTCGCTCTCCACGTCCATTACTACGCCGCATTCGTCATCCTGGCGCACAACGCCTTCCTCCTCTTCCTGCTGCTGCGTAACCTCTGGACGCGCCGCGCCCGCCAGACCCTGGAAACCTGGCGTTCCGGCGATGTCCCACTGCTGATACGCTGGTCCCTCGCCCAACTCTTGACCGCTGCCCTATTCGCGCCGTGGCTGGTCAGCGCATGGCACACAGTTGCCGGCTACGGTGGCAACGGCGATTTCCCCGCCTTCGCAGGCATGCTGTGGCGCTCCCTCGGTGTCTTTGCCCTGAGCGAATCGGTCCCGCACCCGATCTGGCGGTTCGCCGGAGGCCTGCTGGCCGGGTCCATCATCGTCGCCGGACTCGCCTTTGGCCTCCGCAACAATAGCAACGGCGAAAACAGTGGCGGCGCCGTTGCGGCCCGGGACCCCGAGAGCCAGCCTGACGAAAGCTCCCCAAAGGGCGCAGAAGACCAACAGCAGACCCTGCCCGGCCAGCCAGGCGCAACCGTTTTCCTTCTCTTCTACCTGTTCATCCCTCTCCTGGCTACCTGGCTCGGCGCACGCCAGCGTCCCATATTCGACGAACGCTATCTGGTCGCCGCGCTGCCCCCTTTCCTTCTGCTGATAGCCGTCAGCGCCGCCAGCATGAGCAGCTGGGTCGATACGCACCTGAGCTGGCGCTGGCGTTACTGGGTCGACGGTGAAGCGGGCGCAAGCAGCCGGCAAGACTCGTCAGCCCAGCCCCCCAGCCCTTTCGCCAGAATCCCGCTCGGCCGCATCTCCGCTGCAGCACTCATAATCCTCGTCCTGGCCGCCAACGTCTACAGCCTGCGCAACCACTATTTCGAAAGCAGATCGCTGGAATGGCGGACGCTGGCCGGGACACTGGAGCGCTGGAGCGTCGGGCTTCCGATTTCCAACGTGCGTATCGCGAGCAATTTTCCCGACCCGACCCTCGACTACTACTACAAAGGCAATGTCCAACGGTTCACGATTCCCCCCAGGCCCCATGACGCCGAGGGTGCAGCCCAGGTGGTCGATTCCCTCACCCATGGCAGCGTTTTCAGGGTCATTCTGCCCGTCTCACCCGCGTCTAATTGGGATGCGACAGGCATCGCTCCAGATGCGCTCGCCGCCGGTTTCCAAAAGGTCCTGCAGGAGCGGGTTGGCATCTTTCCAGTGCACCTCTACGCCCGGCCCGACCCGCAAAGCTGGCAGGAGCAGGACGCACGATTCGAAAACGGTGTTACACTGGCGAAAGCCCAACTGAGCCCGCAAACGGTCACCGCCGCCGGCATCCTGGTCATACACATGGACTGGAGAGGGAATCAAGCAACCCTTACCGGCGGGGAAAAAATATTCCTTCACCTGCTCAACGAGTCCGGCGGCATTCTTTCCCAGTCAGACCCAATTCTGCAGTTGAATTCGCCCGGTGGATACAGCAGCACCGCCCTTCAACTGCCCGCAACGCTGCCCCCCGGTTCCCTTCGCCTCATCGCCGGCCTCTACGACGCAAGCCTCGAGGGCGCGCCCAAAATCATGACTGCAAATGGGACGAACTCTGTCGTTCTGTCTGTATTTGAAAACGAGGGCCCTGCAAATGACTAAACGACGCCGATACCTGCCAGTCCGCTTTCGACACAGAGCAGCCCTGGCTCCGCTCGTCCCGAATGTACTCCCTATTCCCTGCACATGCCGCCAACGGACCCAATGGGTGCTGACTAGGGCTCTGGTCACCCGGACAAACAGTTTACGCAGCCCGGTTTCTGTCCCCCCAACGATTCCGATAGCGGCACCCCTTGTGGGTGCCCAGGCCCTCACCCCC
The DNA here is from genome assembly GCA_011523365.1 of Caldilineaceae bacterium. GTDB lineage: Bacteria > Chloroflexota > Anaerolineae > Caldilineales > Caldilineaceae > Bin5. The sequence continues at coordinate 10,870 of WTGY01000138.1, forward strand.
AAAACGCGCCAACCCACCACAATCCCGCGTAGGGGCACCCCTTGTGGGTGCCCTGGCACGCCCCCCATCTGGGACTGCACCCGACCACATTTGCCAATAGACAGAAGTAGCCAAAATGAGATATGATTCGATTGGTCCTTCCGCTGGGCTGCCTTGGAATTCGGAGAACGCCCAAGTCATCTCCCAAACGAACGCCTTCAACCGCCAACTCGCCTGCAGACTTTCCGTTCCCGCTGAATCCTGGACGCCCTACCCAAGATGTCAGCGGAAACTAAGACTAGAAACTGAAAACTCAAAACCAAAAACATGAAGTTAGTCATCGCCATCGTCAACGAAGAAGACAGCCCCAACCTCCTCGACCGCCTCGGACGCCGCGGCTATGCCGCCACCATCACCGGCACCCGCGGCGGCTTCCTTCGCATAAGCAACGCAACCATCTTCTGCGGCGTCCAGGACGAACAGGTCGAAGACGTCCTCACCGTCTTCCGCGAAAGCTGCACCAGCCGCATCCAATACGTCACGCCCCTCCCCCCCGTCATGGAGCCCGGCGAGATGCACATCCCCACCCCCGTCGAAAAACAGGTCGGCGGAGCCATCATCTTCGTCGTCCCCGTCGACCACTTCGAAAAGATATAACTGCCCCACCCGCACTCCCATACCTCCGCAAACAAAAAAACCTTCAGTTTTCACCGAAGGTTCTCTTCGCGGCCCTTAGCGGCCCTTCGTGGACAAAAGAGGTGCTTCTCGTGGATGAATAACCCCTATAACTCCCCCATTCCACCCAGTCCTGCATCATCACCACCATCCCCGTCCGGCATCGAAGACTCAATCGACTCCGGGCTCTCCCCCGACTCCAGACGGTCGACCACCTCCGTCATCTCCTCATCCAGCGGCTCGCCCGTCTCGTCGCTCATCTTGCGCATAAACTGCGCCAGCGCCCGCGGGTCCTCCTGCTCCAACCCCGACAGCAGCGATGCATCTTCCGCCATCGACTCGATCCGGTTCTCCTCCGAACGCAGCACCCGCAGCCGGCTCATCAGCCGCCGCAACCGCTCCCCCGCACACTCCGGACACGCCGAAGCCCCCGCCTCCGCCTCCGCCATCGTGCGGAACAGAACACTCACCCGCTTCTTGCAATCAAAACAGTAATACTCGTATATCGGCATTTTCTCCCCTGCGTCCCCGTCTCCGTCTCGAGCACCGGGCGCCTCCCTGACCTACCCCCAAAACCGGCTCTCTTCAGAACTCATACGCGCCCGTTTTTTCGCCCACTATTAATTTGAACTATACTGAATCGCGTACCTTATACCAGCATGGGCGTTCGACTGCCCATCATTATATCCAGCGAAATGCCCGGCACAAAGCAATGGTGATGCCTGCCAGAGTGGTTTTCGTTTCTTACTGTCAGTAGTCAGTTTTCAGTCAGCAAGCGGCCTCTCCCGTGCCGCGACCGACAACTGAACACCGGAAACTCAAAACTCCAATGGGATGCGTCTTCTATGTCCGATATTCAGGATGATGTGACTCCGATCTACGACCGGCAGAATCAACCCCATCCAATCCTGGTGGTGATTTCCGGGCCCAGCGGCGTCGGCAAAGACACCACCCTTTCTCTGATGAAGAAGCGAGACCTCCCCTTCCACTTCGTCGTAACCGCTACCACCCGGCCCCGCCGGCCCAATGAGAAAGAAGGCGTCGACTACCACTTCGTGTCCGTCGGCGAATTCGCCGAAATGATCGACGCCAACGAGCTCCTGGAATATGCCGTCGTCTACGGCGACTATAAGGGTATCCCCAAAACCCACGTGCGCAAGGCCCTCGCCAGCGGCAAGGACGTTATCCTCCGCATCGACGTACAGGGCGCCGCCACCATCCGCCGCCTCATCCCCGAGGCCGTGACCATCTTCCTCGTGGCCGAAAACGAAGAAGAGCAGCTGCGCCGCCTCCTCGAACGCAAGACCGAAACCCCCGACCGGCTCAAAATGCGCATCGCCACCGCCCGCAAGGAGATGCAGCACCTGCAGGACTTTCAATACGTCGTCGTCAATCGCGACGACCGCCAGGACGAGACCGTCGACAAGGTGATCAGCATCATCCAGGCCGAAAAATGTCGCGTAGATTGGTCGCCAATCAATCTGTAGACCGGCCGTGATGAACCTCTTCGGCACCCCGCCCCGCCCCGCCGGCCCGCCGCCCGCGCCGACCTTCTACGTCCCACTCGTCCCCCCACGCATCAGCCGCGCCCTGATCGCCGTCAACCTCCTCG
>WTGY01000052.1 GCA_011523365.1 Caldilineaceae bacterium
GTGCGGGGGCTCCGCCCCCGCAACGCCCCCCCTCCTGCAACATGCCTCGCCGACCGGGTGCCAATATTCGTAACAGGTGCCTAATCGAAGGTGTCTTGCCAGACAGCGTCCCGCCAGTCGCATCCGATCCCCGTAGGTGCCGGCCTTGTGCCTGCCCTTTGCCTCTCCAAGATCCTGCAAATAATTTCAGCCACCGCCACCGTGGATTCCCCACCAGACTATTGCCACCCCACTACTGAGAAGCAACCTGTTTTTCCTTTTCCTTGCTAACCCACTGCGATCAGCATATAATGTGCCAAAGTTGCTTGAAGTCGCGCCGCTGTAGTAAACCTCCCGTGTCGGTGCCTCCGAGAAACAGAGCATGATGTCTTGAATGGACAAATGGGGTCGACCTGCCGTTCATGGCAGTTCACATCCTGTCGGCCAGGACACTTTAGTGATATATCTCTTACGTCATAAAAGGAGAATCCGAATGAAAGCACCCCGCACACTTAACCTTCTCGTTATATTGACAGCGTTTGCGCTTCTGCTTGCTGCCTGCCCGGCGCCGGCAGCGATGCCCGCAACCGATTCGGCCTCTGGCGATTCGGCCGACGGTATGGCCGGTGACTTCAAAGTCGGTCTCGTCACCGACGTCGGCCGCGTCAACGACCGCAGCTTCAACCAGTCTGCTTGGGAAGGCGTAGTCGCAGCCGCCGAAGCCCTCGGCTTGGCCGAAGATGACATCAAGTACATCGAAACGCAGGACGCAAAAGACTACGCCGACAATATGCAGCAGTTTATCGACGCCGACTACAATGTTATCGTCAGCGTCGGGTTTGCACTTGGCGACGCCACCACCACCGCAGCCCAGGAAAATCCTGATGTGTTCTTCATCGGTGTTGACCAGTTCCAGGGTGAGGTCATGCCCAATCTGGCTGGCCTGATCTTCAACGAGGACCACTCCGGTTACCTGGCCGGCGTCCTCGCCGGCAGCCTGTCGCAAACCGGTACCATCGCCGCCGTCCTCGGGACCGACCTCGTTCCGCCCGTCGTTGCCTTCAACGAAGGCTACGTCGCCGGTGCCCAATCGGTAAACCCCGACATCAACGTCATATCCACCTACCATCCCGGTGAAATTTCCCAGGCCTTTGTCGATCCCGAATGGGGCGCCGCCACCGCCAAACAGGCATTGGACCAGGGCGCCGATGTGATCTTCGGCGCCGGCGGCATCACCGGCAACGGCGCATTGCAGGAGATCGCCACCGCTGACGGCGCCGGCGAGACCGTCTTCTGCATCGGCGTCGACACCGACCAGTGGAATACCGTGCCCGCCGCCCAACCTTGCCTCGTCTCCAGCGCCATGAAGATGATCACCCCAGGGGTCGTCGAACTGGTCACCATGGCCAGCCAAGGCGAATTTCCCGGCGGGAACTACTTCGGTGACGCCGACCTGGCTCCTTTCCACGACTTTGACGATATGATCCCGCAGGAGCTGAAGGACCTGCTCGAAGCGACGAAAGCCGGCCTGATCGATGGCTCGATCGACACCGGATACGGCAACTGATTCCACCGGCTCGTGAATCGGTAATCTGGGTCCTCGTCAAGCGCACCCGCGGCGAAACCGGCGAGGATCCATCTGAAGCGGGATGCCTCTGTAGCGGGGCCTCCCGCTTCACATGTAGAACCGTCCGCGGCGGGACGACTACCCTCCCAATACCTGCAATCCCGCCGCCGCGGTCAGTCTGAAAAAACTCGGTTTTGTCTTGCCGCATAGTACGCCTTCAGACGGAGGCCCGTCTTGGCGACCGCCACCTCAGCATCCGGCATAAGAAGAATCCTGCGCGCGCTCCTCATCCCTTCGCTCGCCCTCCTGTCAGCCCTGCTCGCCGGTGCCGTTGTCATGCTCCTCTCCGGCGACGACCCCATGGCCGCCTACAGCGGACTGTTCCAGGGCGCATTCGGCGACGGCAAAGGTTGGGCCCGGACCATTCGCAAAACTGTCCCCTTCGTCTTGACGGGACTCTCCGTTGCTCTCGCCTTTAAGGTCAGCCTGTTCAACATCGGCGCATCCGGCCAGTTCGTGATGGGCTCCGTCTTCGCCGTCGCCGTCGGCATCAACTTCGAAGGCCTGCCCATCTTCATCCACCTGCCCCTGGCCCTTATCGCCGGCATTATCGGCGGCCTGCTCTGGGGCGCCATCCCTGGCATCCTCAAAGTCTATACCGGCGCCCACGAAGTAATCGTCACCATCATGCTCAACTACGTCGCCTCCCTCTTCGGCGGCTGGACCGTCTACGCCGGCGGCACACAGGGCCAGACCCCCGGCCCCCTCTGGGATCGCACCGCCGGCGCCATCTCCGAAACGCCCGACGTACTGCTCTCTGCTCAGATTCCATGGCTCTTCGGCCCCCCCTACCGCGTCCACTACGGAATCTTTCTCGCCTTGGCCGCCGCAATACTCGTCTGGTGGCTGATCTTCAAGACCCCCCTCGGCTTCGAAATGCGCACCGTCGGCCACAACATGCGCGCCGCCCGCTACGCCGGCATTCGCGTCAACTTCACCATCATCCTCACTATGGCCCTCGCCGGTGGACTTGCCGGACTTGCAGGCGCAATCGAAACCCTCGGCCTCAACCATAAGTTCGCCCCCGAATTCGGCGGCGCCGTCGGCTTCGACGGCATCACCGTCGCGCTGCTCGGCCAGACCCATCCCATCGGCGTCCTCCTGGCCGCCTTCATGTTCGGTGCCCTTGACGGCGGCGCGGCCACAATGCAGTTCGTGTCAGGGGTCCCCGCCGACATCATCCAAATCATTCAGGCGCTCGTACTCGCCTTCGTCGCTGCCCCTCTCATCATCCGCATGCTCTTCCGCCTCCGCCAGCAGACCGATCAGGATGCGGGTTCCGCAGTCAGCACGAGTTGGGGTGGCACGTGAGCAGGAACGCACCCGTTTCGGCATTCAATCATCTGCGCAGACGCTACGGCAACACCATGTTCGTGGCGCTCGCACTCGTCGTCATGGCCATCCTGGTAAATCTCACCCCGCTCAAAGAGCAGACTTGGCTGCGCGTGCTCTTCGGCATCAGCGCCCTTAACTTCACCCTGCGCGCGACAGTGCCTCTCGTCCTCGGAGCCCTCAGCGGAATCCTCTGCGAAAGGTCCGGCATCATCAACATCGGAATCGAAGGCATGATGCTCGCCGGCGCCTTCGCCGGCTTCGTCGCCAAGACCAGTACCAATCACTGGCCCCTGGCCGTCAGCCTCATCTTCAGCGTCGCCGTCGCCATGGCCGTCGGCGGCCTCATGGGAGCCGTCCACGCCCTCTTCTCCATCCGGTTTCGCATGGACCAGATCATCTCAGGCACCGTCATCATCATTCTCGCCCTCGGCACCTCCTCCTATCTCTACAACCGCGACGCCATCGCTGAAGGCAAGTTCTCATCAATCCCTATTCCCGGACTGGCTCAGATTCCCGTGCTCGGGCCCGTCCTCTTCGACAATCCCCCCATAACCTATCTCGCCCTCATCATGGTCGTCGTCGTTCACGTCGGTCTCTTCTACACCCGCTGGGGCCTGCGCACGCGCGCCGTCGGTGAACACCCCCGCGCCGCCGACACCGTCGGCATCAACGTCAACCGCTATCGTTACGTAAACACCTCCTTGGGAGGCATGTTAGCCGGCCTCGCCGGAGCCTTCCTCGTCCTCGAGGCAGTCGGCCAGTTCCAGGAAGGCATGACCGCAGGCCGCGGCTTCATCTCCCTTGCCGCTATGATCTTTGGCAATTGGAACCCCATCGGCGCCCTCGGCGCAGCAACCCTCTTCGGCTACACCCAGGCCCTCCAGAACGAACTGCTGCTCGCCGGTGTCACTCAGGTTCCCCGTCAGTTCATCTCCATGCTGCCCTACGTCGTTACCATAGTCGCCGTCTCCGGCCTCGTCGGCCGTGTGCGGCCCCCTGCCGCCGAAGGCAAAGTCTACGAGACGGAGGGTAGCTCATGACCACGGCCCAATTGACTCAGGCCCAGCAAGCAAATGCCGGCTCCCCAAAACTCGCAGTCAACGGAATTACCAAGCTCTTTCCCGGGGTCGTCGCCAACAAAGACATAGACCTGGCACTGCATGAGGGCGAAATCCTCGCCCTGCTCGGCGAAAACGGCGCCGGCAAATCAACCCTCATGAATATCATCTACGGGCTCTACCAGCCCACCGAGGGTCGGATTCTGGTTGATGGCCGCCCCGTCGATTTGCACTCCCCCCGCGACGCAATCGACCTCGGTATCGGCATGGTCCATCAGCACTTCCAGCTCGTGCCGGTTATGACCGTTATCGACAACATCATGCTTGGGAGCGAAAGCGTCGACCGCGGCCTACTGGACCGCGAAAGCGTCTCAGCGCAGATTAACGAGCTGTCAGAGCGTTACAACATGCCTGTGGACCCCAATGCCGTCATCGAAGACCTGCCCGTAGGCGTTCAGCAGCGCGTCGAAATCCTGAAGGCGCTCTACCGCAACGCCGACATACTGATCCTGGATGAGCCAACATCGGTTCTCACGCCTCAGGAAATAGAGGGCCTCTTCAAAGTCATGGAGCTGCTGCGCAGCCAGGGCAAGTCGATCATCTTCATTACCCACAAGCTCAAGGAAGTACTGCGTATCGCCGACCGCATCGCAGTTCTGCGCCGAGGCGAAATGGTGGGCGAAGCCGACCCGGCCACCGTCTCGCAGGAGGACCTCGCCGCCCTTATGGTTGGTCGCAAAGTGACGCTGGAAGTTGAAAAGGAGGCGGCCAGCGCAGGTGAGGTCCTTTTGCAGATTCAAGACATCGAAGCATTCACCGACCTCGGCGAGCCCGCCCTCCGAGGCGTATCGCTGGACGTGCTCGCCGGCGAGATCGTCGGCGTCGCCGGCGTACAGGGCAACGGTCAGACCGAACTCGTTGAAGTCGTCACCGGCCTGCGTCCCGCCACCGCCGGATCAGTACGCATCAACAATGTCGACATGACCAATGCCCCCCCTCGCCGCATCACCGAAGAAGGCGCCATCTGCCACGTGCCGGAGGACCGCCACATGTACGGTATGGTCGACGCCTACTCGGTCGCCGACAATCTGGTGCTCAGCTCCTATTACAAGAGACCCTTCTCCTCCGGCCTCACCATGAATGAACAGGCCATCGCCCAGCACGCCGTAGAACTGGTGGCGCAATTCGACGTCCGCACGCCCTCAGTCAGGACCTCCGGCTCCAGTCTTTCCGGCGGCAACCAGCAAAAGATGGTCGTCGCCCGCGAGTTCGGCCGCCCCATCCGCCTTCTCGTCGCCGCCCAGCCCACGCGCGGCATCGACGTCGGCTCAATCGAATTCATACACAGCCAGATCGTCGCCAAGCGGGACGAGGGCGTCGCCGTCCTCCTGGTGAGCTACGAGCTGGACGAAATCATGGCCCTTTCCGACCGCATCGCCGTCATGTTCCACGGCCAAATCAGCGCCATACTGCCGCGCAGCCAGGCAACCCGCGAGAAAATCGGTCTCCTCATGGCCGGTGTCAGCGCTGAAGACGGTTCGCCTGCCGGCTGACCTGCAGGGGCCCTACGTCCGCGCCCTGCCACCAAAGAAATCGCGACCGTCTTCAATCAGACTAACCACGGCAAGGAAGATAAGGACCGGATGACAGATCCCGCGCTCGACCAGCCCCAACTTGAAGAGTACGACGACATCGACGGCGAGTTCAGGTTTCCCCACACCAACGGCGAGCTCTACTTTGTCGCCGACAGGGACAGCGATCTCTACGATCTCCGCTGGCACTGGCACAGGCGCGCTTACGCCCGTTCCATTCGCATCCGCATCGACGCACCCATCTACACCAGCAGCGGCATCAGTAGCGAGCAGCTGGACGACGTCCTTCCACTCGCGGTCCAGCTATACCCCGGCTACCAGGAAACCATCTACGGCGTCGAAGGCGTTATCGTCAGCAAACGCATCTTCGCGCCCCTCGACAGCTACTACGACCGGTCGCTCCTCTGGATGATGGAAGCCCAGGCCGAGGGCGACCGCCTGATCCAGATTCGAGTCGAAATCGACTGGGGCGAACCCCTGGACCAACGCATGGTCGACGGACTCCTGGTCGTGCAGAAGGACCCCGGCGAAGCCAGGGGTGCCCACGGCCAGCGCAACGCCGAGAGCACTCGCGTCTTCGGCGCCGCCGAAGGGCGCCCCGACTTGGTCGACTTTCCCAGCGCCTCCCAGGCCCACCTGATCTACCACGTCCTCGTCGCCGGCCAGGTCGACCTTCCCCTGATCCTGGCATTGAGCGACGTAGGCGAGCAGGTAGCCTGGAACGGCTTCCTCGTCCAGCGCGACATCTCACGCGCCTTCAAGCGCAGCCGCGGCAGCTGGCACGACATCACCCACCGCGGACGGCTCTGGTCCCCGGACGCCGCAACCACACACGCTGTACAACAAGCCAAAATCGGCGCCGTGCAGAAACTGGCCCGTTTCCGCTCCGGCTTCGCACCCGCCGACCGCGCCATCGAATCCGTTCCCGGTCTCGTCGATCTGTTCGACACCTTCGCCCCGGCACACAGCCGCAACATGCTCGAGACCCTGCGCCGCGTCGCCGAACGTACTGGCGGCGCACTTCCCCGCCGCCTCCCCGTCCTCACGCGCGGTCCCGTCGCCGTGCCCGATGAAGACATTCCTTTTGCTGCCGCTGCCTACCTGGGTACTTTGCACACTCACCTGCAGCGCCTCCCTGACCACGAATGGCTGTCGACGCACCAACAAGCCCTGACCACCGCGGCCAATGAACTGGCGGCCTATTGTCGTGCAACCTCGTCCCCAACCGCGTCCGATGCAAGCCGCCTCGGCTTGACGGCTGCCGCCGCCCTCGCTCGCCAACTGAATCAGCCCGACGACGCCGCCAGATGGGCCGACGCGGCAACGCGGCTCGCCAACAACGACAGCGCCTCACCATCCGGCCACCCCGCCCCCAACGCCGCGTCAATCTGGAATCTGCTCGGCATCACCACAGCAAACGACGAGCTGACAATTCACAGGCAATGGCCCTCCCACTGGGACTGGTGGGCACTCATCCAACTCCCCTACCGGGCGCAGGGAGAGGAGGACACGATCAGTCTGCTCTGGGATGGCCATACGCTGCACACGACCCGCCCGGTCGCCTTCGACGGCCCGGTCACACATCAGAATCAGGTCCAGCCCTTCGGCTCCGATGAACATAGCTTTAACCTGCGTTTCCGCCTGGGAACCGATCTGTTCATTCCTACTTTCCATTCCGAAGCGTAGTCAGACAGGCACTTCGATCTGGCCCCTGCCTGGGGAAACTGAGGGAGGCGAGAGTGCATCGGGATTCGACAGTTTTCCTCAACCAGCACAGTCAATCCACATGACCACAGCATTTGTCTACGACCCCTTCGAACGCAACCACAGCTTCCCCGGCCATCCGGAGTGTCGAGAGCGCATGCAGAGTACCTGGGAGCTGCTGGAAACCGACGGCATCCTCGATTCCTTGACCCGCCTCCCCAACGCGCCTGCCCATCTCGACCCAATTCTCGCCGTCCACAACTCGGCCTACGTTGAACAACTGCAGGAAATCTGCCGCGGTATCCAGGAGCCCGCCGGCGGAAGTAGCAGATTGCAGAGTTGGGACCAATCGGCACTCTGGCTCGACCCGGACACGTACGTCCTCTATGACAGCTGGGAAGCATCCCTCCGGGCTGTGGGCGGCCTGCTGCAACTGACCGACGCAGTGATGACCGGCGCCGCCGGCAACGGCTTTGCCATGGTGCGGCCGCCCGGCCATCATGCCCGGCCCCGCAACGCCAAGGGCTTCTGCCTTTTCGGCAACATAGCCGTCGCCGCGCGCCACGTGCAACGGAAACACGGCGCAGAACGTCTCCTCATCGTCGACTTCGACGTGCATCACGGCAACGGCACCGAGGAAATGTTCTACGACGACCCCTCCGTCCTCTTCATCAGCATCCACCAGTACCCGCACTACCCTTTCAGCGGCAGCATCGACGAAGTCGGACAAGGCCCCGGCGAACGCTTCAACGTCAACGTTCCCTTCCCTGCCGGCGTCGGCGATGCCGGCTACCTCGCAGCCCTCCGCCAGCTCGTCCACCCCCTTGCCCGCGAATTCCGACCGGACGCAATTTTCCTGTCCGCCGGTTTCGACGGCCACTGGATGGACCCGCTCAGCGCCCATCGCCTGAGCGTCGGCGGATACGCAGCATTGGTGAAAGATCTCCTCGCCCTTGCCGAGTCGCTATGCGGAGGCCGGCTGATCTGCACACTGGAGGGCGGGTACGATCTGAACGCCCTGCCCCACTGCATCCTCTCCTCCCTCAGAGTGCTCAGCCGCAGCCCTGCCGGCATCAGCGATCCCTTCGGCGCGGTCGAAGGCAACCCGCGCGCTGCCGACAAAGTGATATCAGCGGTCAAGCGCCGTCAAGGAATTCGCTGAAACCGGCTAAATTCGGTAGACTTGCCGCTTAGGGATGCCTTGCCCTTGTCCCTCGGTCCGACTCCAAACCATCACACCACGCAGCCATCCGGAGACCAGGCCGCACAAGCCGGGTCAATCGTACGATAAGAGGAACCATGCACACCATCATTCTTCAAACTAAAGCCCGCCAGTCATCCACGGGCAAGACATGGCGCATCGAAGTTCTCGGCGACAGCCTTATTAAAGAGGACGTCAAAGTCTCCATCGGCGAGCTCGAATACCACCCAGCCAAAGCCGAACGCCGTTCCCTGATCGACATCCTTACGATTATCGAACGTCACAACTTTCGCATCTGCCATGTCGAACACAAACCCAATGACGACGGATTGGAAGAGTGGATGTTCATCCTGCAAGGTTGAGCGAGATCCGGTTGCCCATTACGTCTCGCGACCCGCGCCCGTCACCGGCAACGCCTCCTAACATGCGCAGTACGACTGACCAGGGACGGTCATGACGACGCTTCCCCAAATCTTCGCCCACCGCGGCGCTAGCACCGTCGCGCCGGAGAACACACTCCCCGCATTTGAAAAAGCCCTCGAAATGGGCGCCGACGGCATCGAGCTCGATGTCCAGGCCACCGCCGACGGCCAGCTGGTCGTCCTGCACGACTACCACCTGGAACGAACAACCACCGGCGCCGGCCCCCTCCGCACCCATACACTGGCCCAGCTCGCCGGAATTGACGCCGGCGTCCGCTTCGACAGCGCCTTCTCCGGCACGCCGATTCCCACCTTGGACCAGGTCTTCGACCTCGTAGGCGACAGCTGTGTTGTCAACGTCGAAATCAAGAATATGGACTGGGACGGAGGCCGCGAACCCGAACCGCTGGCCCGCTTGATCCAACGGCGCGGGCTCTACGAACAGGTAATCGTCTCCAGCTTCAACCCCATCGCCCTCCGCAGGATGCGGCAATTCGACCCCTCGATCCCGCTCGGCCTCCTCTACTTTGACAGGCCACCTCACCCTCCCGATGGGAAGAGTAGCCTCCTGCAGAAAGTCCGCAGCCTGCCCCTCAAGGATCTCCTTCTCTACTTCTGCCGCCCCTGGTTCAGCCGCGGCCTCGCACCGGAGGCCCTCCACCCTTACTTCACTTCAATCGACGCCCAGCTCGTTGCAAAGGCACGCAGCCGCGGCCAGCTGGTCAACGCCTGGACCGTCAACAGCGGCGCCGAAGCCCTTCGTCTCGCCGGCCTCGGCATAGACGCAATCATCACCGATATTCCCGACGCTATCCGCAAAGAACTGTCCCGAGCGTAATAGTCGCAGGAACCTCCCGCCGCCTGACCCCATGACAACCACCACGGCAACCGCCCCGGGCAAAGTCATACTCTTCGGCGAACACGCCGTCGTCTACGGTAGAGCAGCCATTGCCGTACCCGTGGCAAAGGTAAAGGCAACCGTCACCCTCACCGACGCCCCCGCTGGGACCGGCTGCACTATCGCTGCCCCCGACATCCGCGCTCACGTTTCTCTTTCGGGTCAGCCCAAGGACCCCCTTGCCCTCGCCGTGCGCCTTGCGCTCGAAGAAGTCGGCCTCGAGGCAGAACCCGCCTGGCAATTTACCGTCCGTAGCGACATCCCCATCGCCGGCGGCATGGGCAGCGGCGCGGCTGTGAGCGCCGCCCTCGTGAATGCCGTCTTCGCCCACTGCGACCTTCACGACCGCGCCCAACCAGACCGTGAGACCGTCAACCGCATAGTCTACGCAATCGAGAAACTGCACCACACCAATCCCAGCGGCATCGACAACACCGTCGTCGTCTACCGGCAGCCCGTCTGGTTCGTGCGCGGTCAACCGCCGCAGCGATTTGAAATCGCCCGCCCATTCCACCTCGTCATCGCCGATACCGGGATCGCAAGTTCGACCGCCGCAGTCGTCTCAGACGTGCGCCGCGCTTGGGAAAGTGCTAGGTTGGTTTACGAGGAGATCTTTGACGGCATAGGAGAAATAGCCTCAGCCGCCCGTCGGGCCATCGTCTCCGGAAACGTGGACGCGCTGGGTTCGCTGATGCGTGAAAACCAGCGGCTTCTGCGTCAGTTGGACGTCAGTGCACCGGAGCTCGAACGGCTGATCGCGATCGCCGAAGAGGCCGGCGCCGCCGGCGCAAAGCTCAGTGGCGCCGGCCGCGGCGGTAATCTGATAGCTGTCGTGGAGTATAAGAAAGTGGAGGCCGTACAGGAAGCGCTTCTGGCCGCCGGTGCCGCTGGCACCGTGATTACCCAGGTGGGCTCGTGAAGCCTGCCGACACTCAACCCTGAAGCCGCCAGCTGTCCCGCAAGTAGGCCAGTCGCCCCCCAACCACCGTAGCCGCTACCTGCACCTCAGAGTCCAGCAGTACTAGGTCTGCGCGCGCCCCGCGCCGGACCCGGCCTACCTCTCTGTCAATCCCCATCGCCTGCGCCTGCGAGAGACTCGTCGCCGGCCACGCCTGCACCAGCGGCCAGCCCGTGGCCGACATGAAATTCCGCAACGCCGTATCCAGTGTCAGGACCGAACCGGCCAGCGTCCCGTCCTCCAGCCTGCACGCACCGTCCTGCACGAAAACCGGCAGACGGCCCATCTCGTACCGCCCTTCCGGCATACCCGCAGCCCCAATCGCATCGCTAATCAACAGCGTCCGCGTCGGCCCTTTGCAGCGCCCTAGAATTCGCATAGCCGCCGGATGGACGTGAACTCCGTCGGCGATGAGTTGCGCGTAGATTCTATCGTCGCTCAACGTCGCGCCCAGCGCACCCGGCCGCCGGTGGTGCAGCCCGGTCATCGCATTGTACGTATGCGTAGCCTGCGAGACGCCTGCGTCCGCTGCCGCCGTAGCCTCCTCAAATGTCGCCGCCGTGTGCCCCAGCACCACCCGCACACCCGCCGCCGCAGCCATCCCGATCAAGGCATCCGCCCCCGCCACTTCCGGGGCCAGTGTGATCATTCGCACCGGACCCGCGCCCAAAAGCTCCTCAAACTCCGCCGCCGAAGGAGGACGGATATGCGCCGGGTTCTGCGCCCCTGGAAACGCCTCACTGAGAAACGGCCCCTCCAGATGAACACCTAACACCCGCGCACCGGCAACCCTCTCTTCGCCGTTTCCCGTCCGCGAATGCGCAACATATTGGGCCGCGTTCTCCACAGCCGCCAGCGTAGCCCCGTGTGATGCCGTTACTGTCGTCGCGTAGAATCCGGTCACGCCGTGCCGGACCAGGAAATGGCTCATCGTCTCTAGGCCCTCCGGCGTCGCGTCCATCACGTCCGCTCCGCCGCTGCCGTGAATGTGAACGTCGATGAAGCCCGGAAGGAGCGTGCAGCCGCTTCCATCCACAAAGGGCCCTTCCAGAAGGTCGCCTTCACTATGCCAATTGCCAATTTCCCCGTCCCGGAACGCGAGCGAGAATGCCTGCCCCGGCGGCGCGGTTGCAGCACCGAAGACCGTCCGCGCGGTCAGGCCGGCCACGCCGCCCAACGACGGTGAATCTCCGCCCTGCCAACCTTCCCGATTGCTCAAATTGCTCTCCAGGCTCTGAACTCGACCGCCTCAGTCTACTTCCCGCCTCCAATACAGCACGCCCAGCGGCGGCAGCTCCATCAACGCAGACCAGGAAGCGCTCTGCCAGGTAATCTCCTCCGCATCCAAGGGAATGGGATTGTCGACGCCACTGCCGCCGTAAATCTTCCAGTCGCTGTTCAGGATCTGATGGTAGCGCCCCGGCCCGGGCAAACCGACGCGGTACCCGTGGCGCGGGACCGGCGTAAAGTTGCAGACCACGACTACGCAGCTGCTGCCCTCCGCATCGCGGCGCACGAAACTGGTGATCGAATGGTCCACGTCCTGGTAATCAATCCATTGGAAACCGCCCAGGCTCGCGTCCGACTGATGCAGCGCCGTTTCATGGCAGTATAGCCGGTTGCTGTCCCGTACAAATCGCTGCAAACTGCGATGCTCCTCAAGTTCCAGTAGATGCCAGTCAAGACTGAAGATTTCAGTCCACTCCCGCCACTGTCCGAACTCTCCCCCCATGAAGAGCAGTTTCTTGCCCGGATGGGCATTCATGAAGCCGTATAGCAGCCGCAGATGCGCGAACTTCTGCCAGCGGTCCCCTGGCATCTTGTCAAGCATCGACCCCTTCAGATGGACCACCTCGTCGTGGCTCAAGGGAAGGATGAAATTCTCGCTGAATGCGTAGCTCAGGCTATACGTAATCAGGTGATGATTGTAGCGCCGGAACAGCGGGTCCATCTCAAAGAAGTTCAGCGTGTCGTGCATCCACCCCATATTCCACTTGTAGTCGAACCCCAGCCCGCCCGTGTACGTGGGACGCGATACCATCGGCCAGATGCTGCTCTCCTCCGCAATCGTCAGAACGCCCGGCACACGCTCATGCAGCACCTCGTTCGTCTTCCGCAGCAGCGAGATCGCGTCCAGGTTTTCGTGTCCGCCATGCTGGTTCGGAATCCACTCCGCCCCTTCTCGACTGTAGTCCAGGTACAGCATCGAGGCAACCGCATCCACGCGCAGCCCGTCGATGTGGTACTCCTCCGCCCAGAAGAGGGCGCTTGCCACGAGGAAATTGCGCACCTCGTTGCGCCCGTAATCGAAAATCTTCGTGCCCCAATCAGGATGGTCGCCCCGCCGCGGGTCCTCATACTCATACAGCGCCGCACCGTCAAAATAGGCCAGCCCGTGAGCATCCTTGGGAAAGTGGGCCGGTACCCAATCCAGAATCACACCGATGCCGTTCTGGTGGCAGTGGTCCACGAAATACTTGAAATCGTCCGGCGTGCCGAATCGGCAGGTCGGCGCGAAATACCCGGTGCTCTGGTACCCCCACGAACCTTCAAATGGGTGCTCGGTCACTGGCAGGAGCTCGACATGCGTATAGCCCATCTCCAGCACATAGTCGACCAGCTCATGTGCCAGCTGGCGGTAGCCAAGAACTCGGTTATCTTCGGGGTTTCTCCGCCAGCTGCTGAGATGAACTTCGTAGATGTTCAGGGGCTGGTCCAGCGCCTGCCTGCTCGCGCGACTCTCGACCCACTCACCATCGCCCCACGGATAACTGTCCATGGGCCAGACCCGAGAGGCCGTCCCGGGCGGGTACTCCGCGAAAAATCCATACGGGTCCGATTTGTCGATGCGAATATCAACCAGCGGGAGTTGAATCGAAAACTTGTACTCGCTGCCCGCCCCCAGACTGGCACTGGGCGGGCCGCCTGTCGCAGGCATGGGGGAAGAGGGGATAAAGACCTCCCAGATCCCCTCCCGGTGGGCCTGCATGGGGTGGATATGCGGGTCCCAACCGTTGAAGGGCCCAATAACACTTACGCCCTGGGCATTGGGCGCCCAAACTGAAAACTGCACACCGCTGACGCCTTCCACCGTACGAAAGTGGGCGCCGAACCTGCGGTAGCAATAGAGAAAGTTTCCCTCGCCGAAAAGGTAGGCCTCATCATCCGAAAACCACGATCCGATCAAAAGATTGCGTCCTTCTCTCCCAACTTGGGGCGTCCCGGCTAACGGACTGCGCCAAAACTGGGGATACCCCTACGAATTGAAGAAGTCACCATCTGACGCTGCCTTCACAACCGCTCTTGTTGCCCCTTGACGTTTTCTTCCAACCAGGCATCTCCCCGTAGGGGCACCCCTTGTGGGTGCCCAGGGCAAGCGCCCTCAGGAACGCAAATCCGCCATAATCCCCGTAGGGGCACCCCTTGTGGGTGCCCTCGTGGTTGCCTCACGATGGAGGCCGCCTGGTGATCTCTGTGCCTGACTTGGATGGCCGACATGATGGGCCCGCAAATATCAGGGCAGCCACTCGCCAACGACTCCTGGCACCGGCATAGCGGCCCTACTCCCTGCAGATCCTCTCCAGCCCGGGCAGAAAGCTGGTCTCCACCACCGATTCCCAGCTCATGCTGCTCGCCAGCGCGCTGCCCAGCCGCAACAGTTCCTCCATCTGCTCCCGGCTCCTCGGCAGACGCTCAAAAATCTGCCCGGCACTCCCTCTTGAACTGCCGGCTTCAATGCGACCCCGGGCTGCACCGTCGATTTCCAAAGCATCCCGCGGCGTCCCCGGCATCTGCTCTGCCGGCAACCCCACGTAATCCGCCACCACGAACGGGAAACCCTCGTCGGCGAATGCCGTCCCGAGCAGCCCGCCGCCGGGCAGTTTGACTCGACCCTCGCCCTGTCCTTCGGCCTCAATCGGCACCAGCACTCCCTGCTCGACAAGCTCCGCTGCCGCCTGCTGCACAAATCCGATACACCCGCACACACTGCTCACACACGACAGCGCACCGAACTGCACCGGCTCGATCTGCGCAATCCCAAAAGGTTCATAGATACTCTGCCCAAACTCCAGGTCGCTGCCTCGGCGGATATCACTGAACCCCATCTCCTCCGGCATGCGCGTGCCGCACCGGTCCCGGCTCCAACCAAACTGGTTCACCAACACGATCTTGCTGCTGCCTGCCGAATGATTAAACGGCTCCACGTCGTCAAAGAAAAACGGCGCCTCCTCGCCTACCAGGTCGCCGTTGTCGCCCCGATGCCCCACAGGCCACCCGTACGAACTTTCCCAGCTCCCGATCAGCTCCGGCTGCCGGCCCGCCGGTTCACTCGTGGCAAGCACAAAAAGCGCCGCTGTCTTTCCTGCCGACTCCAGAAGCCTGTCCAGGTGCTCCATTACCCGCACGTCCCGCCACAGCGCTTTCGACATCACCATCCGCGCTACGTGCGTGAAAACGTAGTCCGGCTCAAACCCCAGCAACGTCCGGCAGTACGCCTGCAGCCGGCGCTTGGAGTCCAGATGGTCCGCTACCTCTATCTCCTCCGACCCGATGCCATTGTAGACGAGATCAATCCTGCAGTTGGCGAACGGCCCGCCCAAAAACCGCAGCTCCTCTCTCACCGAATCGCTCACGGCAAATATCGCATCGCAATGTATCGCCTGCCGGACGACTGCGTGCTTGAAATACGAGTCCTGCTCGCCAAAGACGGTATCCAGCGGCAAGTGCGATTCCCGGGCTCGCAGCAGCGCGTTGTAGAAGCGCGTGTCGTGACCGGCGTGGCTCTCTACCAGCAACCGCGCCGTCGCAACCTCGTGTGCATAGAAAACGGTCCGCCACTGCTCAGGCTCATTCAGCTGCGCCGCAAATGCCACCGGCAGACCCAGCCACTCGTGCGCGATGATCACCCGTTCGTGCGGCGCCAGTCCCTCGTCGACCCCCAGCGCCTTCAGCCCGGCAAAAAGCGGCTGCGCGATCGACATATACAGGTTGTACTCGAAATCGTAGTTGTAGCGAAAACTCTCGACGCCGTAGTTTTCCCACAGAAAGTAGCTGAATCTCTCCACGTGCCCCATGTGCGGATTGCTGGCATCGACTAGCAGAATCTCATGCTCCGCATCCCCGAACTGCCGCTGCCCGTAGAGCAGCGCCACGTGGAAAGTCCGCTCAACCGTCAGCAGCGCCTGCTGCACCGGCTCACTGACGTCGTACCGAATCCCGTGCAGGCTGCTGTAGTGAATCTGCACACCGTTGCCCGCGTCCGTCAGCCGCGCCATCTGCACCGGGTCCCAGCCAAACATCGGCCCCACCAGTAGCGTCCGCCCGACCCGGCTGTTGTATGACTTTGCGCCCAGAATCCCGTCTAGGACCGACCCAATGCCGCCGACCTTCGCACCAGCTTCATGGGTGGCATGGATAACGAGCGGAACGGTTTTCAACACAAATATCTCCATTCGCGACCTGTTTCCGCCCCATCATAGCACACAAATTCCACCGCCTGCGAATACCCTACCCCCATCCGCCCCACTCTCATTCCTCACTCCTCTCCCCTCTCTCCTCGCCATTCTGGGCGGTCGGGCCTATTCGGCCCTCCCTTGTGCGGGGGCTCCGCCCCCGCAACGCCCCCCCTCCTACAACATGCCTCGCCGACCCGGTGTCGATATTGGTGACGAGTGCCCAATCGACTGTGTCTAGCCAGCCCACATCCCGCCAGTCCCATCAGATCGCCGTCGATGCCGGCCTTGTCCCTGCCCTCGCACACTCCCCAACTTACGGACTCCACCGTACTGCCAGGCCTGGCGCCTGCACTGCGTCTCGCCAAAAGACGGCATACAGTTACAGCCTCCGCTGGCACTGATTCCCCGCCAGACTGTTCCCACCACAACATTGGGATGCACCCGCAACCAGCCTCCCTTGGCCACAAGCGCCCTTCTGCTGTAGACTTCCTGTTGTGGCCCGCAAGCAGAGGCCGGCGTCGATGATTTCGGGACGGTGCCACCATAAAATACAGCGCAAGCATAGCGGCAGAGCGGACGCGCAACGTACTGCACTCTTTCCTACTCCTGGCAGTCGCCGCCGCGTTTATCCTCCTGACAAACAGTCAAACCCACGCCCAAAGCGAAACCGGGGCACCCTTGCCTGCACCGGTACTGACCGCGTCTGCTGCCGGCGCGAACGCAATCGAACTCAACTGGAATTCGATCGCGGGCGCAGTCCGCTACGAACTTTGGACGTGGACAACTGCCGGCGGCTGGGAGCGGCTTGACGACGGCTCGCTGACCGGCGCCTCGTTTACGCACGGGGCGCTGGCGGCCGGCACGACCTACCATTATGCGGTGCGCGCGGTGGCCGCCGACGGCACAGCCAGCCCTTGGTCGGAATTCGCCTACGCCACCGCGTCCGGGCTGCCGGCCGCCCCGACCTCGACGCCTACGGCAACGTCAACGCCAACATCAACGTCACCCGCTTCAGGGACGGCAACGTCAACGCCGACCGCCACTGCGACGTCGTACGCGCTCTCTATACCGAACCTGACCGCTGCGGCCACGGCCAACGGCGTTCTCCTGACCTGGGAAGCGGTGACCGGCGCAGGGCGCTACGAGCTGTGGACCTGGTGGGATGCGGGTGTCGGTTGGCAGGCTATCGGTGGCGGCAGCCTCTCCGGCACGAACTACACGCACACCGACGTTACCGCCGGAACAACCTACTACTACTCGATCCGTGCACTGAATTCGGCGGGGGAGACGAGCGCGTGGCTGGAACCGTATCCGTCCGCGACCGCGCTGGCGGTGACGGGTGCAGGGACGTCAACCCCCACGCCAACTTCGACCGCAACCGCTGCGCCCGGAACGTCAACCTTCACGCCCGCGCCGACAGTGACCGCGACTGTTTCTACAGACTCTGTGCCGACCACGCCCTCGCTGACGGTGCAGGCGACGACGAGAGGGGTGGAGTTGAGCTGGGAAGCCGCACCCGGTGCCGTGCGCTACGAGCTCTCAGTCTGGTGGGCCCCCGACCCAGGCTGGCAGCCCATCGGCGGCGGCAGCCTGACAGGCACAAACTACACGCACGCGGACGTCACCGCGGGGACGTCCTACTACTTCTCCATCCGTTCCCTGAATGCTGTCGGCGAGGCGAGCGCATGGCTGGAGCCGTATCCGTCTGCGACCGCGGGCGCGGTGCATGGTACGGCAACACCCACGCCGACGGCAACGCCCACACCGGCAATCACGCCCACACCGACGATCACGCCCACACCGGCGACCACCGAAAGAGGCGCGCTCATCGCCCTCTACGAAGCCACCGACGGCCCCAACTGGATACGCAGCGACAACTGGCTGACTGACGCGCCGCTCGACACCTGGTTCGGCGTCACCGCGGACAGACTCGATCGCGTGAGCAGATTGCGTCTCCGAGGTAATTCTCTCTATGGGTACATCCCCGATCTGAGCGCCCTTACCAACGTGAGTATTCTGGAACTCAGCCACAACACCTTGCCAGGACCATTTCCGGATCTGAGCGCACTCGTCCACCTGTCCGATTTGGATCTTCAAAACATCGGGCTGACCGGGCCGGTCCCGGATCTGAGCGGAAACGCCAGTTTGGCGTGGCTGAACCTCGCCAGCAACAGTCTGAATGGGTCGCTTCCGGACAGAGACTCTCTTCCCAGTCTGATCAGTCTTTACCTGAATTACAACCAGTTTACAGGCACGATTCCCCCCGGACTCGGCGAACTCCACGACCTCAGCAGCCTCTACCTGGGGCACAATCAATTGACTGGTTGTATCCCCGCGTCGTTGAAGCTTGTGGAGAGCCATGACCTTGACACGCTGGGCCTGCCCTACTGCGCCGAGCCCACGCCCACCCCTGGGCCCACCCCTACGCCCGCAACCACCGAAAAGGGCGCGCTCATCGCGCTTTACGAGGCAACGGACGGCGCCAACTGGTCGTTCAGTCAAAACTGGCTGACCGATAAACCGATCTCAGTCTGGTACGGTGTAACGACCGATGGCAGTGGGCAAGTGGTGAAGCTCAGCCTGAGTGGCAACAACCTGAACGGAGCGATCCCCGATCTGAGCGCCCTCTCTCACTTGAGAGAACTGAGACTCTCGGCAAACGACTTGTCCGGGTCGATCCCGAACATGAACGCACTCACCGACCTCTGGGAGTTGGATCTCCAGAATAATAAGCTGAGCGGGACCATCCCTGACATGAGCGCCCTCTCCTACCTTCGGAAACTGAGACTCTATGGCAACCGGTTAACCGGCACAATCCCGGATCTGAGTGCTCTGACCAACCTCAGCGAACTGGTACTCGGCGCGAACGAACTGTCCGGTCCATTCCCCGACCTGAGCCAACTTGACAATCTCACCTACCTGCACCTGAGCAACAACAATCTGTCGGGGCCAATTCCAAACCTTAGCAGCCTTACCAACTTGACACATCTGATCGCCGGCGGCAACGAACTGACCGGAGAGTTCCCCATTCTGAGCCCAATTGGCAACTTAAGGGCGATTGTCTTGAGCGGCAACCAGTTGTCCGGCCGGATCCCCTCCCTGAGCGGTCACACTGATTTGGATAATTTGAGCCTTTCACGTAACCAGTTCAGCGGACAGATCCCTGAACTGAATTCACTCACGAGTCTCAGAAGACTTAGTCTGTATAGCAACCAGCTTAGCGGCGAAATCCCGGACCTGAGCGCCCTCACACAACTGACCGGCATTTCGCTCGAAAACAACCGGCTGACCGGGCCAATTCCCGACTTGAGCAACCTCACCCTCCTGCTCAAACTAGAACTTCAGAACAACCAGCTGACCGGGCCAATCCTCAACTTAGACCTGCTCCCGAACTTGACGTTCATCCGCCTCGAAGACAACATGCTGACCGGACCGATCCCGGATCTGAGCGCCCTTTCAAGTCTAAGGGTCCTGGGTCTCGACAGGAATTCGCTTTGCCTGCCAGAAGGCCAAACCTTGACGCATCCGAACCCTGATGTCGCGATCTACTTGAACAGCCTCAACCCGTCCCCCTGCACCGAAGCCGACCTTGCCGCCATACCCGAGACGCCCCAGAACCTGGCGGCTACCGTGGGCGTCGGCCAGGTCGCCCTCTCGTGGGACGCAGCAGACAACGCCGTCAGCTACGAGTTGCGAACATGGGATAGCATCGATCGCCAGTGGAGCGCAATCGGTGGCATTTTGACATCCACGGCCTACACGCACACAGTGCAGACAGACGGCAGAAACTACCTCTATCAGGTCCGCGCAAAAGGCGCCAGTGACGCCCGCAGCGCCTGGTCCGAGCGCGTATACGTAGCTGTCGTCCCAACGCAGTTTCCCCCACCCCCCTTGTCCCTGGGATTCGACCTGGTCTATCAGAAATACCTGGAAGTTGACGGTGTTGTCATTGTAGGAGTCAGCGAAGTGACCGACGCAAAGATGATTCAGGCGCGCGAGATCATTACCGGTATGCTCGCCAACAGGGCTGACTTGCTCGAATCGATGGTGTACTACAACACCACGCTGTACTTCAATGACGATGCCAAAGCCGCAGCATACAGAATTCAGACCAGTGCGGGCCAATGGTGGGGGACGAATCTGCCGGAAACCGAAACTTACTGTTACGTGATACTCCATGAGTTCGCCCACCTGATTCACTTTGCCCTTGAGGATCAGGAAGATGGCGCCGAGTTCAACGCCAAACTCGAGGCCTTGCACGATTCTGCCTTGACCGCGGGCCTTTGGAACGATGCCTACGCATCAGTAAACTTCGCGGAATATTGGGCCGAAATCGTCACTTTCTGGCTTGAAGAGAGAGTGGTCGCCACCGAGGGGGGGCGGCAGCTGAAGGTGGAGGACTACGATCCGGAAGCGGTCAAGCTGGTCAAAGAAGAGCTGGGCGCGGTGACCGTTCCCTCAGAATGTAAACGTTAACACCCTAAGAGTGAGTGCAGAGGAATGAGATGTGACCATTAGCCTCGGGGCGGAATCGGAAAAAAGGATCACTGTGGGGAAATAGCGGTCTCGACGAAAGGATCTCACCCGCTTTGTTATGCATGTCGGCGCCCCTCTTTGGAACGGACTTCTGCAGCCAAACACCGCATCCGCCACCCTTCAGTTTCCGGCCCCTCACCCCTGCAGTTCGCGCCCCCACAACGCCCCGCTCTACACCAGACTTCACCGTCGTGCGTCCCCACCCCCCACCATCGTTTCTGGCCGGGAGTTCCCTGCTCCCTCCAGCACGTCCCAAGCCACTGACCACTGCAGTTCAAATTGAGCAAAGCACCATTCTATGCTAAGGTGGCGACCGGGTCCTCCCACCCGTATACCGCAAGAGGACAACTGATGGCCGAGCAGAGTGTTGCGCTCCTGCAGCGGCAAAGCCGCCGCCTCACCCTGATATGCAGTCTGACCCTCGTGGTCGGCGCCATCCTGTTGCGCCTGGGGGCGCTGAACCCCGATTTCAGCGCCCGCCGCTGGCTTATGATCTCCGCCCTCACAGTGGCCGGCGTGTTCTGGTTCCTGCGACGCGTCCTCGATCAGAACCATTCCCCCGGGCGCCAGGAACTCTTCGCCGATCTGGGCCCGGCCAACGTACTCACCATCTATCGCGGACTTGCCTACGCCTGGATGGCCGGTTTCCTGCTCCTGCCAAGACCCGGCGGCCTTTCGGACTGGCTCCCTGCTCTTCTCTATATCGGCGCAAGCATCGCCGACGTTTTCGATGGCTATCTCGCCCGCAGGTCAGACAGAGTGACCCGTCTCGGCGAAACCCTGGACATGGAATTCGACGGCTTCGGCGTTCTCGTAGCCTCGGCCCTGGCCGTGCAATACGGACAGTTGCCCCTGGTCTTCCTGCTCGTGGCATTTGCGCGTCCGCTCTTCGTCTGGGGAATGATGTGGCGTACCCGACAGGGCCTTCCCAACCACCCGATGACCGACAGCGACCAGCGCCGCATCATCGCCGGCCTGCTGATGATCTTTCTCTCCACCGTCCTCTGGCCCATCTTCGAGCCGCCCGTTACCTACGCCGTCGGCACCGTTTTCGGTGGCGCCGTTGCCCTCAGCTTCCTGCGCGACTGGCTCGTAACCATTGGCTGGCTGCGGCCGGCCCATCCCGCATACATCCGCTGGCGCGCCCGCCTCAAACTTTGGGCCTTCGTCTGGGCACCGGTACTCCTCAGGATCGCAGTCGCCCTTCTGGTCGCCCTCGTGGTCTCGACCCTTCTCGCATCGGGCACCGCCCTACCCGCCTCGCTGAGCTGGCCTGTCGCCGCCGTAGCTGCCGCCGCCGGCCTGACGGCCCTCTTCGGCATCGGCGCCAGAACGTCGGCGGGCTTAGTCAACGCCGCCGCCTATCTCTACTTCATCTTTGGCGGCCTGCCTTGGATCGGCCTGACTCTCCTCGTCCTCGCTTCTCTCCTGCTCGTCCTCGGCAGCGGCTATTTCACACTCTGGGTCCCCGAAGAGCGCTGGCTGCGCGTCGGAGCAGTCGGCTCCTGAGCGTTGCTGGCCATCTCAACCCGCTTCCATTTCCTTCCCGAAAGAGCAGCAGTCCCCCGCATCGAACTGGCGAACAACAGGTTCTGGCTCCCCATGAATGAGCCAAACGTCTTCCCAATCAGCTCGGCGTAAGCGCACAAATTGGCGTTGTGAGAAAAGCCAGTCTGTGCAATGATAGTAAGTGTTTCCATCCCCCTCGCTGCGAAACGCTTGAGTATGACCGATAAAGGAGAAAGACGATCATGCTGGATCTGCGTTCTTTGGATTCACGGTCAAAACGCATCATCGGCCTCGCACTGCTGACAGGTCTGATCCACCTGTTTGTCGGCTTCCAGGGTCAATTCATTCTGGTCCTGAACGGGCTTGGCTTCATCGTGCTGGCCTTTGGTCTCTATCTGCTCCCTCAGTTGGAAAACTGGAGAAACCAGATCCGCTGGGTTCTTATCGTCTATACCGCGGTTACGATCATCGGTTACTTTGCCATCTTCCCGCAGCCGCTCGACTACGGACTCGGCCTCGTGACCAAGGCCGTCGAAGTCATCCTGATCGTTCTGCTCTTCATTCAATCGAGGTAACACTATGCACATCGAGGACCTGGAAACGCCCATCGGCGTCGTCGATCTGGATCGCCTTGCCACCAATATCGACCGGTTCCAGACCTATCTGGACAGTCACGACATCGATAACCGGCCCCATATCAAGACCCACCGCATCCCCGCAATCGCCCACATGCAGATGGAAGCCGGCGCTGTCGGTATCACCTGCCAGACGTTGAGCGAAGCCGAGGTCATGTGCAGCGCCGGGATTAGAGATATCTTTTTGCCCTACAACCTGCTCAGCAAGGCCAAACTGAGACGCCTGATGCTCCTGTCGCGGCGTGCGAAAATGAGCGTAACTGCCGACTCTGCCCGCACCGTCGCCGGTTACGCCGAAGCCGCCGCGCACGAAGGCACCGTCCTCCCCGTCCTGATTGAAATGGACGGCGGTTACGAGCGCTGCGGCGTGACGACGCCGGAAGGCGTCCGCGAACTGGCTCGCCAGATCGACTGCGCCTCCCATCTTCACTTTGGCGGACTGATGGTCTACCCCTCGAATCCGGAGTCGAACGCCTTCATGGGCGAATCGAAGATGCTGCTGGCCCAGGACGGGCTGGATGTCGAGCGGGTCAGTGGGGGCAGTTCATTTGTCATGTGGCACGCCCACGAGTTCACCGAAATCAATGAACACCGCGCCGGTATGTACGTCTACGGTGACCGCAACCTAGTCGACGCCGGTGCCATGACCCTCGACCAATGCTCCTACATAGTCTTGGCCACCGTCGTCAGCCGGCCGACAGACGACAGGGTCGTCCTCGATTCAGGGAGCAAGTCCCTCGCAGCAGATGGCGCCCGCCAGTCTCCCGGCCACGGCTTGATCGTAGAATATCCCGATGCGCAAATCTTCAAACTCTCGGAGGAACACGGCCACGTGGATGTGTCGCGTTGTGAACGCAAGCCGGAAATTGGCGAAAGAGTCAGCGTCCTCGTCAACCACTGCTGTGTATCCAACAATCTCTTCCCGCGCATCGTCGGACACAGAAATGGCGAAGTTGAGCTGGAGTGGCCCGTCCTTGCAAAGGGATGGTGAACTATGACCGGCGCGGCGCCTTCCCGCCGTCAATCCCGGCCGGCGCCTGCACCCCGCTACGCGTCGCCGGAACCGGTCAAAACGTGATGCCCAACAGTCCCGGCGCCACCACGATACCGAGATAGGCCAGCAGCAAGACCACAAGTACCAGGCGAATCTTCCCCCACGCGCTCAGGTTGTTGAACCAGCCGCCTCCGCTCGGACGCGGTCTGTCCGCCGGCGGCGGAAACGCCTGGGCCGCCCCTTCTTCATGTCGCCTCTGTGGAATACTGCCCGGCGCGCCGGCCTGAGGGTCGACACTGGGCCTTGGCGGCGCCCCCGCTTGAAAGTCAACACCCCCAACGGGCTGGCTCAGAATGCGATGCAGGTCCGTTGCAACCGAGGGCAAGCGCGACTTAAGTAAGTCCAGGCCGGGATACTCAACGTAGAGCAGGTCTACGTCCGTCTCCGCGAACGCACTCTGACCGTACGGCTCATCCGACAAAATCGCCTTTTCCCCGAAAACCTCTCCCTCACCGCGTGTCCAACTGCCGGCCCCGTTCAGTAGCTGAAGCCGTACGACCCCTCTCTCAATGAAATAGAGCGCATCGCTCGGCGCACCTGCCCGGAATACCTGTTCCCCTTGCCGCAAGTGGGCCTGTCTCAAGTAGCGGGCCACCTCCCTGAGTTCGTTGACCTCGAGGTTGGCCAGCAGTGGGAACCGCCGCAGTCGCTCCGCTGTCACTGGCGCCGGACGCGAGGCAGTCCGCGACGCCAACGCCCGGTCAAGTGCCTGGCCAATCGCAGGCAATTGCCCCACCAGTTCCTCAAGGTCGGACCGGTAGAGGACCCACAGATTCGTATTGCCGATCGCAGTGGCGTTCTCAGCCCGGTCCTCGCCCGTTAACAGGCTCATCGCCCCAAAATAGCTGCCCACTTCAACGCGGGCCAGCTCCTGCAGCACACCGCTCTCATTCTCTGCCGTCAGCTCCACCTCACCTTCATCAACCAGCAAGAGTGAGTCACTTCTCTCGCCGAGACGGTAGACCAGTTCACCTGACGGGACGTGCTGCAATACCAGCTTCTGTGCGATGGCATGCAGGTTGGACGGTTCCAGCTGGCCGAAAAGGGGTGTCTGGGCCAGCCGCACCACCGCCTGCGTCTGGTCCGTCAAACTCAGCCGGCTGCGACTGTGCCTTCCCAGCGCACGCCGCAAATGCGGATACTGGCTGCTCAAGCTGTGAAATGTCGCCGCCGGCAACGACCACACCAGGCAGTCGTCTACCGAAAACGCGCTCGCATTGTACGGCTTGTTCGTCAACAACGGCAGGACCCCGAAAAGATTGCCCGGCTCTACCAGGCTCGCAGTCGGGCTTGGCTCCTCCGGGGTGGGCGCAGGCTGCAACTCCAGCGCCCCCTTTTCCAAAAGGTAAAGAGCCTCAGCCCGTTGGCCGCTCTGATACAGAAACTTGCCTCGCTGCAACGGCTGCGGCTGCATACTTCGCGCCATCGGCTCGATCACCCGGTGCGGCAGCCCGCCCAACGCACGCGTCTTGATGAGCTGTTCAACCAGGTAGTCCTCAAGTTGCGAAATCTGCTCGCCGAAGTTCTGACTGAGTTTGATCCCAATGCCGTACTGCCTCTGCAGCAGTTGGCGCAGCCCCGCGTCCGGCAGAGACCACAGGTGAACGTCTGACGCGGCCACCGCGCTGGTGTTATGCGCTAGGCCTCGCAGAAACTCGGCCTCACCCACCAGGCTGCCCGGCCCGAGCGTAGCCAGAACCGAACCGTTTGAATCAAACAACCGCACGAAGCCGCCCCGAATCAGATAAAGGTCACTGCAGTTCTCATCGCTGCGAAAGATTGTACCTCCGCCCGGAAAACTCTCTTCGCGCAGTATCGCCGTGATTTCCTCCAGCTCTGCGTCTGTCAAATCGTGAAAAAGAGGCGTTGCGCGCAGAAAATCAACAGACATGATTACTCCTTTCGGACACCGCATTCCCGGCCCAAACAATCTCTATTGTGCCAGAACGAGTAAACTATCTCCAATGCCTTCACGGCGGGGGGTGCATCCCAATACTGGGGTGAACTTTCCTGTATTTCGGATAGCAACGGAGCCATGTCCAGTCCGCGATCGACTTTGAGGCCGAGGTAACGCCGTCTCTGAACACCAACCGCTGACTACTGACTACTGCAGTCCCCGTCTTGAAGTTTCCTGGACGCGAATGGTAGGATGCTTTGGGTATAGTGGAGAAACCGCCACGCGCCTGATATAATGAATCCAATCAGGTTTGGTAAGTGAGATGCGGCAAGACGCAAAACGGTCTGCTACCATTGCAGACCGTCAATTCGCAGGGATCTTCTACCTCTGGCCTGCTCTCTCTTGGCCGACAGGGGGACTATCTGCCTGAATCCTGCTCTCTCACAGCGGGGAATACCTAGCTCAGACTGGTGCCGAAGGTGGGAGTCGAACCCACACGGGTTTCCCCACACGAGTTTGAGTCGTGCGCGTCTGCCTATTCCGCCACTTCGGCTCAGCAAAATTATAGCGGTTGCGGTCAGATTCAGTCAAATACCCGGCTCTTGGGCTTGTGTTCCCCGCTGGATTTCTGTCCCATCCGCCTTAACTTCAGGCGAACCGAAAAGCTGCGCAACGAGCGGGTAGTGACCCTTCGCTCCTCTGCCTCCAGAGTGGTTCGCCGCAAGGGTGCCATAGCAGATTCTTCATGGACCAGGACATACTTATAGAGCGCTCGCTGCAAGGAGACTTGGAAGCGTTCAACCAACTGGTTATCGAATACCAGGGTCTTGGCTACGGCGTCGCCTACCGCCTTCTTGACGACCCCGATTCGGCAGCGGATGCACTGCAGGACAGCTTCATCAAGGCCTATCGAGCACTTGATAACTATCGTGGCGGCAACTTCAAGAGTTGGCTCATGCGTATCGTCGTCAACACCTGCTACGATCACCTGCGTAGTCGGCAGCGAAAACGCACCGAGAGCCTTGACGACATGCCCGTAGAAGAAGAGTATGTCGCCCAGCTGACCGATCGCAGCGAAACACCCCATGAATATGCCGAACGCCAGGAGCTTCAGGCGCTCATCGGATCGGCCATCACATCTCTGCCCGAAGTCCTGCGTACTGCCATCGTCCTGCGCGATGTTGAGGGGTATGCCTACGAAGAGATCGCGGAGATTACCAGCGCCGCCGTCGGAACGGTCAAATCACGGATAAATCGTGCGCGCGGACGAGTTCGCGACTATCTGAGCAAGAACGCGGAACTTTTGCCGTCAGTCTATCGTCATTCTTTGAAGTAGGGGAGAACTGCATCCTCTGCAGGTTGGCTGTATAGACGCGAGAATTCCACTCCCTAAAGCAAAGTGGCGGACAGGCCGTGAAGAGTCGAGAGGTCATTCAAGCCAGTGAACCGATAACAGAGAGCAAACCAATATGGATCCTCAAAGTCTGAATTCGGTCGATGAAGATCTGGTAGCAGCTTACGTAGACGGCGACGTTACCACCGAAGAACGGCATCGTGTCGAAGCGGCGATGGCGGCCAGCGAACAGGTCGCTTGGGAGGTAAATACACTGCGCCGGACCGTCGAACTGCTGCAGGATCTGCCCAGCGTGCCCCCGCCCCGTTCCTTCACGCTGACCGAAGATCAGGTCGCCGACGTCCTCCAGGAGCGGCGCGCTCTCGCCAAAATCAACGCATCCCCGCCCAGCGAAGTCGAAGCCCCGCCGCAAAGCCCTTGGGACCGCTTTCTCAACTTCCTGAATGGCGGCGACCTGGCGCTGCGCAACGCAGCCGCGCTCGCGGCCGTTCTGCTGCTCCTGGTATTCGTGGCCGAAACGGGGCTGCAGCGGACGCAGCCAGGAGGGGACGAGCAGCTTTCCAGCAGCCCAGCAGTCCCCGAAGGGCAAGTGACGGCCGTAGGCGGCTCTCTCTCGCAACAGCCTGATTCCGGCACTGGTGGACAATCTGCTTCCGAACGGGAATCTGATGGTGCCGTGGCAGACAGCACCGGCGAGGAAGAGGACGACCCCCAAATCGGTGTGATGAGTACCGGCGATGAAGGACAGCAGTCTGCCTCACCGGAGCAAGAGCAGGTCGCCGCACAGCCGCAACCTGACACCGGCTCCGGTGCCGCCGAATCAAATCAACAGCAACTGTCTGGAAGCGGAGGCGTAGATTCTTCCGGCCAGCCTCTGGTTACCGTTCTCAGGTACGCCCGTATCCTTCTGGTTCTGGCCGTCATCGTGCTCTGGCTTCTTAGCCGCACCAGGTCCAGAAGCCGCCGTGCCTGAACTCCCCGAAGTTGAGACCTACGTTCGCGCCCTCAAACCTCTGCTGACGGGAAAAACGATCCTTGCGGCTGAGGTGCACTGGCCCCGCACTATCGCAGCACCTGATCCCGCCAGCTTCACCGATCTGGTCCGCGGGCGCCGCTTTGCTTCATTCGGCCGCCGCGGAAAATACATGCTGCTAGGCCTGGACAGCGCCGAGACCCTCATCGTCCACCTGCGTATGACCGGCGAATTGCGCCTTCACCCTCCCCCAACTCCCGACGCGAGCTCCTCCACACCGCCCGCAGATAAACACACCCATGTCCAGTTCGAACTGGACACGGGCGAAGAGTTGCGGTTCCGCGACACACGTAAATTCGGCCGAATCTGGCTGGTAGAGGATACGACGAATGTCCTGGGAAAGTTGGGTCCTGAACCGCTCGACGAAGCATTCGTCCCGCAGACCCTGGCCCAAACGCTGGCGGGGCGCAAAGCCAACGTCAAAGCGCTCCTTCTCAATCAATCCCTGCTGGCAGGCGTCGGAAACATCTATGCCGACGAATCCCTGTTCCGCGCCAGGATCGACCCCCGCCGCGCCGGGGGCTCACTTGTCCTCGAAGAGATAGAGCGTCTTCACTTGGCTTTAAGGGATGTCCTGCTGGAGGGAATCGAGGCGCAGGGCAGTTCTGTCCAGAACTATGCTCCCCCGACGGGAGCAAAGGGCGGCTTTCAGGAACAGTTCCAGGTCTTCCGTCGCAGCGGCGAGCCCTGCTTCGCTTGCGGTACGCCGATTAGCCGTACAGTGCTCGCGCAGCGCAGCACTCACTTCTGTCCCGCCTGCCAGAGATGAGCGGGAGTCCTTCCCTGCAATAGTGAAACCGGGTCATCCTCTCGGCCGCTGGTCATGCAACACCGGGGCCGCTCTGGTGCCCTAGGCGCCCTGGCCGGGAGTGTGGCGGCGCTTAGTCTCGGCCAGTTCCGCCTCCAATTCCGCCTTCCGCCTCAACTCAGCCTCTTTCCCCTCGGCAAGAGCCCGGTCCCAACGCGACTGGTACTTGGAGTCGAATGTAGTGGCCCGTGACGGCCCGAAAATATAGGCTGCGGCTGCGCCGGCGACTGCTCCAAGAATCAGGCCGATCACGAAATTCTCAGTCTTGCCCAATGCTCACGCCCCCTGACTGGCTTGGAACTCCTCTACCTGCGCACGAGAGCTTCCACAGTCCAAAAACTCTGACCGCAGCCTCCGGTCTCAACCAACCGTCCCGTCAATGACCGTGACTTCCTGGGGCTCCTGTATGCGCACCGGCTTCGCGCTCACCTCTTCCTCTGGCAGCAGCAGACCGGTCAATACATAGACCAATACGCCTGTGCCGATGCTGCCTATCGCAAAGGCAACCCAGATCAGCCGCACAAGATTGGCGTCCAGCCCGATCGCCTTGCCAATGCCCCCGCACACACCGAAGAACATCCGCTCCTCACGACTGCGCTTCAGCGGAATGCTTGACTTCGCACGGCGCAAACCATTCTTGGCCGACTCGCGGTTCAGCCGCGACGTCGCCTGCGATCTCTTCTCCCGTACCTTTGCGCGCATGCTGAACAAGCGACTGCGCCACGCCCGCTGGTTCTTCAGCAAAAGCAATCCTGCTCCGATCAACAGCGCCGGCCAGAAAACCAGGCCCATCACACTCCAGAACACGTGCCACAGAGCCGGTAAGATGCCAAGATTCGCCAGCAGCCAGATGACGCCGAACGCCACCAGCAGAAGGCCAGCCCGCCCAACGTTGCGTTCATTCAACTCCAGAGTTGCCGGAGCATGCTGCCCCGCTTTTGCCGTCCCTACGGGAAGCAGCAGCCACAGCGCGGCGTAGGCAAGCAGCCCGGTCCCTGCCGTCCCCACCGTCAGCACCACCCACAAGATCCGCACCAGAATCGGGTCGATGCCGAAATAGTCTCCCAGACCCCCGCAGATCCCGCCGACTATTCTGTCCTCAGGATGACGAAAAAGAAATGTGTCCCTGTTTTGGTCCGGTCCGGCAGTCCGCTCGCTCTCTATCGTCTCCACCGGGACCACAACTTCCTCTGCGGCTGGTTGGGCCTCTTGCACCTCCACCTCCTGCTCTTCCGGTCCCGCTGCCTGCTCAGGCTGGGCTGGCGTATTTTCTTTCATAGCAAACTCCTGGAGAACTGTATCGCGGCAGATTCGCCGTCTCGTTGACTGGGTACACTCACTAACAAGCACTACGCAGCAACCCTGCAAGAGTTTCGCGCTCCTTCCGGAACAAGCCCCTAGGGCGCTTTCCCCCAAGACACGCAGTCCTCAACCCGCAGCGAATCCAATCTGCCAGCCACCTCCTGCGTCAACCCGCCATCCAGCGCTCAACTCCCGATGCGTACCTCTCGACCCTCTTCCTGACTGCGGTAGATACCGTCCAGAATCTCCTGCACCTGGAGCGACTGCTCTGCCGGCACCGGCGACGGCCCCCCTTTCAGGACAGCCCTGGCGAACTCAACACATTCCAGCGCGTGCGGTTCCATCTTGTCCTGCGTCAGCTGCAGAAATCGGTTCGAAAACTGCTTTGTCTCGTAGTTGGTTTCAAGGATCTTGGCGGTGGGCCAGTGGCAGCCGCCCTCCGTGCCGTACAGCCAGATCTGCGTGTCCTCGCCCGGCGTGTCGTGATGCAGTAGCCAGCTGGTCTCAAGAACTAGAGTGGCGCCGTTTTCGAAGCGCACAAACGCGGCCGCGAAATCCTCTACGTCCATGTCCTTGGGCACCGGCGCTAGCCGCCACGCGCTGAATGCTCCCTCGTGTTCGGCCAGCGGCGCCTTGGCCACACCGGAAACCGCCACCGGCTGAGGATTGTCCATTAGCCACAGGGTCAGGTCCAGAATGTGAACGCCGACGTCGATCGTCGGGCCGCCTCCGCTGTGCTTCTTGTATATGAATCCGGGCCGCACCGGCAGCCACCCCCGCCGCAGCATCCAACTGCGTGCATGATAGATCTCCCCCAGCGCCCCCGTCCCAACCTCCGCCTTCAGCGCCTGCGAATCCCCTCGGAAGCGAAAATGCTGTGCCGTCATCAGCAGCTTCCCGGAACCGTCCCGCGCCGCAATCATCTGCCGGATCTCCGCCGGTGTCGGCGCCAGCGGCTTTTCGCATAGTACGTGCTTGCCCGCCTCCAGCGCCGCTATCGATAACGGTGCATGGTACCGGTTCGGCGTGCACACGTCGATTATGTCGATTTCCGGGTCGCTGAACAGCGCCGCCGGGTCGCTTTCCAGCTTCTTCACCCCGTAGAGCGCACCCCACCTTTCCAACGCCTCCGCAGAAATGTCGCTTCCCGCCACGACCTCTGCCTCCTCCGAAGCGGCCCACCCAGGCATGTGCGCCCTGGCAATCCCGCCCACGCCTACCACCCCAACCTTCAGAATCTTCGACACACCCGCATCCTTTCAATCTCTGGCTCTGCCCACACAACTGCCGACGAATGTTGGAACTTCAAATGTAGAAACATCGGACCCAAATCTGACTGCCCAAAATACGGAAAATGCACCAGCGTCTGCAGGCTGCCCCTAACAACCACACCCCTTGCACCCGCCGATACCGTACTCAGACCTCAACCGCGATCCTAATGTTGCATACCAATCCGAATCACTCCTCAGATCATAGCACGTATAACTACGTGACTCAATCGCATTCAGCCGCCGGCGTGCATCCCAATGTTGGGGCGCAATTTCGTATCTCTCAGGAGGCACGCAAGCCATGGTCAATTCCCACTCAAGTTTCCGCCAGAAAAACCGCAGTCTCTGACCACTGACCACTAACCACTAACCACTGCAGTTCTGGGCGGTCGGGCCTGGTCGGCCCTCCCTTGTGCGGGGGCTCCGCCCCCGCAACGCCCCCCCTCCTACAACATGCCTCGCCGACCGGGTGTCGACATTGGTGACGGGTGCCCAATCGAAAGTGTCTAGCCAGACCGCGTCCCGCCAGTCCCATCAGATCCCCTTTGCTGCCGGCCTTGTGCCTGCCCACTGCCTTCGTCAAAGCCTGCATCCGATATCAGCCGCCGTCGCCAAAATCCCCGCGTAAGATTGCCGCCACCCCAAGACATGTGTCCCGCCCAGCCGCCAGCCCGCAAATCCTGAATCAGACAACCCCCAAAACGCACGCAAACTCTCGTAAACTCTCATACCCTCTCATGCGTCAGCCCAACACCACCCCGGCCACCACCATCCTGAAATCCAAGAAATCCTGCAAATCCTGATTCAGACAACTCCCAAAAAGCACGCAATCTCTCGCAAACTCTCATGCGTCAGCCCCAACACCACCCTGGCCACTACTATCCCGCAAATCCAACAGAATCCCGCAAATCCTGATTCAGACAACCCCCAAAACATGCAAACACTCGTAAACTCTCATGAACTCAAATGTAACCGCCCTGGCACCAGACTCGAGCTTGTTAGCCTGCAAGCTTCCGCCCAATTCGCCCACTTCCTCACAAAGCCTGCGAGAACACTGCTCTGGCGCATTGCAAAGATATCCAACTGATGCTATCAATAGATCCAGTCCGTCCAACTCATCTTCCACAACACCTTCGAGCCCTTCAGGAGAACAACCAATGCCTAGCATGACCGGTGCCCGGTTCATCGCCGAAATGGCACATGGATATGGAATCACACACGTCTTCTTTATGCCCTACATCGGCCCCAGGGCTCTGATGGAGATGGAAAAACTGGGGATCAAGCGCGTGCAGACCCACGGCGAAAAAGCCGCCGCATACATGGCCGACGCCTACGCCCGTACAAAACGCGCCCCTGGCCTCTGCATGGCCCAGGCTGTCGGCGCCGTCAATCTGGCTGCCGGTCTGCAAGACGCCTACCTGGCCTGCTCCCCGGTCGTCGCGCTCACGGGACGTGAGCTGCTCATCAATCAGCAGCGCCACGCCTACCAGGAAGTCGACCACGTCAATCCATTTTCGGCCGTGTCCAAGTACAGCGCCTACGTCTCTACCCCCGAACACCTACCGGTCTACCTGCGCCAGGCATTTCGAGCCGCCACCACGGGCACACCTGGCCCCGCGCACCTCGACTTTGAGGGGATCGCCGGCCAGGGCGTCGTCGAACCGGAGGCCGACCTCGAAGTCATAGTTGAAGAGGCCTTCACCCGGCTACCCCCTTTTAGACCCGAGGCCGAACCCTCCGCAATCGACGCCGCCCTCCAGCTTCTCAACCGCGCCCAGCGACCGGTCATCGTCGCCGGCGGCGGAGTCGTAGCCTCTGATGCCCGCAACGAACTCATCGAACTGGCCGAAAAACTCGCAGTCCCCGTGGCAACGTCCCTCAACGCCAAAAACATGTTCCCTTCCGATCACATACTGGCTGTGGGCGTCCCCGGCTCGTACTCCCGCGCCTGCTCAAACCAGCTCATGTATGAAGCCGATCTCGTCTTCTTCGTCGGCAGCCACGCCGGCGGTCAGGTAACCAACTCCTACCAGATTCCCCCCCAGGGCACGCCCATAATCCAGCTTGACGTCAACCCCGAAGAGATCGGCCGCAACTACCCCGTCCAGGTAGGTCTGCAAGGCGATGTCAAGAGCAGCCTCAGGCGCATGATCGACCGCGCCGCCCCCGGCAACACGCGACAAACCTGGCTTGAACGCGTTCAGGAGCTTGTCCAGGAGTGGAAGGAGGACGTGTTCCACCTGCTGAACTCTGATATCCTTCCCATGCGCCCGGAACGCCTCTGCCGCGAACTGAGCGACTACCTTCCCTCCGATGCTGTTCTAGTTTCCGACACCGGCCACGCCGGAGTCTGGACCGGGACCATGCTCGACCTGAAACACGCCGACCAGAGCTACATTCGCTGCTCCGGGTCGCTGGGATGGGGCCTGCCCGCCGCCATGGGTGCAAAGTGCGCGCAGCCCGATCGCCCCGTCCTCTGCTTCACCGGCGACGGCGGAATCTGGTATCACATCGCAGAGCTGGAAACCGCAGTCCGTTGCGGAATCAACACCGTAACCGTCGTTAACAACAATCACTCTCTCAACCAGGAACAGGGCGGTGTAGAGCAGATATACGGAGGTCGCACCGCCGGCTCCGATGAGCTCTGGCTCTTTGAGGACGCCGACTTCGCCAGAATTGCCGAGTCCTTCGGCGCCCTCGGAATCACAGTTCACAAGCCCGAAGAGCTCCCCGGTGCTCTCGATCGTGCCTTCGCCTCAAACCGTCCCGCCGTCGTCGACGTCAAGACTCACGTCGAAGGCATTGCCCCGCGCGCTTGGATGCCGGCCAGCTAACAGACTGAACCGGTCCGCGCGAGTTTCGGCCATGGCGGGTCTCCCAGTTTGCTCTGGTTTTCGGCGGTCTGCTAGAATGCTCTTGGCTTGCCACGGATCTGAACGTCGTGGCGTGCAGTGAAAAAGAGATTCCTTCCGGTCAGAATCGGGCAAATCTGACTCGTACAATCGGCTCTGCACAGGCAAGCCGACCGGCCCACATCGACCCAATTACGTGGAAGGTCTTGCATGAAAGCAACGCTCTATCTGGACCCAATGGCCGAGCCGGTGGCCGTGCTGGACGAAGTCAAAATCGTGGAGTTCGGCAGCGACAATCACCCGGAAGACCAGCGCGTCCGAATCTATTACGATACCAGTAACCTCAACGCCACAAAGACGATGGTCGAACTTCACCGTGATCGCAAGATGACGGTGAAGCTGGAGGACGGCCGCTCCGCTCCCGCACTGATCACGCACGCAAGTCTCGATGCAAAGGGCCGGTTTGTCGGAGTCCTGAGAGTTCTCGGACCTCTGGCCTGAGATTGCACTGTGATCCCATTCCACACCGGCTAACCCCACCGCGCATCTCAGCTACGGGGCCAACCCGCTACCTTGCCCGCCAACTGCCAACAACTTTATGGTCGCTGAACAGCAACTGCGCCCTGCACAGGAGGAGATCCTCACCTACGATGGAGGTCGCCTCGGAATCAGCGCCGTGCCAGGCAGCGGCAAGACCTTCACCCTGAGTCACCTGGCTGCCAAACTGGTGCACAAACTGTCAGCCACTGGCCCCTTGGACGATAGGGAAGTCCTCGTAGTCACCTTTACCAACGCCGCCGCAGAGAATTTCCGCAGCAGTATCAGTCGCGTCGTCGAAAGCCGTAGCCTCCTCCCCAGCGGCTTCCGCGTCGGAACAATCCACAGTCTTGCCCATGAAATCGTCCGCGAACGCCCGGGCTTGGTTGCCCTCGGTGAAGACTTCGACATCATTGACGAAAGATTGAGCCAGGACATCAAACGTCAGGCGGTAAACAACTACCTGCAGACTTATCCCGACTTCCTCGGCGCATACATCAGACCGGAGGACCTCCAGAATCCCCGCAACATGGAGCGCCAGCTTCCCGGCACCGCGCAGGAAATCGCCGAAGCCGTCATTCGACGCGTCAAGGAGTTGCGATCCGATCCCGAATCCCTCGAAAATCTGCTGCAGCGGCAGTCCGGCGCCTGGCCGCTACTCTCTTTTGGGCTCCAGGTCTGCCGCGACTACCAGCGCGGCCTCAGTGTGCGCGGCGGCGTCGACTTTGACGACCTTATCGTCCTCGCCCTCCAGGCCCTCGAGACCGATGACAACCTCCTGGCGCGTCTGCAACAGCGCTGGCCCTTCGTGCTCGAAGACGAAGCCCAGGACAGCAGCACGCTGCAAGAGCAGATGCTCTCACTGCTGACCGCTGCCCATGGAAACTGGGTCCGAGTGGGGGACCCCAACCAGGCCATCAACACGACCTTTACCAGCGCCGATCCCCGCTTCCTCAGAGACTTCGTCAGTAGGGAAACTGTCCGTTCCCTACCCCTGCCCAACTCGGGCCGCAGCGCCATGCCCATCATCGAGATGGCCAACTGTTTCATCGATTGGAGCCGTCGGGAGCATCCCGTTCTTTCGCCGGACCAGGCCCTCTCCCCACCCTACATTCTGCCCACCGAGGAAGGCGATCCCCAGCGCAATCCCGACCCCGGAGACCCGGCCGTCTACTTTTATGACCCGCCTCTCACGCCCGCCGATGAGATCAGAATTCTGGTGACCAGCCTGCAACGCTGGCTGTCCAGGCACACCGAAAAAACAGTCGCATTGCTCGTCCCCGATAACCGCCGCGGCGCAGAATTCAGCCATGCTCTCGAAAATGCCGGGCTCCCATTCGACGATTCCTTACTCCGATCAACCAGTACCACCCGCGTTGCCGTAGACGCGCTCGTCAAGGCAATGCGCTACATCAGCCAGCCCGCCAACCCCTCCCATCTGCGTTCACTGTGGACCGATGTCTGGTGGGCGCGGCGAAGTTGCTCCCATGCCCCTCTGCTGCCGGATGCGGAATCCCCCCCGCATGACTCAGAGGAGTCGCCTCCATCCTGGCTTGCAGCTGGTTCGGAATCCAACCGGAACGCGCACGAAAGTGATTTGCCCCCGCCGGCGATGCGCTTCGCCAAAGCGCTCGGCCAGCTCCGACTTCCGGAGCGCTTCGTCTACCCTGCAGCCGGCGACGACTGGCTGCAGGAGCTAGCCTGGATCGACGACTTTGATAGCTTCCGGCCCGTAGTAGACCGGTTCCGCCAAGACCTCAGACGCTGGTGTTCAGCCGCGGTGCTGCCCGTCGACGAACTGGTTCTCACCCTAGGACAGGACCTCTTTACGGAAGCGCCCGAACGTGCCCTGGCCCACAGCGCAGCCATCCTCCTGGCAAACAGTGTCCGCGAGCGGCCTGAGCTGCGACTGCCCGAACTGACAAAGGAGTTGGAGCAAGCCGCCGCCAACAAGCGCCGCTTTCTGGGGTTTGGCGAAGAGACGCGGGGGTTTGAACCACCCGCCGGCAAAGTGACCGTTGCAACCATGCACACGGCTAAGGGCCTGGAATGGGACCGAGTCCATTTGGCATCCGTCAGCAACTACAGTTTCCCCAGCGGCGGAGACCACGAATACTACCGCGGGCAACCCAGGTTCATTCGCGACAACCTCAATCTGACAGAGGAAGCCCTGGAGCAGACCAGGCAACTACACATGGGGACGCTCGACGAATACATAGAGGGAGTGGCGACTCGAGAAGCTCGGCGGGAATTTGCAGCCGAACGCCTGCGTCTCCTCTATGTTGGCATCACTCGCGCCCGCCAGGAACTGGTCCTGACCTACAATACCGGCAGATTTCATGACACGCGACCGAACGAGCCTGCCCTGGCCTTCACGGAGTTGGCGCAAGCCTGGCAGAAAGTCAGAACTGAGAATGGAATGTAAGCAATGCGACTGAAGGCAGCTCCCAGGCCGGCTCCAGTCGGCGAATATTGCGCCTCCGCGTTCATAGGACTGTCTGGAATGGCGTGCCTGTAACGCTGTTTTCAATTCCCGCGCCGCGCCCTCCAAACGATCGGGCCCACCATGCGTCACACGAAGATTCAGCAATACTGTGAATCCGTAATCGAGGCCGGCTGGCTCGCTGCCCTGATAATCGCGCCGCTCTTTTTCAACACCTTCTCCAGCCGCGTCTTCGAGCCCGACAAGATCAGCCTGATCCGTTCCATCTCTCTGGTCATGCTCTTGGCCTATCTTGTAAAGATACTTGACGGCGGACGGCTCTGGCTGCCCGCCGGCGCAGGACCGCCTCAGGCGCGTAACAGTGTCCCAACTGCACCAGACAGTGCGCAGCCCCCATTTGAATGGAAACTTGGCAGCCTCTGGAAGCAGCCGCTCCTGCTGCCCGTCCTGCTGCTGGCCCTCGCCTATGCTCTCAGTACCCTTCTTAGCATCTCGCCGGCCGTCAGCTGGTGGGGCTCCTACCACCGACTGCAGGGCGCCTACACATTCTCCAGCTATCTGATCATCGCCCTGCTTACGGCCGCCCACCTGAGACAGCCGTCCCAGCTCCGGCGTCTCCAACATACGGTAATCATCACCAGCCTCCCCATCTCCATCTACGGCGTCTTCCAGCATTTCGGCAAGGATCCCCTGCCTTGGGGCCAGGACGTAACCGCCCGCATCACTTCCAGTGCCGGCAATCCCATCTTCCTCGCCGCACATCTGATCATGGCCTTCTTCCTCACGCTTGAACGCACCTTCTCCTGCTTCGCCTATCTGCTGTCCAGCGGTCCCCAGCCAGATGACGCCGCATCGCCGCAAGCAGACAGGCAAACCCCCGCCGGCGAACCAGGTTTGGCCGGTGTTATCGCAGGCGGTTCCTTTCTGTTTGTCCTCGTAGTTCAGTTGCTCGCCATATTCTGGTCGCAGAGCCGCGGACCCTGGCTCGGCCTCGCCTGCGGAATGTACGTCTTTGTTCTCCTTCTACTGACCGCAATGCGTCCGCGCCACTACCGCGCCTGGACTGCATCCTGGGTCGGACTGGGCTTCGTCGGCCTCCTTCTGCTCATCCTCCTGAATACGACTGCGCTGGGTAACGCTTTCAGTCAAATCCCAATCTGGGGACGTCTGACCACGATGCTGGATAGCGCCACCGGCACAGGCCGCGTCCGCGTCCTGATCTGGGAGGGCACAGCCGCGATGATCTCCCCCCACCAGCCGCTGGCCTATCCCGACGGCAACGAAGATCCGTTCAACCCACTGCGCCCCCTGATCGGCTACGGCCCCGAAACGCTGTGGATGGCCTTCAATCGCTTCTATCCTCCTGAGCTGGCACAGTGGGAATCCCGTAACGCCAGCCCCGACCGTGCCCACAACGAAACTTGGGACAGTCTGGCCATGACCGGCGTTGTCGGCCTGCTGGCCGCCTCGCTCCTGTTCCTTTCCATCTTCTACTGGGCGCTGCGCTGGCTCGGGCTCATCCGTTCCCGTCGCGATGGCATTCTATTCTTTACCATGCACCTCGGTGGAGGTCTCCTCCTCAGTCTCCTCTTTCTGCTGCGCGGCGTCAGCGTCGGCTTCCTGGGGGTAAACTGGCCAACCGGTCTGATTCTCGGGCTGATCGCCTACGTTACTCTGGCAGTCTTCCTTCAGCCAGGATCGTCAATCCAGCCCGCCCAACGCCCTCGCCAGCTCCTCTTGGTCGCCTCCCTGTCCGCGATCATCGCCCACTACGTCGAGATTCACCTCGGCATTGCCATCGCATCTACGCGCATCTACTTCTGGGCAATCGTGGCCCTCATACTGGCGCTGGGCATGCGCTGGCTCAACCCGGAGACATTCGCGCCCGGCGATTACGCTGCCGGTCAGCCCGCGCCCAATGCCCCGCAGAACGTGAAACCCGGAAACAGGCGTTCTTCCTCACGAGCAAACCAGAGGCGCGGACGCCGTCAGGTCAGAGGTTTCGCTGTGTCCTGGGACCTCCGCCTGCCTTCAACCATTCTGCCCGACGCTTTGGTAATGTTGACGCTGGTCTTCCTATTCACGGTCAATTTCCAGGGACTGTCGAATCCATTCTCGATTCTGTTCGCCGGGCTGGGATCTCCCGCCTCGTCCCCAGCTGCGGGCGGCCTGACCGAGATCCTGTGGCTCGTCTTCTTCACCTGGTTGGTCGCGACCGTACTGGCCGCCTCCGCCGTCATGCTTCAACTTCCAGGACTGCCGTCGGCGCCACGCGCTAGAGAAAGCGCTTCACCGGCCCGCCTCCGCAACAAAGCAGCCAGTACGCGCAAAAGCGTGGGCACTGGCGGCATTTTGGCCCGTTCAGCAGCTCAGTACGGCCTGCTGCTCTGCGCCGCCTGGTTGATCTACGGCCTCTTCCACGCCGCTCGCCTTCTTCCCAGCACCAGAACCGGTACCGTTGCCGAGCAACTTGACCATATCGCCGGGCACTACAGCATTTATACTTGGATCGTTGTCCTCTGGTGCCTGCTGACAGGCCTGGTCCTCGCCTGGCATGTTCTGGCCGAGACGAGGCGTGCCTGGCTTGGCCGCGGTCTGGTTACTGTCGGCGCAACGCTTCTCTTCACAGTAACCGTCTTCTACATCATCGGAGGTATAAACATTGCTCAGGTGCGTGCCGACGTCTTCTACAAACAGGGCCAGAGTTTTGACTCCGGCGGCGCATGGGTAGAAAGCTCAGATCTGTACCGTCGTGCCCTGGCAGTTCGGCCCACAGAGGACTACTATATGCTCTTCCTCGGCCGTAGCCTGCTCGAACAAGCTGTGCACGCGCCCAGCGAAACCCCCGCGGCTATGCCGGCCGAACCCTCGCTCCAGGACATCCTGGATCTGGATGTCGATGATATGGCTCGCCTGAGTCAGGTCGGCGTCCTCACAGCCGCCAGGACTGTTCTGCAAAAGGCCCAGGAAGTTAATCCTCTGAACACCGATCACACCGCCAACCTTGCCCGCCTGCACCGGCGTTGGTCCACCCTTTCCCAGGATCCGCAGAACCGTATCCCGCAGCTGGAGCTCAGCCTGCAATACTATGACGCTGCCCTGTCTCTGAGCCCCAATGTTGCCCACCTATGGAATGAACGCGGCCAGGTCTTGGCCTTGATGGACCGGCTTGATGAGGCAGAAGCCTCATTCCAGCATAGTCTGACCCTGGACAACCGCTTCGAAAATACCTACGCCTTTCTGGCAGAACTGTATTCCCGCTTGAACCAGCCCGAGAAACTGTCCCAGATTCTGGACCGCGGGCTGGAAACGCTGCCGAATAGCCTGGTTCTGCTCACCCACAAAGCGTCGGTGCAGTCCAACTCTGGCGATCTGGACGCCGCCTATGAGACGATTTCAAAGACCTTCGACTACCACCCGACCGACCTCAACGCTGTACGCAATCTGATCGTGCTATCGCGCTCGCTCAGTCGCCCTGAAGAAGCATCCCAATGGGCTGACCGGGCCGTTTCCCTGATAGACAGTGGCTATGGCCACAGAGACTCGGTGATCTCCGTGTACCGCCTTATCGCCGAGGTCAACGAAGAATACGGGCGACTGGAGGAATCAGCCGACATTCTGCACCGCCTCATAGCCCTCGCCCCTGAGGACTACCGCTTTCCGTTCCAATTGGCCAGGTTGCATTCTGAGTTGGGCGACAACCGTCAAGCCCGCCAGTTCGCAGAATCCGCTCTGTCTCTCGCGCCCGACAGCGAGAAGGCCGGCATCCAATCCTTTGTCGATTCTCTTGAATAACCGGACAGGCACCCGAATCGCGGTGGGCTTATGAGTTCCTTTCTTCTGATGGCGGCTAGCGCCCTGGTGATCGCCATCGGCGGCACACCTCTGGTGCGTTATGCGGCCCTGAAACTGGG
Organism: Caldilineaceae bacterium; assembly: GCA_011523365.1. Classification (GTDB taxonomy): domain Bacteria; phylum Chloroflexota; class Anaerolineae; order Caldilineales; family Caldilineaceae; genus Bin5. The sequence goes on from WTGY01000052.1 coordinate 41,373, forward strand.
CATCCTGGACAACCCCTCAGCGCGCAAAATCCACAGCGCGCCCGTGCCCCTGATGGGTGGTGCCGCCATCTACATCGCCTTTATCGCTGCCCTTGCCCTCTGGGGCGAACGCAGCTACGTCAGCGAAGTCGTGGGAATCTTCGTCGGCGCCACGCTGGTCAGTATCGTCGGCGCACTGGACGACAGCCGCGGCATGGGGAGCTACTTCAAGCTGCTGTTTCAATTCGCCGCCGCCTTCATTCTCATTCTCTCAGGCGTGCAAGTCCGTCTCTTTCACGGCATCTTGGACATAGCCCTGACGCTTTTCTGGGTGGTCGGAATTACCAACGCGTTCAATCTGTTGGACAATATGGACGGACTCTCCAGCGGTGTTGCCACTATCGCCGCCGCCTTCTTCACGCTCCTGGCCGCGATGAGCGACCAATACCTCGTCGGAACCTTAGCCGCTGCCCTCTTCGGCGCTTGCATCGGTTTTCTCGTCTACAACTGGAATCCGGCCCAGGTCTTTATGGGTGACACAGGCAGCCTGTTCCTCGGTTTCCTCCTGGCCGCCGTCGGCATCAAGCTGCGTTTCCCCGCCAACAGTGCAAGCATTACTTGGATGATACCAATTCTCGTACTGGCGTTGCCCATCTTTGACACCACCCTTGTCTTCTTCAGCCGCCTGCGACGTGGCAAGAATCCTCTCACCACTGCGGGCAAAGACCACGTCAGCCACAGGCTCGCCCGGCGTACCGGAAGTCAGCGCGAAGCCGTCCTTCTGTGTTATCTTACTACGGGAGCAACCGGTCTGGCCTCCATTTTCTTGACACAAGCCAACTTGCAGGAGGCCGTCATTGTCGGTCTGGCTGCCCTCCTGCTGGCACTGTTCGCACTCTGGAAACTTGAGTTTCAGAACACCTGAACACGGACATCCGGCACCCTCGGCCCTGCATTCCGATCCATTTCAAAAGGAGTTTACTTTGTTACCTGATTCCCAGCCTTGGCTCACACCAGCCAGAGATTCCTCCGGGCACCAGGGCAGTCCCGCTTGTCGACTGTCCGCAAGCTTTGGTTGGACAAGAAGAAACTGTCTCGCAGACTACGCCGCCGGTTCCATTCAGCGGCCTGCAAGATTGGCACTCTTCCTCCTGGTGCTCACCGCTCTCGCCTTCTCATCCTGTACCGCCCCCACGCAATCAACCGATGATTCTCAGGCTGTTGAAGAAGGCGCCGCCGCCGCCATGGAACCCGCCGAACGCAATGGCATGTACGAAACGGGTCCCGAAATGACTATCGATCCCGATACTGAGTACCACGCCGTCTTCAAGACGGAGAAAGGCGATATTCGCATCAAACTGTTCGCAGAAGAAGCACCGGTTACGGTCAACAACTTCGTCTTTCTGGCCCGTGACGGCTTCTACAACGACACCCACTTTCACCGGGTAATTGAAAACTTTATGGCCCAGGGCGGAGATCCCACAAACAGTGGCGCAGGAGGCCCCGGCTATCAGTTCCAGGACGAAATAGTTGCCAGCCTCCAGTTCGATCGCGCCGGCCTCCTTGCGATGGCAAACGCAGGGCCCAACACTAATGGCAGCCAGTTCTTCTTGACCTTTGCCGAAACACCCTGGCTGAACGGCAACCATACTATCTTCGGCGAGGTCGTCGAAGGCATGGACGTGCTCTATTCGATCTCCCTGCGCGAACCAAGGGGAGCCAGCTCCCCAGGCGATCGCCTGGATACCGTCGAGATTGAAGAAGCGGATTAGGTTCAGTTGAGTCAACACGTAGACGCTTGCCCTACCTATCGCTTACCGATCGGAGACACTCTGAAAAGCCCGGACTCTGACCCTACGCATCTGCCTTGGCCTTCCTTAAGGCAAAATTCATTGGAGAACACTCTGTTGCAGGCATGAACTGAAGAAGCCGGAATCCTCCACTACGCACGCGTACGCCGCAGGAACTTTCCGCGCAGAGCATACGATAGTGACGCGCCTGTCATGTCTGCTTTTTTGCAATACGAACTGCGAATCAGCATGAAGTCGGTTTTCATTTTGAGCCCACTCTAGTCATCGGATCTCGAACAACAACATTGAGTTTTCGCACCCATACTCCCTGTGTAGGACCGAGTAGAACTCAGTCGCGAGCATTTTCATGAACTCGAACGGCGAATCCGAACTGATTCACAACAAGACCCGTCAATTCGGTGACACCGTAAACCTGACCGGTACCAAAGAAGCCGGGGAAGAAGAGCATGCTTCCTCAAGACCCAATCCGTGGCTTACGGCCCTTCAGATTCTCGGTATCATAGCCATCGTCGTTGGTGCATTTTGGCTCGGCACGCAGAGAGAACTGGTGCAGCGGTTCAGCCAGTGGGGGTACCTGAGCAGCTTTCTGATAAGCCTGATCGGAAGCGCGACCGTGATTCTGCCCGCCCCCGGGCTGGCCCTCATTCTCGCCCTTGGCGCCCACCTGAATCCCCTTCTCCTCGGTGTCGTCGCCGGCTTCGGCAGTGGACTGGGAGAACTGTCCGGCTACCTGGCAGGCAAAGCTGGCCGCAATCTCGTCAGCAACGAGGGAAGACTTAACACCCTTCTCCACAACATGACCACCCGCTTTACTTCGCCCGCGCTGTTTATTCTTGCCATCCTACCTTTGCCCATCTTCGACTTCGCCGGAATCCTCGCCGGTGCCCTGCGGATGCCCGTGCTCAAGTTTCTTGCGGTCGTGATCAGCGGCAAAATCATAAAGCACGCACTGGCCGCCTACGTGGGAGCAGAGTTTTTTGAGATGTTACTTGCCAGCCTTGGCGCCTGACCCTTGTTGCAGGGTGCCGCAGGCAAAGGGCCGGCGCCTCCTGCGCCGGACTCTCTGACTTCGGACGAGTTGGGTCAAACTCGCGCAGCCGTCCCTTAAGGAGACTGAAGCCATGTCCAACCGAATTCTCCGACTGTTGCCGCCTCTTCTCATGGCCTTCACATTTCTCGGATGTAGCCTAAGCGCACCCGAAGAACTGCCTCTGGGCAGCGTCAGTGTGTCAGCAATAAATGAAGAGGAACCGTTCGTTGACGTCTACCTAGACGAATTCTCTGTCCAATTCGACGAGGAATTCGACGAATCCGACTCCCCACCCTTTTCTCTAAGCGAAGGCCAGCCCGACTGGGACGGCCGACAGGCCCGTCCACCCCTCGCCGAGACAACACCGCTGTCTCCCGCGCAATTACAGAAGCTGCTGACCCGCCTGCCGCCACTCCAGGAGGAAGAGTCCGACGTCACCCAGGTTCGGCTCCCCGTTCAGAGTCTCCCCCCCCCGCGCCCCGGCCAGGAAGTGGAGCTTCCTTTTCCACCTCCCCAACCTGAGGCGCCTCCCGCTGCACAGATCGATGGACCCTTCGCAGTTCTCCGCTTTGCCCCCGAAGGCGAAGTCCCGCTCGCGCCGCAGCTTAGCGTAACATTTAGTCGTCCCATGGTTCCTCTCGCCAGCCATCAGGAACTGGCCTCAGAAGACATTCCAGTCGACCTTAAGCCTGAAATCCCGGGCCGTTGGCGCTGGGTCGGTACTAGGACCCTCCTCTTTCAAGCCGGCGCTGATGGTTCTGCCAGAATGCCCATGGCCACCGAGTTTTCCGCCTCCATTCCTGCAGGTGTTCTGGCCGCCGACGGATCGAAACTTGAAGCAAGAGTCAGCTGGACCTTCCGTACACCGGCGCCGACTCTCCAATACGCCTATCCGACCGGCGGACCGTTCCCGCGTGACCCTGTCTTCTTCGCCTCTTTCGACCAGCACATCGACCCCTCTGCACTGATCGAGCACATCCAGGTTACGGCCCAGGGCCGCCGGTACCCGGTACGCCAAGCCAGCCAGGACGAAATTAAGGCCGATTCCCGCGTTGAACGCCTGACTGTAACGTCAGCTGAAAACCGCTGGCTGGCCTTCGTGTCCGAAGAAACTTTACCCTCGGACACGACCATAACCGTCACCTTCACACCCGGCACTCCGTCCGCCGAAGGACCTCTGGTTACCGCCCATCCCCAGAGCTTCAGCTTCACTACCCCCGGCCCCCTTGTCCTCCGACAGCAGGCGTGCGGTTGGGGAGGAGGTGCTCAGTGCCCGCCCAACAGCCCCCTCTCCTTGCGCTTCAACAATCCCATCGACACCGAGTCGTTCGACCCATCACTGATCACCATTGAGCCCGAGCTCGACTACATCTCCTATGAACTCTTTGGTGATTCAATCTGGATCGTTGGCAACACAAAGGCAAGAACCACCTATGACGTAACCATCGCCTCTGGACTGACCGACATTTTCGGCCAGTCACTCCGCGAAGACGCGCAGACCCAGTTCACAGTCGGACCCATGGAGGCATTCCTTTCCGCAGGCAGTCACGGCCCGATTACCATTCTTGACCCCTATGGTAAACTTGCTTTTCCCATTTACACGGTCAATGTCTACGCGGTAAATGTGCGCGCCTATCGCGTCACACCGGAGCAGTACGTCGAATACCAGCAGTGGCGGAGCAACCGCTGGCGTGACGACCAGATCCAGCCCCCCGGCGAGCTGGTCATGGAGCGCAAAGTGGAGATCAGCCGTCAATTTGACACTGTAATCGAAACTGCAATCGATCTTACCGGAGCGCTCGACGGCGACACGGGCCACACTATCCTGTACATCGAGCCGGAGGCGGGAATGCTCTCAGCCCTCCTCAACCGGCAGCTGCAAGAGACGCGTGTTATCAGCTGGGTCCAGGTGACCAACATAGGCCTCGATGCCTTTGTCGACGCCGATGAGATGTACGTGTGGGCCAACAGTCTGACTGACGGTGCGCCGCTGAGCGCTGTTGAGGTCTCTCTCTGGCCGCAGGACGTACAGGAAGTCACCAACGAGACCGGCTCAGCCCTGTTGAGGCTGCCCCGGAACAGCTCCCAACTGCTCATCGCCCGCCGCGGCGACGACGTAACCTTCCTCCCCGAAAATCGTTACGAATACTACAGGACAGAGACCGGTTGGAACGGTTGGCAGCAGCGCGCCGAGCGCGCCGACATTCGCTACTATGTTTTCGACGACCGCAAAATGTACCGCCCAGGCGAGACGGTCAGCGTCAAAGGCTGGATGCGTCAAACCGAACGCAGCCCCGAAGGCGACGTAAGCCTTTTCCCCGAAGGAGCGCCGTCCGTACTCGACTATACTGTTCGCGATTCGTCAAACAATCTGATTCACACGGGCAGTGCCAACATCAACCCCTTGGGCGGCTTCCACTTTCAGTTTGACCTGCCGGACAACGTAAATCTGGGTTACGCCTGGATCGAAATGCAGTCCGCCTTCGACGACGACTATGAGTCCCGCCACGACCACGTCTTTCAGATTCAGGAGTTCCGCCGGCCCGAATATGAAGTCAGCGCCTCCCTTAGCGAAGGCCCCCACATTGCCGGCGGCCACGCCCTCGCCACCGTCAGCGCCAGCTACTTTGCCGGCGGTCCGCTTCCTAGCGCTGAAGTAAGCTGGGACGTCTCGGCCTCGGAAGGTTCCTATGAACCACCAAACTGGTCCGACTTTGTCTTCGGGAAATGGCTCCCGTGGTGGGGCTATCCCCGACATTCAGACTACCTCGGTCACGCCTCCTTCAACTCCCGCACCGACGCCGCCGGCCAGCACGTCCTCCGCATCGACTTCCACACACCCGCCGACGGGACTGGCTCTGACGCAGACAGTAACGAAGAGGCGAGGACATACCCCACTCACATTGACGCTACCGCGACCGTAATCGACGTCAATCGCCAGGCCTGGAGTAGCAGCTCCGCTCTCCTGCTCCATCCGGCGGACCGTTACGTCGGCATGCGCACAGCGCGCTACTTCGTCGAACAAGGCGAGCCCTTGTCTGTCGAAGTCGTGATAACCGATATCGATGGGACTGCTATCGAAGGGCACAGCGCGGAGGTAAGAGCAGCTCTGTTGGATTGGGAGTATCGCCAAGGCGCCTGGAGCCAGGTCGAAAAGAACACGCAGGAGTGCACTGTCGAGACGACAGCCGCCTCTGACCAGAACGAAAATGAGTATGAGTTCGCCACCTGCTCCTTTGATACCGCAGTCGGCGGCGAGTACCGCATTACCGCCACCGTTGCCGACGGCGCCGGCCGGCTCAACCGTACCGAACTGACCCGCTGGGTGACCGGCGGTCAGCGCCCGCCCAGCGCCAACCTGGAACGGGAGGAGCTGCAGCTCATTCCCGACAGCGAGGACTATGCCCCGGGTGACATGGCCGAAATCCTGGTGCAGGCTCCCTTCTACCCCGCAGAGGGTCTCCTGACCCTACGGCGCGACGGCCTTGTCTCCAGCCAGCGGTTCACCATGGAAGGCCCCACCTACACGCTGCGCGTGCCAGTCGAAGAGGACCACATTCCCAACATACATCTGCAGGTGGACCTTGTCGGGGCAGGCGACCGCGTCGACGATGCCGGCAACGCGCTTCAGGGACTGCCGCCCCGCCCAGCCTATGCCCGCGGCAGGCTCAATCTGACGATTCCGCCGCTGAGTCGTACGCTCCAGGTCAATGCGCAGCCCAGGGAAGCCCGCCTGGAGCCTGGAGCAGAAACCATGATCGATGTGTCGGTACAGGACGCCAACGGCGAACCCATTGCCGGCGCCGAGTTTGCTGTCGTTGTTGTCGACGAGGCAATCCTCGCCCTGACCGGTTACCAACTCATCGACCCCGTGACTGTCTTCTACAGCCAGCGCGGGCGCGGCGTCAGCGACTACTACAACCGCGACGATCTCCTGCTTGCCAGCAACATTTCCTTGCAAGACGGAACACCTGCGCCGACTGGAACCCCCCAACCTCCCCAGACAATGATGCAATCAAGGTCCATGGCTATGGCGGCGGCAGCCCCTGCTATGGCAGAAATGGCCATGGCCGACGAATCGGCCGAAGAAGAAGGTGCCGACGATGGCGGCGGGCAGTCGATACGGGCCCGCCTCAACTTTGACCCGTTAGCTCTCTTCGCGCCCGAAGTTCATACAGACCAGGACGGCCGCGCCAGCGTGCAGGTCACACTTCCTGACAATCTCACCCGCTACAGGGTAATGGTTGTCGCCGTTGCCGGTGGCCGTTTCTTCGGTGCCGGCGAATCCAACCTGACCGCCCGCCTGCCCCTCATGGTGCGTCCCTCCGCCCCGCGCTTCCTTAACTTCGGCGACAACTTCGAGCTGCCCGTCGTGCTGCAAAACCAGACCGACGTGGCAATGGAAGTACAAGCGATCGTCCGCGGGTCGAACGCCAATCTGAAGGGAGAGAGCGGAGTGGAAGGAGCCGCCGGCTACGCCGTGACTGTTCCTGCCAATGACCGCGTCGAACTGCGCTTCCCGACAACCACAACCAGCGCCGGCACGTCCCGTTTCCAGTTCGCCGCCATTGATGCCAACCAACCCACCACAGCCGACGCGGCCGAGATTAGTCTGCCCGTGTTCACTCCCGCGACAACAGAAGCCTTCGCCGTCTACGGAGAGATCGACGACAGCGGCGCGGTCCTGCAGCCCGTTCGCCCGCCCGCCGACGCAATTCCTTCCTACGGTGGCCTCGAAGTGACACTTTCCTCCACCGCTCTGCAGGCGCTGACCGACGCATTCCTCTACCTGGTCCGCTACCCGTTCGACTCCTCCGAACAGATCGCCTCCCGCATCCTTGCCGTGGCCGCGCTGCGGGATGTACTCGCCGCATTCGACGCCGCGGGCCTGCCTCCCCCGGATGAAATCGAACGGTCAGTGGCAAGAGACCTTCAGACACTACAGGCAATGCAGGACTACGGCGGCGGCTTCCCAATCTGGCGGCGCGGCGGTGAAATCTGGCCCTATCACAGCGTCCACGTCGCACACGCACTCGCCCGAGCCCGTCAGAAGGGGTACTCTGTGCCTGACGAAACGGTGAGCCGTTCTCTCCAATACCTCCGCAATATCGAACAGCATTTCCCTTCCTGGTACGGAATCGATGCCCGCCGTGGACTCTCCTCCTATGCCCTCTATGTCCGCAAACTGCTCAGAGACGAAGATCCTGCCAGGGCCCGGTCACTGGTGAGAGAAGCAGGACTGGATAACCTCTCTCTGGAAAGCATCGGCTGGCTGCTTTTCGTCCTGACCGGCGATGCCTCCTCCCAGTCCACCGTTACCGAAATGCGGCGATTCATCACCAACCGTGTTGCCGAGACTGCCGGCGCGGCAACGGTCGCGTCCGGCTATAGCGACGGCGACTACCTCTTGCTCCACTCAAACCGACGCGCCGATGCTGTTCTCTTGGAGGCGCTTGTCGCTGATCAACCCGACAGCGATCTGATAGCCAGGCTCGTACGGGGCCTACTCGGCCATCGTACCGCCGGCCGCTGGAACAACACGCAGGAAAACGTGTGGGTGCTCCTCGCGATGGACCGCTATTTCAACCGCTTTGAGTCCCAAACGCCCGATTTCGTCGCCAGAATCTGGCTCGGTGAGCAGTTTGCAGCCAGCCAGACCTTTCAGGGTCGTTCGACCGACAACGTAGGCCTGGACCTGCCCATGCATTTCGTACACGAAATATCAGGTAACGCCGGAGGCGACCTGCCCCTGTTGATCCAGAAAGAGGGCCATGGCCGGCTCTACTACCGGCTGGGCCTGCGCTACGCCCCCAACGACCTCAGCCTGGATCCCCTGGATCACGGCTTCACCGTCGAGCGCATCTACGAGGCCGTGGACGAACCCGCCGACGTAATTCGCGATGAGGATGGCATCTGGCGCATCCGAGCCGGGGCCCGCGTTCGCGTCAAGCTGACGATGGCCGCCCCCTCACGTCGTGTCCACGTTGCCTTGGTGGACCCCCTGCCCGCCGGCCTGGAGATCCTTAACTCGGATCTGGCCGTAACCGCCGCTACCCCGCGAGATTCCAACGGGTCTCAGACCGGGCGCCGCTGGTGGGGCAGCTGGTACCAGCATCAGAACCTGCGCGACGAACGCGCCGAGGCCTTCACCCCGTATCTGTGGGCAGGCGTCTACGAGTACAGCTACCTGGCACGCGCCACCACGCCAGGCGCCTTCGTTGCGCCCTCCGCCAAGGCAGAGGAAATGTACGCGCCCGAGACCTTCGGCCGGACGGGTACCGATTGGATTGTCGTAGAGATCAGCGAAGAATAGGATGTGATTGGACCAACTCTTACTTCTGACTCAGCCATTGTAGGGAAAGGAGAAAAAATGGCTCGCAGAAGGGCAACAAGGGGAAACTGTCAGTTCAGTGGCATGGCATACACTCGCTGGGGAATGACTCGTCATCTGGAGACCTGTGCCGAGCGTGCCAGCGCAATCGAATCTGATGCTAAGGGGTCGGGGAAACGGCAGAAGATATTTCACCTGCTGATCGAGGATGTTTGGACTTCGGACTACTGGTTGCACCTGGAAATTGCTGGCCAGGCCACGCTTGATCAGTTGGATCTATACCTGCGGGCCATCTGGCTCGAATGTTGTGGCCACTTGAGCCACTTTCTGATCAACGAAATCTACTATGATAGACAGACTGAAATCGATTGGGCAATCGCCGAATCCAGGAGAATGTCCGCACAGATCGCCGACGTCTTTGAGTTGGAAACAGAGGCGGAATACAAGTATGACTTCGGCACACCAACCAAATTGCTGATTTCCGCACTTGCTGTGCGTTCAGGTATCTGGTCGGGTAAACCTATTCGAATGTTAGCGCGCAACAGCGCGCCAACGATGGAATGCACGGCCTGCCACAAACAAGCAGACTGGGTATGCATAGAATGCCTATATGAAGGCGGGCCTTGCCTATTTTGCGACCGGCACTCGAACGGGCATTTGCATGAAGATGAGATGTTTCTACCTGTCGTAAATTCGCCGCGGATCGGCATGTGTGGCTACGAGGGCCCGGCAGACCCCCCGTACTAGCCATCTGGTCCCATCAGCTGCTTCCTGATCTCCAACCACATCTCGGTCAGATCCAGCCTGTTAATCCACTGCCAAAGATAGTCCTTCTCAAGACTGTCATCGCCCACCGTGGCGACGATGCTGCCGATGTCACGGATATGCTTGGTTTGGCCGCTCAGACGGTAGTACTGAAGCTTATAGAGGATCAGATCCTCAGGCGAATGGACATAGGCCTCGCCGATACCCGGACCGAAGTCGACTAGCAGTCGACGTTGCAATGCACTTGCCCGAAGCGCATCGTCGGGTCGCAGCAGGAAAACTTCCAGCTTGTAGCCTGTTGGCATGTGGATGGCGTTGATTGGCAAGTCCGCCGGCGAAATGTAGAGGTCGAGAATGACTTCCACAGGTACGAGCATCCCTCTGGCCTCAAGCGCCCTGGAAAACTCGGCCATCCGCTCCACCGGCAAATCAACTACGACATCGAAGTCCCGTGTTGTTCGGGCCTCACCCCATCCCCAAACGGCAACGGCTCCTCCCACCACATAGGTGACGCTCGTCTCTTCAAGTGCATCAAGCACTTCACGAAGGAAATTTCCGAACTCCTGTTTCGGGTCCTCTGCCACCGCCTCCCTCCCTCCCAAAGCTGCCTTGCGCGCCAGTCCTAGCGACATTCCTTCGGTCAATTCTGGCCGGAGTGTGCGTAACCGGTAGGATACAACGCCCTCGGCGACTCGAATCATCGAGAGTCCTTGCTGCGACCGCTGTGCCGCCGACAATTCTCTGGACACTGAGATCTGTGCAGGATCGACTTCCCTCAGCGCACCCGCGATCTCCCGTTCCTGCTTGCAAGTGAGAGGCATAGCAAGATTCCTTGCATGTCGTTCAAAGCGCAGAATGCATAGTTCAATTCACCTGTCCACAGCTTACCAGCGCTAGGATCAGTCGCCCCTGGCTCTCGCCTGAGACCCTTTCCAGTCCAGCCTCCCCAAGCGCACGACAACCCGCTGCATAATCGCCTGCGCGACCTCATCCTTACTCATAAGCGGCCAGGCTTCCCGGTTTCCCCCCCGCTCGAACAGAGTAACCCGGTTCGTATCCACCGCGAAGCCGCTGTCCGCTGCGCTCACGTCATTGAGAACGACGAGATCGAGGTTCTTCCGCTTCAACTTATCGATCGCGTTCGCCTCCAGATCGTTCGTCTCCGCAGCAAAACCGATGACAAGACCCGGTCCCGGACGGCCGTCCCCCCGCTTCATGCCAACCTCATGCAGAATATCCGGCGTCCTCTCTAACGAAATCACTTGATGCTGTGGCGATTTTTTCAGCTTGTAGTCAGCGCTGTCCGTGGGGCGGTAATCGGCCACCGCCGCCGCGCCGATCAGTACATCCGTCTCCGGCAACTCTTCCATTACTGCCGAATACATCTGCTGGGCCGTGTGCACCGGTATGAGCGTGATCCCGCCGGGCGGATGCACCGACAGCGGTGCATGAACGAGGACCGTATCCGCGCCAAGGTCACGCGCAGCCCGCGCCAGCGCTGAACCCATCTTCCCGGTCGAATGATTTCCCACAAACCGGACCGGATCAATCGGCTCCCGTGTCCCGCCCGCCGTTATCACCACCCGCAGCCCGTCAAGAGGTCCCCCCCGTCCAATCACCTTGCATGCCACCTCAAAGATCTCCTCCGGCTCCGCAACTCGACCCTCTCCCACTTCGCCGGAAGCCAGCCTGCCCTCAGCAGGCCCGATAAAGTCCACACCCCAATCCTGTAGCGTCTGCACATTACGCATCGTCGCCGGATGCGTCCACATGTTGGTCTCCATAGCCGGAGCCAGCAGCATCGGACCCTTGTAGCTGAGCGCTGTGATGCTCAACAGATCGTCGCTCAGACCAAGAGCAAGCCGAGCAATGGTGTGGGCCGTCGCCGGCGCGATGATGAACAGGTCCGCTGCATGCGCCAGCGCCACGTGCCCGATGCGCAACCTGCCCGCATCATGCCAGAATTCGAAAGTGTCGGTCGCAACGCTCCGCTGCGTGATCGACTGAAAGGTCACCGGCGCGACGAACTTTGCCGCCGAGTGAGTCATGATCACGTCCACCAGAGCGTTGGCCTGGGTAAGCCGGCTGGCCAGCGTCACCGCCTTATAGGCCGCGATGCCGCCGCTGATGCCGAGTACGATTCGTTTGCCGGAGAGAATCGGGGCCATGAGATAGCTTCGCCTCGGGTTATGTAGAAAGGTCCGCCCTTACAAGGCGCGAACCTGGCTCAGGAATCGGCAATTCCGCCGTCTCGGTGGCGGGCAAGATAGGACCGGGAGAAGCTCCGCAGCTCACCTGAACTGAAGTCCGGTGCATGGCGAGAGCACGCTGCTTCGTCCACTTCCACACCAAGCCCCGGTCTTTCGGGCGGCAATATGTGTCCGTCGACAACCGACAACGGCTCGACGACGAACTCCGTCATTGAGAGTGGCGAATCGTCAGGGTCAACCATCTCTTGAATGACAAAGTTGGGCGCCGTGAAATCCACGTGGACGCAGGCCGCCGTCGACACCGGACCATAGGGGTTGTGGGGCGCAAGGCCGGCGTAATAGACCTCCGCCTGCGCCGCAATGCGCCGAATCTCGCTGATGCCGCCGGCGTGGCAAGCGTCCGGCTGCAACAGGCTCGCCGCGCCCGTCTCAAGAATCTCGCGAAAGCCCCAGCGCGTGAAAAGTCGCTCGCCCGTGGCAATCGGAATATTGGTAGCGCGGGCGACCTGCGCCATCGCCGCCGGATTCTCCGCCTGCACCGGCTCCTCCATGAAAAAGGGATAGTACGGCTCAAATCGATGCGCGTAGCGAATCGCCATCTGCGGCGTAACCCGCCCGTGCATATCCAACAGAATATCCACGCCGTTGCCGACCGCCTCCCGCACCGCTTTCAGCCCGGCCTCCGCTTCATCCAGCACCCTCGGCCCGTCCAGGATGTTTGTGATTGGTATCGGGACCGTCTTGACCGCGTCCCAACCCTTCGCCGCCTTCGAAAGCGCGCTCTCTGCCATCGCTTCGGGTGTGTCGCCGCCGAAGTGCGTGTACATCCGCACACGGTCCCGCACCTTTCCGCCGAGAAGCTCACAGATTGGCTTGCCCGCCTCCTTGCCCTTGATGTCCCACAAGGCCTGGTCGATCCCCGAGAGAGCGGACAGACCGATAACGCCCTGCCGCCAGAAACCGCTGCGATAGAGGACCTGCCAGCAGTGCTCCACCTCAAGCGGACTGAAGCCTTGGATCATCGGCTCCATGTCCTGTACGCAGCCGGCCACCGCCCGCGGTTTCCCCTCTACAGTGGCTTCTCCCCACCCCACCAGCCCTGGCTGATCCGTCTCCACTTTAACAAAGACGAACGTTTTTCGCTCACCCTGCGCAAAAACTGGTCTGATTGCCGTGATCTTCATTGTAGATTTCCTCGTGGGTGCTGGCAGCGCTGTTCAGGCTGCCTCCAACATTTCCTGTACCATTGACTCTGCCAGCTGGCGTTCCGCCTCGCCGGCCTCGATCTCCCCATCGAGAAGACCCTGGCGCAATCTGCGCATGATCTGCCCATACCCCGGGCCCGGAGGCAATCCCATCTGGAGGAGATCTCTTCCATCCAGCGCGGGGCGAACGTGCCGCCATCTGTGCACGTAGCAGTTCAATCGCCTGTGCAGCAAGGGATCCTCGTCCACAAGCGAAAGCAGCAGCAACACAGCCGGCTGCACCCTGTCGAGAATGGCCACTACTTCGCTTGGCCGTTGCTGTAAATCGGTCAACTCCGGCAAGTGTTTCTTAACCATCCAGAGCTGGCGCATCAGCCCCTGTGTTCTTCCTCGCAGCCGCAGCCTTTCGCTCAGTTCCTTTTCGATCGGTGACGCCTTGCCTTCGTTTTCGCCATCTACCCGCAGCACATCGAAAATGAGAAGTCCCCAATAGAGTCGTTCGACCGGCGTGTCGTCCAGTTGCAGCTGACCTGCCAGCGCCTCAATCTCACTTTCGTCACCCCCGTTCCCTGCCTCAACTGGCCTCCCCGCCTTCAGGAAATCCCGAAGCGATGCGCACCGACTGGCAAAGGACTCTCCGGCCCGCAATGCAGGATGTATCCGGCTGAGAATGCCCAATTCGTCCAGGCGTTGAACTGTATCTTCCGGTCTCTCTTCTTGGAATATCCGGTCCAGCTCCTGTCGAATTCGCGCCGCCGTAACCCGCCCAAGCAGCGGTGCCGCATCCAGAAGATGCTCCTGAGTCCGCGCATCGATCCGAAATCGAAACCTCTGTTCATACCGCACAGCGCGAAGGATTCTTGTCGGGTCATCCACAAAACTTAGACTGTGTAGTACCCGCACTATCCCGGTCCTCAAGTCCGACAGACCGCCATAGAAGTCCAGCAGGTCGCCCCATCGGTCCGGAGTGAGAGCAACCGCCAGCGTATTGACCGTAAAATCCCTCCGGTGCAGGTCAAGTTTGATGCTGCCCTGCTCAACGGTTGGTAGGACCGTTGGCTCTGTATAGAACTCAGTACGCGCAGTAACGAAATCGAGATGATTTGGCAACTTGCCCTGATCACGCCCCTCGCCACTGGCCGCTAAATCCGCGCATGTCAACGGAAAATCCGGCTCGTCCAGAATCCACTTGGCAGTTCCGAAACGAGCGTGACTGACAACCCGTCCCCCGCACCTGCTCTGTATTCGCGCCGCGAGTTCAATGGCATCGCCCTCGACCACCAGGTCCATGTCCAGGAATCCAGCTCCGTGGGCGCCGTCAAAGCTCCCCAGCAGCAGGTCTCGCACGAATCCCCCGACGATGTACACGGCATGTCCCATTTCGGTCGCGGTCTCTCCGACCAGCCAGAGGAGCCGGTGTTGGCTCTCCGACAGGATCTCGCCTAGCTCTCGACTGATGTCCGGGACCTTTGGCGAAGCCTCTCTCTCTTCGCCCCAAAGTTTGAGCAGATCCGTTCGCGTAACAATTCCAACCATCTCGCCGCCGGCATCCACAACAGGAATCTGTCCCCAACCACTCTCGATCATCAGCTTGTGAAGCGTGTTGATTGGGGCATTCGCGCGAATCGTATACTCTCCTTGGCGCATCACTTTATGAACCGGTAGCATGCCCAGCCGGTGGCCGAGGGTCCGGTCTGCCTCGCGTCGAGTCAAGATCCCCACCAACCTGCCGCGGCCGTCCTCTCCTCTGTGAAGAACGGGAAACCCTTCATGACCGTAGCGCTGCATCAACTCCATCGCATCGGCAACGGTCATCCCGTCCTCTAGTGTACGTGGTCGACCGCGGCTCATGATTTGTGCTACGGTTGGCGGAGCCACCGCGTGCTCTTGAACCAACTGGCCGATACGCTCCCTAACGGCCGCAAAATCGGTCCCTTCCAGCAGGGCAGCAGCTGCTCGCTTGTGGCCTCCGCCCCCGAGATGCTCAGTAATCAGCCCGACGTCGATAGCATCGGTGTTGCTACGCGCCACAACTTGCACGCGATCCGCTAAGTTCACAACGACAAACAGTGCATCAGGGTTGAAAAGATCGTTCAGCCGGTGTGCAAGACCGCTGAGTTCATCTTCGTAACCGGGGGCATCCGCCATCGCCAGCACGACGTTCTGACCCGCAACCGTCAAATGCTCCGCGCCATCAGTCAACTGTGAGGAGAGTTCTTTCTGCGCATCAGTGGGAGGGAAATTCAGGAAACGTCGCATCACGTCCAGACGGGCGTCCTGCTCGACGAGCCAGGCCGCGCAACGAATGTCGCGATGCGTCGTGGAGGGGTACAACAGGCTGCCGGTGTCTTCGTAAATGCCCAACGCCAGCAGGGTGGACTGAAACGGGGAAAGCCCTCTGTTCTGCTGCATCAATCGCTCAACCAGCAGCGTGGCATTGGCACCCGTCGTATGAGGACCAAGGGAATCCTGCCAGACTTCCCAACCCGATGGCAGCGGCTCGGTCGCACTATGGTGGTCAATCACCAGGTGCCGGCATTCTTCCCCCATTCCCTTTACCGCGTTAAACCTCCGCGTGTCGACGACAATCGCCAACTCCACGCTGCCGCGCGGCAGATGTCGTGGATCGACGAAAGGAAACTGGTTCCGGTACAGCGAAAGGAAGGCCTGGACGTTGCGCTTCAGTTTCCACGGCAGGACCGGCAGCGCTTGTGGGAAAAGCAGGGCTCCCCCCAGCAAGGAGGCTAGCGCATCAAAATCTGCAAGTTCGTGGGTAAGTATGACTGTCTGGCTGCGCATCGGTGAAATCGGTAAGGCCGCCCATGGAAACTGCGATCCAATATACGCATCGTGATGCGGATGCGCAAGCGCAGGGCTGATGGCGTTCTTACCCCTTAGGCAAGCCTACTTCCGCTCCACAGACTCAGCCGCTAACTCCCCTCGGCCCGTCGCATCAACGCCAAGGCTGCCTCATTGTGGCGTTCAGCCAGCTTGGGCACGTCAATGTGATGGGGAACACCATCCTCAACCAGAAGCCGCCCATTGACAAAGGAGAAGTCGACAGGCTGCGGCGAACAGAAAACCAGCGCCGCAACCGGGTCATGCACCTTACCGCCCGCAAATGTGAGCGCCGACAGGTCGAACCCGATAACATCCGCGGCCATCCCCGATACCAGCGCGCCGACATCGTCCCGTCCTAACACGTCAGCTCCCCCCAGTGTTGCGATCTCCAGCGCCTCCCGCGCCGTCATGCCCTTGGGATTGCCCATTACCCGCTGCAGCAACAGGCACTGTCGCACCTCTTCCATCAAATTGCTGCCATCATTGCTGGCGCTGCCATCCACGCCCAACCCCACGTGTACGCCTGCATCCCGCATCGCCCGCACCGGGGAGATCCCGCTCGCCAGTCGCATGTTGCTCGTAGGACAGTGCGCCGCACCCGTCCTGGTCTTTGCAAACTGACCGACCTCCTCCTCGTTCAAATGCACGCAGTGAGCATGCCAGACGTCGTCGCCTAACCAGTCCACAACCTCTGCATACGTTCCTGGCCGGTAACCGAACCGGTCCATGCAGAAATCCTGTTCGTCGAGAGTCTCGGCCAGATGCGTATGAAGGTGAACATCCATCTCAGGACCGAAGGAGCGGGCTAGGGCGGCGCAGTCGCGCATCAGCTCCTGCGTGACGCTGAACGGGCTCGTCGGGCCAATCACCACCCGCCGCATGGAAAAGCGGGATGCGTCATGATACTCCTCCACCAATCTCCGCGACTCGACAAGAATATCCGGCTCCTGCTCCGTCATCCAGTCCGGCGGCAAGCCCCCCCTGCTCTCGCCCAGGCTGACGCTGCCTCGCGCGCCATGGAAACGGACGCCAATCTCCTCAGCGGCCTCAAACTGGTGGTCCAGACGCGTACCGTTTTGCCACAGGTAGTGGTGATCACTGCTGGTCGTGCATCCACTCAACAGTAGTTCCGTCAAAGCCACTTGTGTGCTGACATGCACATCCTCAGGACCGATACAAGACCAAATCGGAAACAGAGCGCGCAGCCAGTCGAAAAGCACGCCGTTCTGCGCGGCCGGCACAACCCGTGTAAGTGTCTGAAAGAAGTGATGGTGCGTATTGATAAAGCCGGGGAGGACGATCTTCCCTCGCGCGTCAAGGTAAGTCGTCGAAGAGTCCGCGCTCGCTCCATCCATGTACTCGGCCGGCAAGTCGGCCGTTGCCCCCACCCAGACGATCCGTGGACCTTCCATAACGAGCGCGCCGTCAGTGATCTCTTCGCGCGCTTCGTTCATCGTTACCAGGCACTCGGCATTCCTCAAGACGGTCCGGTTGTTCGTCGCCAATTGCTGCTCCCTTTCGGTGAATGCCCCTGTCGGGCCTATGTAGTTGAACCCGTGACTGCCGCCTAAAACCGTGCACGGTTTAAGTTGCTTTGCTATTGCCCTGGCTCATTGCGACAGTGAAAGCAGGCTGGGAGTCATCCCCTCATCATCCAACATCTCTTGCAGTTCCAAAGTCGAAAGCGGGCGCCCCTTGCCTGCAAGTGCTGTAAGAGCCGCCTCCATCACATTCGTCCCAAAACTGCGGCCATCCAACCGCGGCGTCACCGTAGCCAGATGGGACACACCTCGCTCCTTGAGAAGCCCCACGTCCTCGTCCGTCGTCGTGTTGGTCACTACGGTCTTGCCTTCTAGGTTCGAAGGCAAGTGCTGCCTGATGTAATGGAAATCGTCTGCAATGATTGAGGCCCAACTGTATTGCGCACCGAATTTCGGGACGATCTGCTCCTGCTTCTCACCCGTGGGGTAGATCCACGAAAACGGAAGACGGGACATTACCGGAAGCAAAATCCCTGCCAGCAGATGGAGTGTACTCAGGCGCCGCAAGAATACCGGGATCCCCAGCCCGAAAGCCAGGTCGCCAAACAGCGGCTGATAGCCCATGTCCAGAAAGCCGCGCACCATCGCGTAGCGGCCGACAGCCACACAGAAAAGCACATTCTTGGAATGAGGGGGCAGGAGATTCTGAAGTCGCCGCGCAGTCTGTCGCTCGACAACGGTGCGAATGCCGCCGCCATCAACCACGGGCGATTGTATGCCGGCTACGATGCTGCGGACGGAGTGGAGCGGAAAGTAGCGGTCGTTTACCTCCAGGCCGAGGTCTGCGCCGCCAAAACCGAAGGCATCCACTTGGCCGTCATATTCCAGAAACAGTTGACGCATCCGTTTCTGGTCTCCATCGGCGCCGATCCGCTCCAGAACGACCTCCTCGTCCCGGATCGTGGTCTCGACCCGTTTATCGCGCTTGCTGCTGCCCAAGCTGATGGAGACGACCCGTTTCATTGTGAGTCTGCTTCGTCACCCTTAAGTCTCGGCCCTATTGCGCGGCAAATGACCGGCGCACCCGGCACTCCTGCAATCTGCCCTACTAGCCTCATTCAATCACGCCAATATGGCGTCCCGCCTTGATGAAGACGCTCAATGCAAACTCAATGTCTTCTTCAGTGTGGGCAGCCGTAACGTTGGCCCGCAAGCGGGCAGTCCCTTCCTTTACGGCCGGCGGCAGAACGGGCAGTACAAATATGCCGTTGTCTTGACAGAATTTGGTCATTGCAAATGCGCGTTCTTCAGTCCCGACCATGATTGGAACAATCGGCGACTCGGTCTGGCCGGTGTCGAAACCGGCTGCCTGCAGACCGCTAGTGAACTGCTGCGCATTGCGGAGGAGGATGCGATTGCGCTCTGTACCTTCATCTTCCAGTACGTTGAAGCCTTCGGTAATGGCAGCTGCCACCGACGGCGGCAAAGCGGCACTGAATACGAAGCCGCGCGCAGTATGCCGCAGATATGTGACAAGCTTGTCGCTGCCCGCCACATAGCCGCCAATGCCCGGAATCGCCTTGCTGAGTGTACCCATTTTAAGATCGATGGAGCCGTACATATCAAAGTGCTCCTCGATCCCGTGTCCGGTCTTGCCCAGCACGCCGATGCTGTGCGCCTCGTCCAGCATCAGCCTAGCATTGTACCGCCTGCAAATCTCATGCGCATCCGGCAGATTGAAGATGTCGCCGTCCATCGAAAACACGGCGTCCGCGATGACCAGCTTCCCTGCCTCTTCCGGAGCACGCCGCAACTGTCTTTCGAGGTCATCCATGTCGTTGTGGCGGAATCGGACAAACTTGCCTCTGGCCAGCAAACAGCCATCAACAATACTCGCATGGTTCCACCTGTCCGAAAACACCCAATCTCCCCGCCCGACAAGCGTGCTCACTGTAGCCAGATTGGTAACATAGCCGGAACTGTATACAATGGCCTCTTCTCGCTGGGCGAAATCGGCAATCGTCCTCTCCATCTTGGTGTGGAGATCTAGCGTGCCGCCGAGAATGCGGACGCCATGAGTGCCGGTTCCATATTTGTCTGCTGCCTCTTTGGCTGCTGCCACAATGCGAGGATGGTTAATCAGTCCCAGGTAACTGTAGGTCGCAAACATCAGCTTGCGCTTACCCTCAGTATGTACCCATGGCCCCTCAAGTGAATCTACCGGCTGAAAATAGTAGTAGTGTTCGCTTGCCTTTGCCTCTGCCGTCCGTTCCCACCAGGCATCGATTCCCTGCGAAAAAGCATCGACCAGTTCACCATCGCCGTTCAGGAAGGACTCAAGGGAAGGGGCGTCTATCGCCGCCGTGGAGAGGCCTTCGGGATGGACCCCAACTGGCTCCGCTCCAAGGCGCGCTAACTGATTAACCATTGTATGAGACCTCGTTTTCCAATACGCTACATTATACTAGGGCAGAGAAGGCACCGGGATAATTGTATATGCCAATGTCCGCCAGCAAAAAACAGCCAACCCAATCGTCTAGACGAAGGGCGCGAGAATAATATCATAGAATTGTAGCGCAATAAAGTCCACCGTGCAAAGACCACCTGCCATGGGGGTGCATCCCAATATTGGGGCGAAGCTGGTCAGATAGGGATTTCATGCCATCG
>WTGY01000116.1 GCA_011523365.1 Caldilineaceae bacterium
GGGGCGGAGCCCCCGCACAAGGGAGGGCCGAATAGGCCCGACCGCCCAAATGCGAAGAGAGAGTGGAGAGGATTGAGGAGGGAGTGACACCGTTTGGCCTGCCTGAGAAAAGAGCGGTGACTATACGTAGTTTGGTTGCTTTCGCAGGTATACGTATGATCGCCCCAATATTGGGATGCACCCCCGTGTACGAGGAGGGTCGCATGAGAACAGTTTCATGCTACACTAACTGCATTGTGTGGGCACTTGACTCAATATCAGGGGAGGAGAGAACCAATGTCTGACCTGAGCGCGGCATCGCTTGAGCACCGTTTGACGGAGGAAGAACGGCAGACTTTCAACGAGACCGGTATTATCTACGTGAGGAATGCCCTTTCGGCAGAGCAGGTGGAACATGGTGTTGAATTGACGGAACGGATCCACAAGGCGAAGTTGGCGGAGGGGCACGACCCGCGCATTGCGTTGTTCTATCCCAATTTTATTCCTGATGATCCGTTCTTCATCGATCTGATCGATTACGAGCGGGTCCTGCCCAAAGTATGGGGGATCCTGGGCTGGAATATCTTTTTGTACCACGCGCACTTGATTGTGACGCCGCCGAATGGAGAGGAGCCGAATGACAAGACGTTCAGCTGGCACCAGGACAGCGGCCGCGTCAATGTGGAAATGGAGAGCCATCCGCGGCCGCGGCTGTCGCTGAAGGTGGCGTATTTTCTGTCGGATACGAGCGAGCAGGGGCGGGGAAACTTCTGGGTTGTGCCGCGGAGCCACGTGCGGGATACGATCGACAGGCCTGAGAGCGGCATAGGTCAGCCGGAGGGGGCAATGCCGGTTCTGGCCAAGCCGGGGGACGCGGTGTTCTTTGACCGGCGGCTGTGGCATACGGCCAGTCCGAACTGGTCCGACATCACGCGGCGGGTGCTGTTTTACGGCTACGGCTATCGCTGGCTGCGGACGAAGGACGACATGACGGTCGACCATCTGTGGGAGAGCGTCAGCCCGATTCGGCGTCAACTGCTGGGCTGGAGCGTGAATGCGAACGGCCGTTTTTCGCCGACGGACGAGGATGTCCCGCTACGGATGTGGTTGAAGAAGCACAGCCCGACGGAGGCTGAGTAAGGGGCCAGGGGTGAGGCGTGAGAGCCAGGGTTCTCTCTCACCTCAGCCCCTCTCTTTGCTTCGACTACTTGTACGGCCAAACGATGTCCAGGAAGGGTTGATCCATGACTGCTTTATTGTCCATGGGGCTGGTGGCATATTCCTCGCGGGGGGAGCCAGCGATCTGGAGGCCGTTCTCTTCGATCCATTTGTAGACCAGGTCGTAGAATCCCAGTATCTCAGGAAAGTGGGCCTGACGCAGAGTTAGCTCTACATAGGCAGTGGAGCCTCCGGCCAAGGTTTCACTCTGAATGTCACCGCTGACGTTGGGAACCGTTTTGACGGGGATGCCGACCTCGACAGGCCCGTTGTTCTCCTCGTTTACGTGGCCGTGGTAGATGGCGACCGGCTTACCGTCCTGTTCTACGCCGGTTTCGGCAATCAGCGCCGCCAGTTGCTCGTAGGACTCGCGCAGGTGGTCCTTGAGCTGGCCAATATAGACATGTCGAGTGATGCTGATCATCCGGCGGTCTGGCTGTGTTTTAGTCTTAACTGAGGGGGACATTTGTGTCTCCTTTTTCTGTAGCTCGTATAGCGAGCCGTTGATGGGTAGGTAGAAGGCAACTGTCTCGTCCTGGCGGCGCTGCAGGTCGGGAAGGGCGGTGCTTTCTGCGTAGGGCGGTGCGTCGCGCAGACTGATTTCGGTTTGCGGCAGCCAGCGCTTGTAGATGGCCTGCCACATGGCATCGCGGCGACTTCCGCGGTGATGAAAGACAGCATAGAGTCCGCCCTCCAGATTCTGGACGCCGACCGGATTGCGCGGCTGGATGGAAGCGTTCTCCTCGAGAAGGATGCCGGCATCGACCCGCATTTCGTCACGTGCGGAGTTGGCCTTGATGGGGTGGTCGCGGCAGACCTGTACGTAGGGGGGCGGTTGGAGAGAGTCGATGGCAGAAACTACCCCTCCGGCCATGCCTGCGTGTTGTTTTAGCGTTGTCCAAACGGTTTCGCTGTCCGCTTCGGCGCCGACACAGGGGATGTAGAGCAGTTCGCGATCGGGTCGTTGGCGGAATTCTGGCTGCAGGAGAAGCGGTTCCCAGTAGTTTGCGTAAAGTGTAGGCCGGCGCACTCTGCGGAAGGCGCGGGGGCTGACCTGGAAGCGTTTCTTGAAAGCGCGGCCAAATGCGGCGGGCGTTTCGTAACCGGCTTCCAGGGCGATCCGCGTCACCTGGTCGCTACTGAGGATAAGGCGTCGGGCGGCCCATTCGAGGCGGATGCGGCGTACGTAGTCGCTGGTGGTCTCGTGGAGGTAGGCAGCGAAGATACGGTGGAAGTAGAAGGGTGAAAAACCGGCTACTTCGGCCAGCGTCTCGACGGTCAGGGGCGCGTCGATGTTCTCCTGGATGTGGAGGAGGACGGCGTTGAGGCGCTCGCGATGGTGGAGGATGGTGTCCTCACGTGTCTGCACTGCCTGTTGAGTGTTCATGAGGCCAGTATAGCAGACTGATATTGGGCAAACTATCCCGTTCTTGCTGTTTGTGCATGCTGGTTTTTCATTTCTTATGGATCAGGTGCGACCACGAGGGCACCCACAAGGGGTGCCCCTACGTTGGGAGTGGCCGGTGGGAGCTGCCGGTTGAAGTGAATGGTCAGTGACTATTGGTCGCCAAGCGCGTCAGCCGTCTGTGGCCAGGCGCGATTCAGGGGAGGATTCTTCGATGCGGATTACAGCGGTTACGCCGATTGTCGTGGACGCCGGGTGGCGCAGTTGGATACTGGTGAAGGTTGAGACGGACGAGGGAATCACGGGTTGGGGGGAGTGCAGCGACCAGGCGGTGAACGGCGTGGCGGGCGCTGTGCGAGACCTGACGCCGGTGGTGATGGGCCGGGATCCGAGGGCGTTTGAGCAGCGTTGGTGGGATATGTACCGGGCGTTTCAGTCGAGTCCGGGCGGGATCGGGGCGAAGGCGATTGCGGGTATTGAACTGGCGCTGGTGGAGATCGCGGCGCGGGCGCGGGACTGCTCGGTTGTCGAGCTATTTGGCGGACCGACACGGGAGAGTGTGCGGGTGTACTGGTCACATTGCGGGACGAGCCGGATTCGCGTGCATGAAATGATGGGCACGCCGCCGCTGCGTTCGATGGAGGATGTGGCTGCGCTGGGTCGGGAGGTCGTTTCGAAGGGATTCACGGCGCTGAAGACGAACATACTTTTCCCCGGCGATCCGGGACACGTCTACTTTCCGGGACGGAACCCGGGCGGCGCAACCGATCAGGTTGCGTCGAACGAGTTGATTGATCACATCGTTACGCAGATGGGCACGTTCCGGGACGCGGTGGGGCCGCATTTCGATCTGTTATTGGACTTGAACTTCAACTTCAAGCCGGAAAGCTGTCTGGAGATCGCACGGGCGCTGGAATCGCTGCATCTGATGTGGCTGGAGATCGATCTGTATGAGCCGGAGGCGCTGGCAGAGGTGCGGCGCAAGACGAGCACGCGTATCTGCACGGGCGAGACGCTTTACTATGAGCGCCAGTATCTGCCCTATCTACAGGCGCGGGCGTCAGATTATCTGATGATAGACGTGCCCTGGAACGGCTTTGCGGCGTCAAAGCGGGTGGGGGAGCTGGCGCAGACTTTCCAGATGAACATCGCGCCGCACAACTACTACAGTCATCTGTCCTCGTTTATCAGCGCGAGCCTGTGTGCAGTGCTGCCGAACGTGAAGATCATGGAGATCGACATTGACGACGTGCCGTGGAAGGACGAGATGGTGTCAAACGTACCGGAGATCATTGAAGGGCGGATGGCCACACCATCTGGCCCGGGTTGGGGCGTGGAAATCGTGGAAGAGGTGCTGCACGCGCATCCGGTTGTGTAGGGGCCGGATTCTGAGCTCTAATTGGCGTCCGGCAAGGTGATGCGAATGACTTCTCCGACGATGCGAGTTGGCCCGTCGGGGCCGGGGATGGGGCGGTTGGGTGTGCCCTGGCCGGTGGAGACGTAAAGTGATCCGTCGGGCGCGAGGGTGATGTTGGTTGGCATGTCGAGGGCGTCGGCCAAGACAGTGGCGTCGTCGGCTGCCTGGTGGGGCGGTGCACCGGCTGCGGCGGGCGGTGGGTAGACGGTGACGCGTCCGCTGTAGCGCAGGTAGCCGCCGTGGAGAGGCGTCTGGTCCGGGTCAAAGAGGTCGTAAGAGGGTTCGATCAGGTCGGCGTGGCCGCTACACATTTCGACAACATAGATGTTGCCATCAGAATCGACGGCCACATCGATGGCGGTTGTGAGACCAAGTACGGCGTCGGTAATCGCGCCGGTGTCGGGGTCTACGCGCACGACTGCGCTGTCGCCGGTGATGACTGGGAGTTTCTCACCTTCGATTACGAGGGCGCCGGAGAAGAGAGCGACCAGGAGGTCGCCGTTACGGGGGTCCACGGCGACACCGGCGGGGACAGATTGCTGGCCGCTGGCGAGCGCGCCGAATTGTGTGATCTTGCGGTGTTCGGCGTCGGCGATGTTTACGACAGAGAGTGCGTTGGCGGTGCTTTCGGCCAGATAGATCTGGGCGTGATCGCGGGAGAAGGCGAGGCCGTTCATGTTGCCGCGGGCGGAGAGATTGCGTCCTATGCGCTTGTAGGGGCTGATCTCGTAGAGGCCGATGCGGTCGTGGCCGCCGTCAACGCTGAGGTAGAGGTGGCCATCGGAGTGGCGCAGCAGGTCGCCCGGACCGCTGACCTCGTCGCGCCAGGTTGAGTATTCCTGGAGCGCGTTGTAGGTGGGAAGGTGGCGAAACCAGATGGTAAGTTCGCCTTCATCTTCGAAGTCACCATCACGGTTGGTGTCCTGGAAGTGAGAGAGTCTTCCGGTCCATTCCTGGGGGTCAACGGCGTTGTAACCGGTGCCGGCCTCGGCAACCATGAGCGAACCATCGGGCAGGACAGCGACGCCGCGAGGATTGGACAACCCGGTCAGGACAGTCTCGATAATCGGCCCTTGGGGCTCTGAGGAACCGCCGTTTCCGCGTTCATTCTGGGAATCGCGGCCGCCAAAGCCAGGGAGGCGGGGCGCAGTGCAAGCGGCAGTGAGGAATACGGCGGTGAGGAATGCGGCAAAAAGTGCCTTGACGGCAGGGGCAGATGCGATAAAACAACGCTGTTTTAGCATACCTATGTCCAAAGGAGCGACAGTTCGGTTTCCGGATCGAAAAGCTGCAATTTGTCGCCGTCGAACTGAAGCCTCACCGGATCGCCAATTTGCAGCGGTTGGCGCGGGTCGGCCAGGACGAAGAGATGCAGATCGTCGATACGCACATCCACCAAATTATCGCGCCCAAGTGGCTCAACAACAAAAACCTCGCCCTGCGCCCCTTCGCTTGAAGCGGCGGCACCGGGAATAAGCGAAATGTCTTCCGGTCTAACGCCGGCGACTATCTCTTCCTTGCCTGCAGCCCGGACGCCCCGCTCCGGCGGCAGCTCGATTTCGAGATCCTGCCTCCTGGCAAGAAGACGTTCCCCTTCACGCAAAACCTGTACGTCGAACAGATTCATTGGCGGGTTGCCGACGAAACCGGCGATGAAGATCGTGCGCGGCCGCTCGTAGAGGTCGTTGGGCGGCGCGTAGGCCTGGAGCTTGCCCTCCTGCATGACGGCGATGCGGTCGGCCATGGTCATGGCCTCCACCTGGTCGTGAGTCACGTAGATGGAGGTGATTCCCAGATCGAGTTGCAGACGCTTGATCTCGCTGCGCATGGTCAGGCGCAGACGGGCGTCCAGGTTGGAGAGGGGTTCGTCGAAGAGGAGCAGGCTGGGTTCCTTGACAAGGGCGCGGCCGAGAGCAACGCGCTGCTGCTGGCCGCCGGAGAGCTGGGCTGGGCGGCGGTCGAGCAGGTGGCCGATGCCCATCATGTCGGCTACCCGCTGCACGCGTTGCTCCATTTCTGCTGCGGGAGATTTCTTGAGTTTGAGGGGATAGCCGATGTTCTGGCGGACGCTCATGTGGGGGTAGAGGGCGTAGCTCTGGAAGACCATGCCGATATTGCGGTCTTTGGGCGCGACTTGGTTGACGACGCGGTCGTCGAAGCGGATCTCGCCGGCGGTCGGCTTGTAGATGCCGGCAACCATAAGGAGCGTGGTCGTCTTGCCGCATCCCGAAGGGCCGAGGAAGGCAACGAATTCCCCGCTCTGGATGTCGAGGGTGATGTTGTCGGCGCCGGTTACGTTGCCCCAGCGTTTGGTCAGTTCGTTGAGTTCGACGCGCACTAGGATCCCCCTTTGCTGCCGCCGCCGTAGATATTCAGCAGAGCCTCCTGGGTGAAGATAAAGAAGATGAGGACGGGAATCAGCTGGAAGAGGCCGATGGCCGCCACTCTGTTCCAACTGACCAGGCTGGTGTCACCGGAGAAGCTGTTGATGTAGACCGGCAGGTTGGCGACCTTGGAGCCGATGGTGAAGGTAAAGGGGATAAGGT
Organism: Caldilineaceae bacterium; assembly: GCA_011523365.1. Taxonomy (GTDB): domain Bacteria; phylum Chloroflexota; class Anaerolineae; order Caldilineales; family Caldilineaceae; genus Bin5. The sequence goes on from WTGY01000116.1 coordinate 6,566, forward strand.
AGGCGTTCCAGCCCTGAATGAACATGAAGATGGAGAGGGCGGCGAGGCCGGGGCGAATCTGCGGGAGGAGGATTTCCCACCAGACGCGAAAGCGGCTGGCGCCGTCGATGAGGGCGGCCCGCTCCATGTCCCAGGAGAGGTTGTCGAAGAAGCCCTTCATGAGCCAGATTCCGAGCGGGAGGTCGAGCGTCACCATGACGAGGGCGACGCCGCCGACGGTATTGAAGCCGAACAGGTTGCCGATTAGAGGGATGCCGCCGATGAACAGAAGCACCTGGAAGATGGCGATGAGGAGCATTTCAGGGCGGAAGGCGTGCAGGACCATGGTCATGCCGAGGAAGCCTTTACGGCCGGGGAAGTTCATGCGCGAGAGCGCGTAGGCGGCGAGGGCGGAGACGGCGCCGACGCCGATGACCATGCTCATGCCGATGCCGAAAGAGTTTAGCGTGGCCTTCCAGACATCGGGCTCGGCCAGAAACTGCCAGTTTTCGAGAGTGAGGCCGCCGAGATTGCCCTGCGCGTCGCGAGGCAGGAGTCCGTTGGTACGCTGGGAGAAGGTGGCGACCAGGACCCAGGCATAGCCGGCCAGGATGGGAAGGATCGTAAGTGTGAGCAGAAGATAGGGTAGCGCCTGCCCGGGCGTTATGCGCCTGGACTGTAATGTCATCTGGACAGTTGAGAGCGTTCCCACGACCTTCACCGGTCCTAGTCCATCAGGCAATTTCAGGCCCTCCTTGACTCAATGTATTTTCGTTCCCTCCGGAAGGATCGTTGGCTATGGAGGGGAACAAAGGCTCCCCGCGATTTACAGGACATCGATTTTCGGTTCCTGGACGAGGTCGTTGAAGCGGAAAACGCGCAGATAGATAACAGACAGGGTGGCGCCGATCAGGACGAGTACGAAGCCCCAAGCGGCGCCGTAGGCCCACTGGTTCGAGCCGAAATAGGTCTGGAGCGCGCGCTTGTAGGCTGTGAGCGCCCACACCTCAGTGGTGAAGAGGCCCGGCCCGCCGTTTGTGAGCAGGAGGATATACTCGAATGAGACGAGCAGCGAGAGCGTCTGGTAGGTGACGACGAAGAGCAGGGGCCAGCGCAGCAGAGGCAGGGTGATATCGCGGATGACGGCAAGGTCCCCGGCGCCGTCCACTTTGGCGGCGATGATCAGGTCGGCGGGGATGGCTTCGATGGCGGAGGTGAAGATGATCATGCCGAAGGAGGCGCCGACGAAGCCGTTGACGAGCACGACGAAGACCCAAGGGGCTTCCGGGATCCAGTAGGGCTGGTTCTCGACGCCGAGCCAGCCGAGAAACTGGTTGAGTATGCCGTAGGGGGGCTGCTGGGCGATGCGCTGCCACATGACGATGTAGACGACGGACGGAGTGATGCGCGGCAGCAGCCAGAGCAGGCGGAAGAGAAAGCCGACGCGACGGCTGACATGGGCGGTCAGAAGGGCGAGCAGCAGGGCCAGGCCGACGTTGAAGAAGAGAAGTGTAAGCGCGACGTATTGGAAAGTATTGCGCAGGATCTTGGGGAAGAAGCGATCGCTGAACATGCGCTTGTAGTTGTCGAAGCCGACATAGGTCCAAGGCTCGCTGAAGTTGGCGCTGGAGAGATCGGTGAGGCTGAGGATGAAGAGGATGATAGCAGGCAGAAAGAAAAAGACGATGACCAGAACGGTGCCCGGCGCCATGAAGTTGAGGGCGTCGAGCGCGCCGCGGAAGGCAGGTTTCTGGCTGCTGGCTTCGCGCAGCAGAATGAGGCCGCCGGCGAGGAGCAACAGCAGCGCCAGGAAAGCAAGCGACAGTCCCCACTGGGCTTCTACGGCTACTTTTTCCTTTTGTGCGACTTCCTGCGAGGCAGAGAATGCGCCCCACACGGCTACGGCCGAGGCTACGCTGACGAGGAGGGTGAGGAGGCCTTGCCAGGGGGCGGAACGGCCCGGGAACAGGTTGAGCGCCCCCAGCGCCAGCCCGACGATGCCGGCCAGGGGCGCCAAGAACAGCCAGAAGGAGCTACTGTAGAGGAGTCCGCCGTCGGTGGTTTCTACGACGCCAATGGTTGCAGCTTGCAGCCCTGTCAAAGAGAGGGCAACGCGCTGATCTGCGATGATGACGAAGCGCAGCCAGGGGAGAACGAAGACGCCCAGGAGGACCAGACCGGCAGCCAGAAGCAGCCAGCGGCCGCGGCCGGCGCCGGGGGCCTGGGTTGCCGATTCTGTAAGGTTCGTCGACATGGGCCGGTTGTCAGGGAAGGAAAGATGGAGAGCAAGGGGGGGAATGCCTCACTCTCCATTTGATGGTCCTCCGGTCCGACTCTGCTATTCGATAATCACGTTGTCGCCCAGCTCATTCTGGAGCTGCTCGACGACGACCTCAATCGCTTCTGAAGGTGAGAGATCGCCGGACTCGACGGCCTGGATGCCCAGGTAGTAGGCTTCGGACCAGGCGCTCCAGTACGGGCTGTTGGGCAGGAAGGTCGTGTGCTCCAACAGGGGGAGCGTGGCGCTGAGGAACTCGGCGCTGGTGTAAGCGTCGTGGTCGGCCTGTGACTTGAGGATTCCCAAGTGGCCGCTCTCGACCGCGTAGGGCGTGTTCAGTTCTTTGACGGTCGTCTTGGCCAGGAGGAGCAGCGCCAGATCCGGGTGCTCACTCTGGGTGCTGATCATGTAAACCAACGGATGGGTCAGCGTGATGGGTTGCCCGATGCCGCCTTCCATGCATGGAATCGGCGCGAAGCCGACGTTTTCGAAGAGATATTCTTCGCCACCCTGATCCTGGAGATAGTTGGTGTGCCAACTGGCCCAACGCCAGGTGCCCTCAAAGACAAACATAACATTGGTGAAGCTGGCGGTGTACTCTCGGTGGTAGTCCCAATCGCCGTCCAGCTTGTTGGGCCTGATGATTTTGCGCTCGTGGGCAGCGTTGTGGAGCAGCTCATAGACGGTCTGGGCGGCAGCGGTGTCGAAGACGAGGGCGTCCATGTCGCTCTCGATTTCGCCGCCGGCGGCGAAGTAGTAGTAGAGGAAATCGGGTCCGTTGGAGGGGCGATGCCACCAGCCATCACCTTCGTCGACGATCCCGGCCTCGACGGCCTGCTGGGCGGTGTCAAACATATCCTGCCAGGTATAGTCGCAGCTTTCGATGCGTCCCGGAAGGGCATCGATTTCTTCAGCGCTCCAGCCCAGCTCGGCCAGGAGCGGCTTGCTGAAGTAGAGGGGACGGGCTTCGGCGTCCTGGGGGATGCCCCAAATCTTGCCGTTGAGCATGGTCGATTCCCAAAGGGAGTCGATGACATCACTGAATTCGGGGAATTCGCCGCTGTTGACCTGTTCGGAGATGTCGACCAGGTAGCCGGCGGAGGCCCAGTCGCCGATATGCTCGTGGCCGGAGACGATGATGTCGGGGGCCTCGCCGGCGTCGGAGGCCAGCTCGAATTCGGTCTTATAGTCGCCCCAATCGGTGTCGTCCTGGATGGTCTCGAGGGTGATGCGGCGGTTGTCGTCGCTGCCTTCAAGCACTGCATTGACGGCGTCGACGGCGGCGGTCAGATTGTCGCAGCGGCCGTTTTCGTAGGGCGGGCTGGCCTTGCAGCGGGCCACAAGATTGACGGTCATGATCTCATCGGCGGCGGCGGGTGCGGCTTCCTCCTCAGCGGACCCGGTGTCGACCTGGACGGGGGCGGCGGGCGCTCCGCAGGCAGAGACGATGAGGGCAAGCGCGATGAGAAGCGCCAGCGGCCAAAAACGTTGACGGTTCATTGGATCCTCCTTGATTGAACTGGATAGGGAACACGGGGTCTGCGCAAAACAGAAAACACATTTTGTTGGTTGTGCAATTGTAGCATGAAGATGCACTGTTGCTAAGTGTTGCATAGGACTGTTAAGGCCGGCGCAATGCCCAGTTAAGGGCGGGTAAAAGGTGAGGAGAGAAAAGAGAGAGGGGAGAATGGACGGCCAGAGGGGGCAGGAGTCTGCGCGAAGGGCCTTGTTTCATATGGTACTCACAGTTGCCCCTCCTGAAAGGCGGTAGAGAAAGAGCCCTGGCGATTGCCAGGGCTTTTCTGCGTTAGAAGCGTTGCGAGGGATGGGCTCAGACCATGCGGCAGGTGTTTTCAAGGCGGCCCAGTTTTTCGATTTCGATGACGACGATGTCGCCATCTTTCATCCAGACCTGGGGGTCGCGGCCCATGCCGACGCCGTGGGGGGTACCGGTTAGGATGACGTCGCCCGGCTCAAGGGTAAAGGCGTTGGAGCTGAATTCGATCAGCTCGGCAACACCGAAGATCATCTCGCGGGTGTTGCTTTCCTGCATGACTTCGCCGTTGAGGAGGCAACGGATGCCGAGATCCTGCGGATCGGGCACCTCGTCGGCGGTGACGAAGGCGGGGCCGATGGGGCAGAAGGTGTCGAGGCTTTTGCCGCGGATCCATTGGGGATCACCGAGCTGCAGGTCGCGGGCGCTGACGTCGTTGGAGCAGGTGTAGCCGGCGACGTAGTCAAGGGCTTCATCGCGGCTGACATGGCGGGCGGTCTTACCAATGACTGCGCACAATTCGGCTTCGTAGTCGACCTCGGCGGTTAGCAGCGGGCTCCAGACGATTTCGTCGCCGGGGCCGATGATGCTGGTGGTGAACTTTGTGAAGATGACGGGGCGATCGGGGGGCGGCGTGTTGGTTTCGCGGCAGTGGTCCAGGTAGTTGAGGCCGATGGCGACGACCTTGCCGGGCCGGTCCATGGGACAGAGGAGGTCCACGCTGCCCCGGTCGACGGAGTCGGTGACGGAACCGGTTTTGCCGGCGAGGATATCGCACCAGGTGGCGTCGGTTACCTCGATGGTATCGCCACTGGCGACGCCGTAAACTGTTTTTCCATTGTGCTCAAACCGCAACCATCTCATCTTTTCTGCTCCTCGGCGAATTGGTTGTAAAGGGTGAAGTCAGGTTTTGTGGGTTCGCGGCCCGTTGGGGTCGAAGGTTATTGGATTCTGCCCGTGACGAGCGCACGCTTGAAATGGGCGATTGTGCGGGCGACACCTTCTTCAAGGGGGGTGTACGGCACCTCCCCGAGCAGGTCCTGCAGGGGCTGTTCATTTTGTGCCTCTGCGAAGGGAAGGGGCGTGTCCTCGAAGGTGATGCGGCCGGCAGCGTTGGGCTCGGCGGCTACGATGGCGTCAACGATTTCGGACATATGGGCAACGCTGCCGCGGATGTTGAAGACCTCTGCGCCTTCGAAGGGTAGGCGGGCAAGCTCAATGAATGTGCGGGCGACGTCGTCGGCATACTGGTAGCCGCAGGTACCGCCGAAGGAGATCTGGTAGGCTTCGTCCTTGGCGGCGGCGAGCATGGCCTGAGTGGGGGTGGAGGTCATGCCCTGATCGCGACCGGGGCCGTAGACGGTGTAGGGTCGCAGAGCAAGGCTGGCGATGCCGTCATCCTGCCAGTAGATACGGGCTGTACCTTCGTTGGCCTCTTTGTAGACGCCGTAGAGATTGAGGGGGTGAAGGGGGTCACCGTCCTTCACTTCCGGCCCGTAGAGGTCAGCGCCGCCGTAGACGGCCATACTGCTGGCGTAGACGACGGAGGCGATGCCGGCCTGCTTGGCAGCTTCGAAGACGTTGACGGTGCCGACGACGTTAACGGCGGCGCCGAGTGAGGGGTTGGCCCTGCAAAAGGGCACTTGCAGGGCGGCCAGATGGATGATGCGGTTGGCGCCGCATTCGGTGACAGCCCCTGCGACCGCTTCGGCATCGGTGATATCATCTTTGACGAAGTGAACGCGGGCGATCTCTGCGGGCTCCATCAGCAGCTCAAGCCGGTGTGTGCTGAGTCCGAGGTCGTAAACGGTAACATCGATGTTTTCGCGGACCAGATTGTGGACAACCCAGGCCCCAAGACAGCCGAGTGCGCCGGTCACAAAGAATCGTTCGTCAGCCATCATATTCGCTCGCGTGTTGCTGCTTTCCCAATCGTCCGGATGCTGGAGAGTTGCTGCCGACTCCAGCATCATTTCAGTTTCGTGGTATCCTACCACCGACGGACCATTTGTCAATTCTGTGGGTAGATTTGGGCGCATCCCAGATTTTGGGGTGGGAACAGTCTGGCGGGGAATCGGCGCCAGCGGTGGCTGGGGTTGTTTACCGTCATTGGGCGAGAGGCAGTGCAGGCGCCAAGCCTGGGCGTACGGTGGCGTCCGTCAGTTGGGGAGGGTGCGAGGGCAGGCACAGGGCCGGCACGTAAGGGGATCTGATGGGACTGGCGGGACGCGGTCTGGCTGGACACGTTCGAATAGGCACCTGTCACCAATGTCGACACCAGGTCGACTAGGCAGTTGGGGGGGCGTTGCGGGGGCGGAGCCCCCGCACAAGGGAGGGCCGACTAGGCCCGACCGCCCAGAACTGCAGTAGTCAGTAGTTAGTGGTGGTCAGAGACGGCGCTTATTCTGGCGGAAACTGGAATGGGAACTGACCATGGCTTGG
>WTGY01000033.1 GCA_011523365.1 Caldilineaceae bacterium
GCAACGGGCAACCCCCACCCTTCCCCCAGCCCGCGCCGCCCCTTTCAACTGACCACTGACTACTGCAGTTCCGTTCCGCCGAAATGACAATCCCTTCAGACATAGACGACGAAAGGGGCCCCCCGTTAGAACGATGGCTCTGTCTGGCCTGCGAATACACCAACCGCGCCGACGCCCAATTCTGTGGGCGCTGCGGCCGGCCCGTCGACGTCGTCTGCACCCAATGCAGTACACAAAACCCCGGCGGCTATCACTACTGTGACGCCTGCGGTACCCCTCTCTACGAAACCCCCTCCCCGCACAGAAGCACGCCCGGCTTCACCCGCCGCCTCGGCCGGCGTCTTCCCGACCCCCGAAAACTCGCACCCCGACAGGGGCTTGTCTGGCTCACACCGCACCCCAACTGGCACTGGTCCCGGCAGTTCCTCAATGAATGGACCCTCCGCAACCGCTGGGAGCTCCTCGCACTCCTTCTCCTCACCGCCGTCGCGGCATTCCTGCGCATATACCGCCTCGAAGAGATGCCAGCCGGCTTCCACGGCGACGAGGCCTGGTCCGGAATCGAAGGCCTGCGCATCCTCCAGGAAGGCTGGATCGGGCCGTACTCCACCTCCGCAATGGGTCAGGCCACCGGACCTTTCTACCTGACTGCACTCCTGATCTGGCTATTCGACGTCTCCAGATTCTCCGTCCGCCTCTCCATGGGCCTCTTCGGCATCGCCACGATTCCCGCCGCCCATCTGCTCCTGAGATTGGGGTTCGGCCGCTGGGTCGCCCTCTTCGGCACCACCGCCCTCACCTTCTGCTACTGGCACCTCCACTTCAGCCGCCTCGGATTCGGGCTTATCTCCCTCGCCTTCGTCGGTACAATCGCCGCAATAGCGCTGCTGTGGGCCATGAGGTCCAAATCGCTTTGGCCCTGGCTGCCGGCCGGCGCCTGTATGGGACTGGTCCCCTACACCTACTTCGCCTATCCGTTCTTCATGGCTGCCGTAGCCGCCATGCTCGCATACTACATGCTTCTGCATAAAGAAGCGCTTCGAGGAAAACTGACCTCTCTGGCCCTCTTCGCCGCCGGCTCCCTGATCGTCGCCTGGCCGGTCGTCTCCCTCATACTCGACTCGCCCGACAAGTACTTCGTCCGCATGTTGGGCGGGTCCGTTGGAAACTACCGCGAATACTCAGAGGCAGACACTGCTTGGGAAAACGTGCAATTCCTGGCGCAGCGCGCCTGGTACGCGCTGAACTATCTCTTCTCAAACCCCAGACGTGACGCCGTCGACGGTTCCGGAGGCAAGGGCGCACTCGATTTTGGAACCGCACTGCTCGCATACCTCGGCCTGTTCATATCCATAAAGAAATGGCGCAACCCGCCCCATCTGTTCGCCGCGCTCGCCCTCTTCTTCGCACTCCTGACCCTCGTCGTGACCGAACCGTCCAGCGGCGCCATGAGACGCACCATCGTCGCCATTCCCTGGGTCTTCGGTCTGGCCGGTATCGGCGCCGTATTCATCTCCGACACACTCCGCCGCCACTTCGGCAAATGGGGCCGCGCCGTCGCAACAACAGCCGTCGCCGCAGTCCTCCTTTTCGGCGGATTTTGGAATCTGAAATACTACTTCGTCGAACTACCCCAAAGCTCGACCTTCCAGTTCACATTCCCCCAATACTATCTGGAGGCCCTCGACGCCGCCAACGCCTTCGACGATCCTGGCACCATCTACTACTACTCCGGCCAGCGCAGCTTCACCTACGAGACCATCCGCTTCCTCTACGCCCAAAACCGCGGAATCGACCGCTCCCGCGAATTCGGCGCCTTCGACCTCCAAAAACTCGACCCCGGCCCGGTCACATACCTCCTCGAGGGCCCCTACATGCAGGAAATCGACACAATCATGAACATGTACCCCGGCGGCCGCCTCATCGTCCACGACAGCACCCAACCCCTCTACATCATCTACCACCTCCCCGGCTAACCAACTCCAGCTCCCCAAATGGACCACACAACCCCCCAGCCACTGACTACTGACTACTGACCACTGCAGTTCCCGTTTCAAACGTAATCCGCAGAAAAGACCTCACGCTCCGATCCAGAAAAACCTTGCTCCCTCGCACACATTCAGGCGAGAGCAGGTATCCCCGATTTGCCGCCAGCACGTGTGCCTCCCCGTCCTCTCCTGCCTCACCGTGAAACGCACCCGGACAGACGATGCAACCCGAAACATTCGCAATGACAATCACCGCCATCCTTTCCAGCATCGTACCGTCAAAATAGTAGCCCCGTCCCGGTTCATACTGATGCCACACCTGCTCCCTTCCTGAATCCCGACCCTCCGCCTGCCCCCCGGCGCAGCACTGCCCCGTCAGCGGCTCAACCATCCGCTCGTCCACCGCCATGTACGCCTCTCGCGTCTCCGGATTCGCCGCATGCACAAGGTTGGACACAACGTCCACATAATCCTCAAAACCCGCCTCCATCACCGGCGCAACCGGGTCAAATCTGAACAAGCAGCTCTGCCGGCCCTTCCACTCCGGCATCACCGCGTCGCCAAGGTCCTGATAACCGCCCTGCAGAATCATCTTGAACACTCCTTTGGGCTCAAAACATATCGCACGCACACAAACCGCAGAAGATAGACCTGTCCCAAACTCCCGCCGTCCAAACCTCCTTCGCATGTTGTAGTTTTGAATTCTGTAGAGAAAGGTGTGGCATCTGGCTCGACCGCCGCCCTCAGCCCCCGGAGTACATCCTGACTCCCACCCTAC
>WTGY01000166.1 GCA_011523365.1 Caldilineaceae bacterium
CGCCCCCGCAACGCCCCCCCTAATGCCTACCCGACCGGGTGTCGATATTGGTGACAGGTGCCTAATCGAAGGTGTCCAGACAGGCCACGTCCCACCAGTCCCATCAGATCCCCGCAGGAGCCGGCCTTGTGCCTGCCCTCGCACCCTCCCCAACTGACGGACGCCACCGTACGGCCAGGCCCGGCCCCTGCACTGCGTCTTGCCCAAAGACGGTAAACAACGCCAGCCACCGCTGGCGCCGATTCCCCGCCAGACTGTTCCCACCCCAAATCTTGGATGCACCCGGAAATTTTATTTGCTTGACAGTCAATCGGTGATCCAGTAGACTGCGCACGGGTATGCGATGTCTGACATCTTGTATTCGAATCCGCAGCATCATTTTTTCCTCACAGTTCATACTCAAAAGACCGTAAGCGCCGCAACCAGTCAGATATCAAGCCCTGCCAGAGGCCAGCCCCCCAACAGCTCTTGCAGGCGTATGTCAAGAGTCATATTCTCACTAGCAGTCTCAAGGTTTAACCATGCGAGAAGATGTGACAACAGGCGCTGCACTGGTTCCGGAAATATCCGATCCCCGCTCACGCCTGCACGACTGGCGCGGGCGGCTGGAGAGAGAATTCCGCAATAACTGGCAGCTCTATGTGATGATCCTGCCTGTGCTGGTCGGTTTTTTCCTATTCCGCTTCTATCCCTTGTACGGCCTGCAGATCGCCTTCAAAGACTACAACATCGTCGCCGGGGTCAGGGGCAGTGAGTGGGTGGGGCTGGAGAATTTCCTCAAGTTCTTCGAGGACCCCTTCTTTTTCCGCGTGGTGAAAAACACGGTCGTGCTCGGATTCTGGACACTGGTGATCTCCTATCCGCTGCCGATCGTTTTCGCGGTGTTGCTCAACGAAGTCAAACAGCAGCACGGCCTCTTTAAGCGCGTGACCCAGTCGATCAGCTACCTGCCGCATTTCGTCGCTGTGGTGGTGATCGTCGGTCTGATGTACGACTTTTTCAGCACCGACGGCATTGTCAACCAGATCGCGGTTGCCCTGACCGGCGAAAAGTGGCGCATCCTCGGCTCGTCGGCGTGGTTTCGGCCCCTGTACGTCGGTTCTGTCGTGTGGCAGGGCGTTGGCTGGGGTTCTATCATCTACCTGGCAGCACTGACAGGCATTCCACCGGAACTGTATGAAGCCGCGATCGTGGACGGCGCGTCGCGCTGGCAGCGTATCCTGTACGTCACGCTGCCCGGACTGCTGCCGGTGATCAGTGTCACGCTGATTCTTTCTGTGTCGTCGATCGTTTCGGTGGGGTTCGAGCGCGCGTTCCTGCTGCAACAGCCGGCCACCTATAGTGTTTCGGACGTCATCGCGACCTATGTCTACCGCCGCGGGCTGATCAAGTTTGACTTCAGCTATGGCGCGGCGATCGGGTTTTTCGATTCCATCGTGGCCTTTGCTCTGGTGGTGGGGGCCAACTACATCGTAAAGAGAACGAATGAGGACCGCGAGGGACTGTGGTAACGAGGTGTAGACCGTGCATACCCTGAGAAAGATGCGGTTGTTCGATTATCTGAACTACCTGTTCCTGATTGGGTTCAGCTGCCTGATGCTCTACCCGCTGCTGTACGTCTTTTCGATCTCGGTGAGCGACGGCGAAGCGGTGTGGAGGCAATCGGTGAAGCTGTTTCCGATTGGCTTCAACGTGGAGGCGTACGAGGCGATTGCGAGGGCGAACGCGGTCGTGCGAGCGTACCGGAACTCGATCCTCTACACGGTGCTTGGCACGTCCTTCACACTGATAGTCTGCCTGCTGGCGGCATACCCGCTCTCGGAGCCGCGCTTTCGCTTGCGCGGTCCGATCAGCCTGATCTTGGGGTTGACGCTCTTTTTTTCTGCCGGCCTGATTCCCACCTACCTGACCTACCAGAGCTATGGACTGCTGAATACGATCTGGGTGATTACCCTGCCGGTTGCCTTCAACTTCTGGTTTATCATCCTGGTGCGGGCCAATATCTCCACGATACCGCGCGAGCTCAAGGACGCCGCCCGCGTGGACGGCGCCAGCGACTTTCGTATCCTGTTGCAGATCATCGTGCCCCTGTCCAAACCGATACTGGCGACCATCGCGCTGTTTGTTGCCGTGGCGATCTGGAATGACTTCTTCAATCCGTTGCTCTATCTCAACAACTCGGAAAAGTTCCCCTTGACCATCATGCTGCGGCGGATGCTGATACGGGGAGCCACCGGGGAGGTGGTGCAGGGGAACTACGCCGACACTTTGCAGGCGAAGGCGTTTTTCAGGCAGGTAAAGATGGCAACCGTCATCGTGACCTTGGGTCCGATCCTCCTGGTATATCCTTTTGTCCAGAAGTACTTTGTACAGGGCACACTGGTCGGCGCGATCAAGGGGTAATCCTGGGCGCGCTATCGTCGAATCGAGGGAAGGAGGTGGTCTTATCGAGTGGAACTTTGGCTACAGCCTGTACTCCATAGAGTCTGCGATTCATCCGCCTTATACACAGTAGAGGAGATGGAAATGAAGAGATTCAACCTGTCGTTATCTGCTTGCGTGCTCATTGTTTTGAGCATGCTCCTGGTGGGCTGCGTTCCACAGGCGCCCGCGACCGCCGAGTCCACCGGGGCCGTCGAACTGGAGCTGATGATCGCGCCCGAAGGTGTCTTTGGAGATATCACGCCTGAGACCTACTCAATGCAGCTGCTGGCCGACCGGACCGGCTTCAGCTATGCGTTCCGCCAGATCCCGCGCGAGTTTCTCGGCGAGCGGATCGCCACCACCCTGGCCTCCGGTGATCTGCCCGACATCATGCAGTTAGGCCTGCCGGCCGATGCGACCGGGACGCCGATGGATATTGCGCACGAGTTCGGTCCGCAAGGGCTGTTCGTATCGCTCACCCCCTACATCGAGGCCGGCGACATGCCTAATCTCGCGGCCGAGATGGAAAGACAGCCCGATATGGAGCAGTTGATGACCTCGCCCGACGGCAACATATACGCCGTGCCCCAGGTCAGGCGGCTGCGCCAGCTGCGGCCGTGGCTGCAACTGCGGGCGGACCTGATCGAGCAGTGCGGGATCATCGAAGACAGGTGGAATGGCAACTGGGACGCCATCCTGACTCTGGACGATCTCAAAGGCGCTATGTTGTGCCTGAAAGATCAACTGGGCGGCAAGCCTGTCATCTCCAGCCGCAGCGGCTTCACCGGCCATACGGGCAACTGGGCCAAATGGCTGGGCACCGACCTGACCGTTTACTACAACCCCTACACCGAGCAGTATGAGTATGGCCCGCTGATGGACCGCTTCCGCACCATGGTCGAGTTCATGAATTGGATGTGGGAGAACGGCGTCCTGCATCCGGAGTATGCGACCATGAGCGACCCGGACTGGGAGGCGCTGGCGCGCGGCACCTGCGAGGCCGGAGCCATTCTCGAGAACACGGGCTGGCACTTCTATTCGTGCGTCGCCAATGCCGGCATTGACCAGGGCAAGTTCTACCCCGTCATGTCGCTGACCGTCGACGGCGAAAAGATTCTCTGGCCCGCCCCCTCCAATGTCTGGCTGGGGAACCCCCTGGTCATCTCGGCCTCCTCCTCTGAGGCAGAGATCGAAGCATCCGTGTGGCTGATCGACTACCTGTTCAGCACCGAGGGCCGCTTCCTGATATACCAGGGCAAAGAGGGCGTGGATTGGACCTATCGCGCCGACGGCACCAAGTGTTATACCGACACCATTCAGCGCCATCCGAGCCTGAAGGAAAAGCACTACTGCGCCGGCGCGATCCCCGAGTCCCCGCCCGCGATGACCAACGAAACGGCGTTCATCAATGACATCGGCTCGCTCGCCCGCGTATGGTGGCCGGAGGCCGAGCCGCATTGGGGCCTCATGGCAGACTGGCCGGCGCCCGAATTCCCGGATGGCTGGAGATGGATTGACGATCAGTTCATCAATCCCAGCGGCTCCTACGGCGACCCGCTGCCTTCCATCGTACTGAACGAAGAGGAGGCGGAGACAGCCGCCAGCCTCGGCGCTCCGATTGATACCTATCTGCTTGAAACGATCCAGCAGATGATCGAGGGGCAGATTGAGATCAATGACGACACGTGGGGCGAGCTCACCTCCACGATCGAGAGCATGGGCGCCCAGGACATTGTGGATGCGTACAACTCCGCTCTGTCGCGCGTGCAGTAGCGCAGTAGAGTAGCTGCGACGCGCCCAATCTGACCGGCGTGCGATCCGGACTGTACGCTGTCTAACGACCAAGACGCTGGAGACGGCGAATCCTTCCGTCTCCAGCGTTCCTTTTCACTGGTAAGAGCCGGAGAAAATATGGCGAATGACAAGACGGCAAAGGATCCGATCCGATGCGCGGTGATCACCGGCGGTCACGGCTATGACGTGCTCAACTTTCACCGGTTTTTCCGCGGTTTGGCGGGGGTCGATGCCTACATCCAGCACATGGACGACTTTGCCTCTGCACGCGCAAACGTGCGCGACAGCTACGACGTGGTTCTCTTCTACACGATGTTGATGGATGGCCCCACCGACGACGGAGGGCCGTGGTACGCGGGACGGCCCAAGACTGCATTGGAGCACCTGGGCGAGACGGAGCAAGGCATCGTCCTCCTGCACCATTCCATCCTTGCCTACCCGCAGTGGCCCGTCTGGAGCGAGATGGTCGGTATCCAGGATCGCAGCTTCGGTCATCATCCCGAACAGACGCTGCGCGTTGAGATCGCCGATCCCGAACATCCGATCACCAGGGACCGCAACGCCTGGGAGATGGCCGACGAGACATACATGATGGATGAACCGGGCACGGACAGCGAGATTCTGTTGACAGCGGACCATCCCAGGAGCATGGGCGCCATCGCCTGGGCGCGGATGCACAGGCGTGCCCGCGTCTTCTGCTTCCAATCGGGGCATGACAATCTGACCTGGGCAAACCCCGGTTTTGGCGAGACCGTATTGCGCGGAATCCAGTGGGCAGCGCAACGAATCTAGGCGCGGCCTTCATCCCGGAGACGGCTGTATGCGGGCGTTAGTGACGAGACTCCGGCCCGACAAGAGGCGCGAGAAGGTACTGGTCAACGATTGGCCGGCGCCGCAGGGACCGACCGGCAACCAGGTCAAGAGCCGGACCATCTATTCGGGCATCACCAACGGGACCGAGCACAACGACCTGATCGGCGGCAACTATGCGCACCCTGACGACGCCCTGCCGGCCGGGTGGGGTTATCAACACGTGGGGCGCGTGATCGAGACCGGCCCTGATGTTACGCAGCTTGCCGTCGGTGACCTGGTGTATATCAACGCCGACCACAAGGAATGTGTGGTGACGCGTGAAGATGGGTTGCTCATCAAACTGCCGGAGGACGTTGACCCCAGGCAGGCCGCGCTGTTCGGAATGTCCAGTGTGGCGATGCGCTCCTGCCGGCACGCTGATCTGCGCATGGGTGAACGTGTTCTCGTCGTCGGCCAGGGGTTTATCGGCCAGATGGCGGCGCAGATCGCTAGCGTGATGGGCGCACGCGTCGCCGTCTGCGAAATCGACCCCCGCCGGCTCGAACGGGCGCGACGGATCGGCGCCGCTGAGGCGGTGTTCGACGTCGCTGGTGACGGCTGGGAGAAACAGATCGCCGGTGGCGCATTCGACGCAGTCATCGACGTGGCGGGCGTCGAGGGGATGGAGGACCGGCTGATTCGCGCGCTCAAGAGCCGCGGCAGGCTGCTGCTCATCGGCGGCCGCTTTAAGGTCAACTACACCTTCAATCTGGGTCAAGCGCACGAGATTACGCTCAGACAGAACACAGGCTATGACCGCGATGATCTGGCGAACCTGTGCCGGCTCATCCGCCGGGGCCGGGTCGATATCGCGCCGCTGCTCCAGGACGTGGTGCCGGTGACGGAGGCCCAACGCGTCTACGACACCCTGCGCGACGCCCCGCATGAACTGTCGGGCACGGTATTTGTCTGGGAGTAAGTCGCTGCTCGCGTGCTACGCGAGCGAGGAGGGCACACCGGGAGCCGAACCATGTCACAGATGCAGATTGGGGCGATTGATACGATCCGACTTGCGCGCGACGCCGCCCCGCGCGTGCGCACCGCAGCCGTCGAACTGGCACGCTGGATCGAAAGATTGGGGGCGAGGAAGCCGGCCATCGGTGCAGAGGCGGGGAATGTGACGGCGTTGTTAAGCACAAACGCGACCGACCTGGAGCCGGAGCACTTCTGTATCGACGTGGAGAGTGCCGCGACGCTGCACATTACGGGCGGCGATGGACGCGGCGTGTTGTATGGCGTGCAGGAATGCATCGACCGCGCCCGTCTGGGTCGGGCCATCATGACGATGACCGATGGCCCCCATTTTGCTCTGCGCAGCCTGGACATGTGGGAGACGCCGTCCAGCATGGTCTGGTGTCTGCCCTTCGACAGCATTCTGGACTATGACAAAATGCTGCGGCCCGAGGAGATCCCGGAGTACCTGGATTTCGCCCGGCGGCTGCTGGCGATGCGCGTCAACAGCCTCACCCTGTTCTCCCAATACGCGTCGAGAGGGTCGTTGTTCGAACGCTGGCTCTCCCACGCCGAGCCGGTCGAGCGGTTCGCGCAGTTTATGGATCGCTTTGGCGTTTCAATACGTTTGGCGCTCCACTATACCTCTCCCGATGAAAGTGGCCATTATGTGACGCTGTGTCCGTACTCGGACCATATCCGTGAGCAGTGGCAAAACTTTGTGACGCGTATGGCCGTCGCCATGCCGACGGTGCGCAATTTCAGGCTGAGAGGCGCCGGCGAAGAGGCGCCTGGCCCTCACGAAGACGACTGCGACCGCTGCGCTGCGACGCCCCTGCGCGAGCGTGTTTTAGCGGGCATACGCGTGGTCAGCGACGCCGTGGCCACTCTCGGCGGTGATCTGATGTGGCTCACCGGCACCGACCAGGCCGCCCATGCCAGCGCGGAGGCGGAAATGTATGGCGACTGGGGGGATGACCTTCCCGAAAACGTGCGGATCGCACACTGCCACAACTACTGGGACCTCCGCCCATCCTATCCGCCGCACCCGATCTGGAACCATACCGGTAATCGGCCCGCAGAACGTTCGCCCTATGTGCTTCAGGTCGCGCTGGTGGGCGATTCGGCTGGCATGAACTTTTTGCCGTGCTCGATGGCGCACCGCTGGCAGGAGGACTTTCGCACGGCGGCGGACAAGGGATACGAGGGATGTGACGCCAACATGGCCGTACATCCCCGGTACGTAGACCATCCGCTCAACCTCTCCAACTGGCACACCTACGGCAAGCTGTGCTGGAACCCCTACCTCGCCCCGGACGACATCCTGTGCGAATGGCTGACGATGGAGTACGGCGCGGAGGCAGTCGCGTTCCTGCCTGGCCTGCGCGAAACCTATCCCGCCACCATTGGCGCGCTGTTCAGCCGCAGCGGCTTCACCCAGTGCCACAGTTATGTTGCCCGCTACAACTACCTTGATACGCGTCTCAATGGACCGTGGCGCGTGTGGACGGATCTCTTGCATCCAGGGATGGACCGGGTCGGCGAGAATGTCCTCGGCCTGGAGTTGCCGCTCGACGCCTATCCCGAGCAGGAGCGCGAGGCGCTGCGCAACGATCCGCGCTACCAACTTATTTTCAACCGCATGCCATTGACCGACGCCTATGCCGCCGAACTGATGGCGGAGAAGCGCATGGCCGCCGGCCATATGGAAAGCGTGCTGGCAGCGTGGCAGCAACTGGAAGGCAGGATTGCCCCGGCATCCTTTGCCCAGGTCGCCGGGTTGCTCGAAGCCAACCTGAACGACGTGCGCATCTTTGTGGACTGTTTCGGGCTGTACCTGGACTACAAACTGGGGCGGCTGCAGGCGGCGCAGATCGAGGCAATGCGCGCCCGCTACGCCGGCGTTCCCAAGGGCGAGGCCACGGTGGGGTCCCCGTATGACGGCTGGTTCTGGGATCACTTCGGCTGGCAGGGCACCTATCTGGAGTTCCTGGACGATCTGGAGGTGCTGTTGCGGGGCGAGACGCCCGGCCCGTTCTTTACCGGCGGAGCGACCGAGAGACAGTCGGAATGAAGGTTCAAAGAGGTACCCGGCGGCCGGTCTGCCGGCCGGGCCGCCCTTCACGGGATCGAATTCGAGCAACCGGTGCGCTTCGATGACACGGTCGGCGGTGGCATTGACAGGCAACGCGCGCTTGTCACAGCATCAGGACTCATTCACAGCGTAAATGCGCGCGTCGCGCAGATAGAAGCGCAGGCAGACGTCACGTCCGGCCAGGTCCGCCGTATCCTTCTCACCCCACCGCAGCGGCAGGGCGGTGCCATCCACGTCGCTGAGGACACATTTTTCGCGCTCGTAACCCTCGATGGCGCTGCCGTCCGGCTGCCGTACCTCCACCATCACGTAAGCCTGATCGGGTAGCAGCGTGCCCGTGCCGCTCTGCAGGTTGACCGTCAGGGGGCGTTGCGGGACATTGAACAGGCGCGACGAAAACTCGGCGTTTGACTGCGACCCCACCCACGTTATGCGGTCGACCGGCGTGCTGTAGCGCCGCATCGTGTTGTACTCGAGGAAACACAGGCGGCCATCAACGACAAAGGGTGTGCAGGTCGTAAACACGCCCACGTGCATCTCGCGCGCCGGGCGCTGCCAGCGCCGCCCATCGTGACTCACCCACCATTCATAGGAGATATGCGGCCCGTGTTCGCCGATCATGAGCGGGCTGCGGGCATAGTTGCGCATCAGGCCGACAAAGCGGTCACGATAGGCGAACACGGTAAACATGTAGAGTTCGAGATCCGGGGTATCATCCGCATCCGGTTCAATGAAGTTCTCCAGGCGCGACCAGTGGGCGCCGTCGTCACTGCTGCGGATAGCCAGCACGCGGCGCTGGTCTGGCCCGATGTTGTCCGGCAGCGCCGCCGCGAAGGGCCGCTTTACGGCCTGGTAGCAAAGGTATTTCCGGCTGCGCGGGTCGTAGATGGCCGAAAAGGCGTCGTTGCCGTCGCGGAAGGCCGGGTTATGCTCCCACTCCTGCCAGTGCAGACCGTCCGCTGAAAAGGCCGCGCCCGCGTTGTGGACCGGATGATACCCCGGCAACGTCCCTTCGGCGTGCGCGGGGCCCCAGCCGGTGTGGATCATGGCGTAGCGGCGACTGGGATCGGGCGCCTCGTCGTTCCGCATCACCGAAAAGATGCCGCCATTGTCGATCAACACATTGGGCGACTTCGCGTCCGCGACGATGCCCAGGTCCGGCCGTTCGAAGTGGATGCCATCGCGGGTGCGGGCATAGCAGACCTGCCACTTCATCCGCGAGGGGTCCCAGCCCGGGCGTGTCAGGCTGAAGGTCTTGTCGCTCTCCGAATGGCTGCGTGCGCTGGCCTGTTCTGCGCTCAGGCGCTCGTCGAGAAACCGCTCGGGGCTGCGCCGCAGACTGTACCAGACGTGGATGGTGCCGTCGGGCTCCTGGAGGCTGGTGAACGCCAGGTCCTGGGCGAATTCGTTCAGGTCCTCCTCCAGCCCCTGAGGAGGGCTGGCATCGCGAACGAGCCGGCAGCCGCCCGTAAGCAGCCGGCCGCGCGGCTCGTGCGCGTCTTCCAGGGACATGAAGAGCAGGGTCAGGGCATTTCGGCCCTTCGATTGGTCCACAACTGGATTGGCGCCGTTCATGCGCCTTGACTCCCCTCTGGCCCGTTCGCCGCCATCGTCAGGCAGAGGCGGCTGTGGGGAAAGCGCGGGTTTCCCCACCCCGCTGCCACCAGCCTCGTCAGCTTTCCGGCTTCACATCACGCCAACGCGGCCACCATCTCATCGGTGTAGCCGAAGATGGCCGGCGTACCGCCGGTATGAACGAACACCACCGGCTCCTGCGCCGGCAGGGCGCCCCCGCGGATGTGGGCCACAAGCCCGGAAAGCGCCTTGCTTGTGTAGACCGGATCGGTGAGGACCCCCTCGGTCCGGGCGAGCAGCCGCAGGGCCTCCAGCCCCTCCGGCGTGGGGATGCCGTAGCGCTCGCCGATGAAGGAGTCGTCGTTGTCGAAGTCGGCCGCGGTCAGGGTCACGTCCAGGTCCAGCCGTTCCGCGGCCTGGTTCGCCATCTCTGCCATGCGCTCTTCGTTGCCGTTCTTGGATGACGGGTTGATCCCCTTCACCTGCATCGGGTTGCCCACTGCTTTCAGTCCGAGAACGAGCCCGGCCTGGGTCGTGTCGGCCGCGCTGACGTACATGTGCTGCAGTTCGACGCCCTGCTCGCGGCTCTGGCGCACCACTTCGAGGGCGGACTGGGCGTAGGCGATGACATCCAGGTCAATGGTATCGGCCTGCCGCGGTACGTAGACGTTGTGGCCAGCTGCCCGCAGTTCCTCAGCCTTGGCCGCGATCGCCTCCTGCTGGCGTTCGCGGTCGTTGTCCGAAAGCACCGTCACATGCGCGCCCAGCAGCCGCTGGATCAGGTTGTTGCCCGTGATCGCGGTCTTGTCTATCTCCCGTTCGGACCGCAGGATCAGATACAGCGTGATACCCAGCTTGGCGCAGGCCCCGGCCAACTGCCGGCAGTAGTTGGACTGCACGGCCGCGCCGAAGACGATTGTATCGGCGCCGCGCTCCACCGCCACCGCCAGGCTGTACTCGAGCATGCGGGTCTTATTGCCGCCGAAAGCCAGCCCGGTAAGGTCGTCCCGTTTGATATAGACCTGCGGCCCGCCCAGAGCCGCGCTGAAACGCGGCAGATGCTCCAGCGGCGTATTCATCTCGCCAAGGTGAACTCGGTTCAAATTGGCTATCGCCATCTCCAGTTTGCTTTCCAATGCGGACCCCATGACCACGTCTCCTTTTGATCTCTCCGAGTACTGATCTGTCAAAACGTCGCAAGCATATAAGCGCCTGACAAGAATGAAGCGCCGGCCGCTAATCGCCGGCCGGCTGCAGTTCCGGCTGCCCGCTCAGCTGCCAGGAGCGCGCCAGACTCTGCGTCTCAACCATCTGGGCGTAGCGTCCGCCGCGCGCCATCAGCTCGTCGTGGGCGCCGGTTTCGATGATGCGCCCACTGTCCAACACCACGATCTTGTCGGCGTGGCGGATGGTCGATAGGCGGTGGGCGATCACCAGCGTGGTGCGGTTGCGGGTGAGGCGGTTCAGCGCCTGCTGGATCAGCCACTCGGTCTCGGTGTCCACCGACGAAGTGGCCTCGTCCAGGATCAGGATCGGCGCGTCTTTCAGCAGCGCGCGTGCGATCGAGATGCGCTGCTTCTGCCCGCCGGACAGGAGCACGCCGCGCTCGCCGATGATCGTGTTGTAGCCGTCGGGCAGGTCGACGACGAACTCGTGCGCGTTGGACGCCTGCGCCGCCTGCACGATCTCATCGACCGTAGCCTCGGGGCGGCCGAAGGCGATATTCTGGCGCACGGTCCCGTGGAAGAGAAAGACATCCTGCATGACCGAGGCCACATTGGCGCGCAGGAACTCCAGGTCGAGGCTGCGCAGATCGTGGCCGCCGATACAGACCTGTCCGTCCTGGGGATCGTAGAAGCGGGGGATGAGGCGGCTGACCGTCGTCTTGCCGGCGCCGGTCGCGCCCACCAGCGCCACCATCTCGCCGGCGCCGATCTCGAAATCGATCCCGTTCAGCACCACCTCTTCCGTCTGATAGCCAAAGGAGACATTGTGGAAGGCAACGTCCCAGCGCTCGATGCGGGGGGTTATCGCGTCCGGCGGGCTGCTGATCTCCGGTTGCACGGCCAGCAGTTCGAAGATGCGCTCCTGGCTGGCGCCGGCCCGGTGCAGCGTGTCGCTGATGTCGGCCAGTTTGAGAAAGGGCAGGTAGATGTAGGCCAGATAGGCGATGAAGACAAAAAGATCGGCGACATTCAGCGTGCCGGCGAGAGCCAGGCTGCCGCCTACCCAGACAGCGACGATGACACCCACGCCGCCGGAGAACTCGACTACGGCCGAAGGCAAGAGGGAGACTTTGTTGGCCGCGCAGATCTTGTCGCGGTAGTCGGCCGCCGAGCTCGCCACATGTGCCGCCTGCGCCTTCTCCTTGCCAAAGGACTTGATTTCGGTGATGCCGGAGAAGCTGTCCTGCACCTGTGCCACCAGATCGGAGATGCCGGCCCGCACCTGACGCCACATCCGGCGGACCTCCCTGGTGTAGCGGTAGATGACATAACCGCCAATCGGCAGCGGCAGCACCACCAGCACCGCCAGCAACGGGTGGATCCAGAGCAAAACACACCACATGGTGATGGGGATAACGGTCGCCAGGATCAGTTCGGGCACGCCGTGGGCGATGAAGTCCTCCAGCGTTTCGATGTCGTTGACGGAGCGCACGATCAGGGCGCCCGTGCGCTGGCGGTTATAAAAGCTGTGCGAAAGCTGCTGCAGGTGGCGGTAGACACGCGCCATCAAGTCGGTGGTGACGCCGTAGGACGCGACGTGCGAGAAGCGGCCGTAGAAGTAGCGGCCGGCGCCGCGCAGCACATAGACAATCCCCAACACGGCGGTCATCGCCAGCAGCCCGGAGGTGGAGCCGCCGCCGTCGGTGATCCACAGGATCAGGCGGCGCACCAGCAGCGGCGGGACAAGGGTCGTCGCCGAAAAGAGCAGCCCGCTGAGAATCGAGAGAGCCATCAGCTTACGGTGATCGCCCAGGATATACCAGAGCCCGGTCAGAAAGCCTTGCGGCGGGTCGTTGGTGGTCATGGTTATGAATGTCCGGTTACAAGTCTCAAATGATACTTGGCCCTCAAGCTTATCGCATCTGCTGAAAACGTGACTACCCAGCCCTAGTCAGTCTGCTGCCCTGAACGAGGCGAGCGAAGTTTTCTCTCTCCTCTCTCCTCTCTTCTCTCTCCTCGCCTTTGGGCGGTCGGGCCTATTCGGCCCTCCCTTGTGCGGGGGCTCCGCCCCCGCAC
>WTGY01000143.1 GCA_011523365.1 Caldilineaceae bacterium
GCGAGGGCAGGCACAAGGCCGGCACCTACGGGGATTTGATGGGACTGGCGGGACGTGGGTTGGCTGGACACCTTCGATTAGGCACCCGTTACGAATAGAGACACCAGGTCGATGAGGCATGTTGTAGGAGAGGGGGCGTTGCGGGGGCTCCGCCCCCGCACAAGGGAGGGCCGAATAGGCCCGACCGCCCGGAACTGCAGTAGTCAGTGGTCAGTGGTCAGTGGTCAGAAAAGGAGGTAACTCTGACGCGGAGTTAATCTCGAGATGGTTGGGGCTCCGCAGCGACCTGAGGCATGGGGAGGTTTGCCCCCATTTTGGGATGCACCGAATCCAAGATACCGGGTTGACATCGTTACCATGTATATATTATTATTCAAATGACCTCACATGTCTTTGCGATGGTTTGCGCCATTTGACGAGCAACTGTCGACCCTTACGAGGAATCTTGAATCCCTGAGCTTGGCCACATCTTTCAAGACTTTCGCTTAACCTTACTCCAAAATCGAATATTCTCGAATGAGATGTGATCGACGACATTTTCCCGGAACCCCAAGTCGGATGAGGCATTAGCTCCAGACAGAGAAAAAAGGGATCCACCAAATGGCAGAGCGATTGAAAGGGGAATTATATACTTGACTCAGCAAAGAGCCTGTAGTACACTGTAGTCAGTGGACACGAGCAGGCGCAAGGAGTCAAGAGGATGAGCGAAAAGTACGGCGGCACAATCTCAACATTCGAGTTCTTCAACCGCTACCCGAACGAGCAGGCGGCCATTGACGACATCGAATCCCGCCGGTGGGCTGACGGCGTTACTTGCCCCTGTTGCGGCGGCGATAAGACTACCCGCATGAAAAAGTCCAACTATCACCAGTGCAACGCCAAAGGTTGCCGTAAGCAGTTCACTGTCCGCACTGGCACAATCTTTGAACGCTCCCACATTCCCTTGCATAAGTGGCTCTACGCCATGTACCTGCTCGAAACCGCCCGCAAGGGCATCAGTAGTATGCAGCTGTCGAAGGAACTGGGCATTACGCAGAAGTCCGCCTGGTTCCTTCTGCACCGTCTCCGTGAAGCGATGGACATTGAAGCGATCCCGTTGAAGGGCGAAGTCGAGGTAGACGAGACCTACTTTGGCGGCAAGGAGAAGAACAAACACGCCAACAAACGTCTGAACGCTGGCCGCGGGCCCGTAGGCAAGCAGGCGGTCCTGGGCATGAAGGAGCGGGATGGCAGGGTTGCCGCCAAGCCGATTGACGACACCGGATCGGCTACGATCCAGCAGGAAGTTATCGACACCGTAGAGGAGGGCGCAACACTCTACACAGACGAGCATCCCGCCTATACCGGTCTCGGCGACCGCTACGAGCATCAGTCCGTCAAGCACAGCGCCAAGCAGTACGTCTACGGCATGGCTTCCACGAACGGGATAGAGTCGGTTTGGGCGGTACTCAAGCGGGGTTACAACGGCGTGTATCACAACTGGAGCCGGAAGCATATGCGCCGGTACGTCAATGAGTTCGTGTTCAGGCTGAATGAGGGCAACGTCCGCAACCACACTATGGTGCGACTAGACCACATCATCCGCAACGCAGTTGGCAAGCGGCTGACCTATAAGGATTTGACGGCCAACTAGGGCAGGTACTTAATCAGCGTTGCAATTATCCCTTGAACGACAGCAGCCCCGATCAGAACACGCCAAATCAGCCACGATTTCAAGGCTTCAATCTCTGTTTTCACTTCGGCAACGTCCGCCTTTGTCGCTAAATGTGGACGTTCGGTTTGTAGTTCACGCTCTATAGCCGAAATACGCTCCGCATGTTCGACGTGTTCATGTTGAGCAATTGCAACCATTGTCAGCCTCCCCATATAGTCCGGCCGCCTGCCGTTCCACGAGCACTTTCAGAAAGAAGTCATCTCGGGTGAACGCAGCCTTGCGCACAGCAGGCTGGCCGGGCGTTCTATTCTGGCAACTCGAAAGGCACGCCGCGCTCCCCAAAGACCCTTGTCAGGAAACTGATGATCGAATGGGTGTCTTTCTTCAGTTCGGCGCGTTCCTCCTTTGCGGCCTGCAATTCATCGAGAATGATTTCAAAGCGCTTGTCGATCAACTCCTGACGATCTGCAATTTTTTCCTCGATGCTGTCCAGCCTGTCTTCAAGCGAACGCGGTACGGTTCCTTGCGCCCTTACTGTTGCCATTTCTCTCCCTCCAAGATGTGATGTCTCTTCCTATTCGCAGGGGACGTCCTTTGCAAATTGTAATACGACTTCGTGCTTGCCGTAATCTCCCTTCTTCGTCTCCCCGGCCCTGGACCAGTCCCCATAAGGGGCGAAATCGATCCCGATGTTTGCGCCGAAACCTATCTGCTCCGGATCGCAAAAGAAGAAGTAGCCGATGGCGTCGATGCTGTCGTCTTGGGCGATTACCAGTGCGGCATGCGTTGCTGCGTAAGCGAGCATGTCTTGGGCAGTGCAGTTCGGCGGCAGATTGAATCTGACAGCGAGACGGGTGACGTTGGCATTGGACACGTCCTCGGTGTCGAAGTCGGCGATGTCCTCCCATCCGCAGGCGGTTGATAGTGTGAGGGTTGCCGTTGAGATGGGCGTACCGGTCGGGGACGGCGTTGCTGTGGGCGGTTTGGGCGTAAAGGTGGGCAGGGGTGTCATGGTGGGTTTTGGCGTCGTCTGGGACGCCTGAGCACTACCTGGAGTCTCACTGTCGCTGTTAGCTATCACGATCACTGCGACGATGAAGCCAATCACGATGATGTAAACCATGCTGGTGGCCGCTTTCTTTCCGCATCCTGCTTTCTTCTTTGTTGTTGCTTCGGGTGTCGGGGTAGGCGTAGGGGTAGACGTGAAATCTGCCGTTTGCTTGCCTTTAGCCGGATTTTCGGCTCCGCAATGGGGACACGTATATGCTGTGTCCGAAACACTCTGTCCGCACTCCCAGCATTCCGTCAATGCCATATCTCCCCCAGGGACTATGGAACGAAGACCGGGGTAGGCGAATACAGTGCCGGCGCGCCATTGCGCTGCTGGCCTGAGACGAAGGTGAACGTGGTAACGCCTGACGTCGCCGAGGCTAGAGTCGGTCCCTATTCGGTTGTGTAGTTTTGCGCTTTGCCTTACTCAAGCGAGGATGCTTGCGTTTTGGCTTAGGCGGTGGCTGTCCGTACGCCAGCACTTTATCGATAGCCCTGTTCATGGCAGACTGATCGAAGTCCGGTGCGCTGGCGGCTTTGTGAGTGTCGTGCCCACTCATGTTGTCCCTCCAGGTTGCTGTTCCCAATCGATCGAGCAAGGGCAGTGTAAACGCTCCTGACTAGATTAGCAAACCTGGATTCAGGCCATGCGCGTGGCTATGTCATTTGCCGTAATGCTGAGTCAAGTATATAATTCCCATTGAAAGAGCTGTTGGAAGTTGGGGATGGCCACCTTGAAGAGGGGCGTGTCGACGAGGCACAGAGCAGTTTGCCAACCATGTTTCCGCGGATCGTCGGTCCGAATTGTCTCAAATATGTTGAGGAAGTCATTTCGGGGGGACTGAAGGTCAATATGACTGAACGCTTTGAGAAGGCGTTCGCGGAGAGGCTTGGCGTGAAACATTGCATCACGACGCCCGGCTGCACGTCAGCGCTCGCGACCCTGGTTTCTGCGCTTCGCTTCGTGCCGGGAGACGAAGTCATAGTCAGTCCCATCACAGACTTTGGAACAGTTCAAGGCCTTTGCGTTGAGGGTTACATCCCGGTCTTCGCCGATACCGAGGCCGGCACGGTAAACGTAAATGCCGAGACGATTGAAGAGTGCATTACGGACCGGACGCGAGCAGTTCTGGTCGTACACAAGACTGGACTGGTTTGCGATATGGATCCGATCAACGAGTTGGCACAGAAGCACAACCTCTTTGTCTATGAGGACGCATGCCAGGCGGCGTTCAGTGAATACAAGGGCAGGCTGGTGGGCACACTGGCAGACGCGGCTGCATTTTCATTCGACCCTGAGAAGACGATGGGGTCAGACATTGGGGGTTGTGTCGTCACGGACAGTGATGAGCTGGCGTCGCGAATGCGCTTCCTGGCTCATGATCGCGGGGCCGAGTGGATTCCCGGGTTCGGACGCTATCACCATGAAATGGGCTTCTCATACCGCATGCCTGAGTGTACAGCTGCGATTTGTCTGGGCCAGCTTGAGGTCATCGGTGAGCAGGCTGCCCACCGGGACCGTATCGCAAGGATTTTGTGGCCTCTTTTGGAAGAGATACCCGGCATCACCCCGCTGCCCATCCCGGAGAATGTGACTTTGTTTTCCTGCTGGATGGTCGGCTTTCACATGGACCCGCGGCATTTTCAGTGCACAGCGGAGGCGTTCTCTCAACAGTTGGCGGACGCCGGTATCCCAGGCGCCGGTACTGCCAGGTATTACCTGATGCCTGAGGCCCTTGCTTTCCTGCAGAAGCGAGCGGAAAGCAAGTCTCATCAGTTCGCGATGCCGCCGGCCTCGCGCAGCTACCATTACAGTGCCGACAGTTGCCCTAATGCGAAGGCGTATCTTAAGAACTTTATCCGCTGGGCGTCTATCGGCGAGAAATACAGGCCGGAACATTGCGAAATGATCGCGGATATTGTGCGGGCGGTTGCGGACCGCAATCGCAGTTCGGAGCGTATTGAGCAAAGAGGGAGGTGAGGCAAAGGGTAAGGTCTTCGACGATGTGCGTGAGGAAACAGTACCGACCTACATTTGCATCAAGTCTGAGACAGTAAAGGAGGAACCATGCGTCAGACAAGACAGTTTAACCGCCGAGATTTCTTACGTCTATCTGCGGCCACGGTTGCGGGTGCTTCGGCAGTGGCCTGTGTGCCGGCCGCTCCGGCGACGGACGAAGGGGAAGCCGCGCCAGCCGCTGAGATGGTGGAACTGGTGTACTGGTACGACAACTCGTACCCCGAAGCGACGATGACTCAGGCTGGGGAGGAGTTCAACGAGTCGCAAACGAATATTTCGATTGAGATGGTACCGTTGCCGTATGGTGAAGCGATTCAGAAGGTCTATGTTGCGCTGGCAGGCGGTGAGGCACCCTTTGATCTTACCTTTAACCATCCTATGCAGCGGGCAACCTATGCTGTGCGCGGTGTATTGGTCCCCTTGAACGACTATATCGAAGCGGACCCTCGAGTTAACGTGGACAACTTCTACCCCGGCCTGGTGGAGAACCTCTCCTGGCAGGGGCAAGTATACGCCATCGCCGACGGCGCGCATCCTATGTTTGTCATGTATAACCCCAGGCTGATGGAGGAGGCGGGTCTCCAGGATCCCTGGGAGGTCTATCAGGAAGGCGGATGGACGCTGGAAAAATGGGAACGGGAGTACGCCGGCGCGCTGTCTGTGGGCGAGGGAGCCGAAAAGCAGTGGGGCCGCACACCCATGTCCCGAACGATCCGACTTGAAAATCTGTGGATCTGGGGCTTTGGCGGCGACGTATGGAACGAGGACAATACGGCGACCGTGATCAACGAGGCCGAGGCGATCGAGGCGTGGAACTGGATGGCCGATACGACAAAGATGGGCTTCACGCCGACTCCGGCAGAAGCGGAGGAGTTCCGCGGCGGCGCCGAAATGATGAACACTGAGCGGGTGGCGATGGGTTTCTACCACCGGGAGATTCTTCCCTATTTGCGTGAGGATCTCGTCTTGGGCCAGGTGCCGCTGCCTGAGATGCCAAATGGACCGACGATTACCCGTAATCCCCCCGAGGGGCCGGGCATCTATACCGGCAGCGAGCATCCCGACGAGGCGTGGGAGTACGTCGCATTCAACACCAATAGAGGGCACGAACTGCTTATTATAGCCCACTATGGCGACCCCACTTCACCGGAGGTGGCAGAGTCCGACCTGTGGTTGAAGCAGGGTTTGAAGGATTGGGAAACACCTGAGGTGATCGATATTGCAGCTGCACAGGTCACCCGCGTCATCCTTCACATCCCCGGCATCCGCGAGATGGACGCGCTCATCCAAGGCGCCTGGGATGAAATCCTTCTGGACCGGAAGACGGCGCAGGAGGCGATGGATGAGGTGAAGCCGGACGTCGACCAACTCATTGCGGAGTATCGAGAAGAGTACGGAGATTTCTAGTGCTTGCGACTCCGGCCCTGGCCAGCGGCCAAGCTGGAAAACCGTCCCGGAAAGGATATTGTCGCAGGTACCAGGTTTGAAACAGGAGTGACGTCAGCGAAATGGCAGCGCGCTCGTCTGATGTCACTCCGCCCTCTGACTGCAAATATTCAGATGTGGGATAATCGAAAACAGGAGCACAAGTTCTGACATGGAAAAGGTACGGTCCATGTTGGGTACACGCACACAGCTGCGACGCGACGTTCTCGGGTACATGTTTATTGCGCCGTGGCTGGTCGGCTTCATCGTCTTTACCGCCGGTCCGATGGTGGGCTTAGTCTATCTCGCCTTTACGCGCTATCCCGTCCTATCGCCTCCCACTTTCAACGGGCTGGACAACCTCGACAGGATGCTGGGTGACAGATTCTTCACAATTTCCCTGTGGAATACAGCCTACTTCACCTTTTTGGGCGTGCCGGCGCAGGTTGTATGGGCGCTGATGCTTGCGCTGTTGCTCAACATGCGCGTGCATGGCGTGAATCTCTTTCGAACTCTATATTATCTGCCTACCATCATCCCCGGTGTGGCCAGTGTGTTCCTTTGGATGTATATATTCAATCCCGACTATGGTCTGGCCAACTACATCTTGTCGTTTTTTGGGATTCCGGGTCAGGCGTGGCTCTGGGATCCTGAGCTGTCCAAGCCTTCTCTGATTATCATGGAGCTGTGGCGGGTGGGAACGATGATGGTTGTGTTTCTGGCCGGGCTGCAGGGCGTGCCGCAGTCGCTTTACGATGCGGCCGCGATAGATGGGGCCGGCAGGATTGCGCAATTCAGACACATCACGGTGCCGATGATTACGCCGCTCATTTTCTTCAACCTGGTGGTGGGTATCATCAGCTCTTTCCAGATTTTCACCGCTGCTTACATCGCCACGCAGGGCGGCCCGGTTCACACAACGCTTTTCTACGTGCTCTTTGTGTATCGACATGCGTTCGAGAACCTGCGGATGGGCTATGCCTCCCTACTGGCGTGGGTATTGTTTTTCATCATCTTGGTCTTTACGCTCGTTCAGTTCAGGATGGCGCGGATATGGGTGTTCTACGAGGTGGAATGAGACCTTTCTCTTCCGCTCTTGCGTCCAATACAGTACGCTATGCTCTGTTGATCTTTGGCGGGGTAATCTGCTTCATACCTCTTGGATGGATGCTTTCCACCTCTCTTAAGATGCCCGGCACCGAGTTCATTTTCCCGCCGAATCTGATTCCGCGGCCGGTCGTTTGGAGTAACTACATCGATGCCGTCACGCGCCCAGGACATCCATTTTTTCTTTATACTCGTAATAGTGTTGTCATCACGCTTACGGCTACATTGGGGACAGTACTGACGAGCTCATTTGTGGCGTTTGGCTTCGCCCGAATCCGCTTTCGGGGCCGTGACTTCTGGTTCATTGTTCTTCTTTCTACGCTGATGCTCCCCGATGTTGTCCGGTTGATCCCATCCTTCATCTTATTCAGAATACTGGGGTGGATAGATACCCTGTTGCCCTTGATTGTGCCCTTCTGGTTCGGCGTCAATGCGTTCTATGTATTTCTTATTCGACAGTACTTCAGAACGATTCCCCTGGAGCTGGATGAAGCGGCGTTGATGGACGGGGCCACTTACGTGCGCATCTACTGGCAGGTCGTTTTGCCGATATCGGGACCGGTATTGGGCGCTGTGACGATCTTTTCCGTCCTCAGTCATTGGAATGACTTTCTAGGGCCTCTGATATACACGAATTCGGTTGATCTGCGCACGCTTGCGCTGGGTTTGCGCTTTTTCATGAGTCGAACAGGCACCGATTGGAACCAGCTGATGGCTGCATCCATCCTGATGCTTGCACCGATACTCGCGCTGTTTTTCTCAATGCAAAGATATTTCATTCGCGGCATACACATGACTGGATTTGGAGGGCGGTAGTCCAGTCCAGGTAATGTGCGAAAACCCAGGGGGAAGAGAAGATGAAGGGACAGACGGCAGAGCTGGCAGTTGAGGGAGGGACTCCGGTTTTTTCGGAGCCCATCGGTCAGAATCTGGGTGTGCGCAAAGTCGGCGCGGAAGAAGCGGAGGCAGTGGCTGCCTTGATCCGCGACGGGATAAGAGGCGATCCAATTGGCACGTTTTGCGAGGCATTCACACGAGCGCATGGCGTGCGCCACGGGGTCGCTGTAGATTCAGGAACCGCTGCGGTCCACGTCGGCGTTGTCGCCGCCGGCGTCGAGCCCGGCGATGAGGTGATCCTCCCGGCCATCAGCGACGTGGGTTCGGTGAAGGGAATCCTCGCCCATAACGCTATTCCGATCTTTGCCGACGTAGATTTGCATACCTTCAACATCGACCCCGCAGACGTCGAGGCAAAGATAACTGACAGGACGAGGGCAATCGTAGCAGTCCATCTTTACGGTCAGTCAGCGCAGATGGACGAATTGATGGACATTGGCCGGCGCCACGGCATTCCCATCATTGAGGACTGCGCACAGGCGCACTTCGCTGAATACAGAGGGAGGAGAGTGGGAACAATTGGAGATGTCGGTGTATTCAGCTTCATCACCGGCAAACATATGACAACGATTACAGGCGGCATGGTGATGACGGATACGGATGAGTTTGCCGAGCGGGCTGCGCTGTTCGCTGTCGGGCGCGGAGAGGAGGAAGGCACCAAGGAGGGTATGTTCTTCCGGACTCACGTCGGCCTGGGGCTCAACTACCGGATGAATCCCTTGGGAGCGGCAGTGGGAATGGTGCAGCTAAACAAGCTGGACGACATCGTGGCACGGCGTAGAGAGACAGGTCAGATGCTCGACCAGTTGATTCACGACATTCCGGGACTCAGCCCGCCGCACATCATAGATGAGGCAAAGCATGCCTACTGGCTCTACGCGGTCAGGTTGGAGGAGGGCGCGTTTACTGCAGACATTTACACTTTTGCTCGCGCCCTGAAGGCCGAGGGCGTGGCATGCATGCCCAAGTGGTACTATCTCCTTTACGACCATCCTGCTTTTTTGAACCCGGAACCGCCGAAGAATCCCGAATACGCGTTTCCGCGAGCCGTGTATGACGACCGCGAACGGTATTACAAGGGCATGTGCCCCAACGCGGAGCGGGGATTGGCAGCGCACCTCGTAATCACCTGGAGCGAATTCTATACGAAGGAGGATGTGCTAGGGGTAGAAAGGGCCTTACGAAAGGTAGCCGATGCCTATAGGGCATAGCCTGCCGGTCCTAACTCGGAGAGCTGACGGACGTCAGCTCTTTTTTGCGTCCACGACACTACCAGGCTCCTTTGACATTTTGGGGTTGTGAGAAACAATAACAATCGATCCGCGAAGGCACGCGAAGGGTCGCGAAGAACACCTATTTGTCCACGAAGGGCTACTGAGGGCCGCGAAGAACACCTTCTTGTCCGCGGAGGACGCGGAGGGACGCAGAGAACACCTTTCGTTGATCCGCGAAGTCACGCGAAGGGCCAGGAGGAGGGGCAAATACCAGGGCACCCACAAGGGGTGCCCCTACGGTAGGGGTAGCTGGTTGAGATGTCAACAGGCCCTAATTGCAAGTCAACGTTCCTGAAACTGCACGTCTGAATAAACGCGAGTCGAACGAATTCAGGCACAATGCGCGCACCCTCGCAGCCGCATTGCAGATTGATTGCCCCAACTATTGCTGGACTGCATACAAGCTACCCTAGCGCACGTGGATGTCGGCGAAGTCCATGTAGCGTTCCCAGTCGTAGGTGGTCACGTCGTGCTTGCCGGTGCGGATGTGGTAGCCGATTATGCTACGGACGGGCTGGTTGACTGGTGGGAGCTCGTCGACGGCGATGCCTTCGGTGCCGAGGAGGCGGTAGACGGGGTCGGCGTGCAGTGCTCCCTGGAACTCGCCGTGGGGGTCGGCCCAGAGGTCGGCGTCGGCGCTGACTACGTAGACGGGGCGGGGGGCGACGAGGGCGATGAGCATGTGCTGGTCGACGGGGAGTTCGTCTTCTTTGTCGTTGTACTGTTTGAAGTTTTCGCAGAACCAGTGGGGATAGGTGACGTTGGCGTGGCGGGCGGTTTCGCCGAAGCGGCGGCGGAAGAGGGCGGTGCCGCCGCAGCCGGAGTTGTTGGGGATGACGAGGGCGAAGCGTTCATCCTGGGCGCCGGCCCAGAGCGCGGTCTTGCCCAAGCGTGACTGGCCCATGACGGAGACGCGTGTGTGGTCGATGTCGTCGTCGGTTTCGAGATAGTCGAGGGCGCGGCTCAAGCCCCAGGCCCAGGCGCCGATGGCTCCCCACTCGTTGGCGGCGGGTCTCGTCTGGCCGGCCTTGTAGTAGAGGGGATGGACGCCGTTCTGGAAGCCATCGTCGTAGTCGGGGTCGAGGTCGCCATAATAAATTGTTGTGATGGCGTAGCCGCGCTCCAGAATTCGCTCGACAGGCCAACGCGATAGTGCCGTCCCGCGGCTGGCTTCGGTGGCGCGGTGGTTACGTATGCCGCGGTCAATGCGGTTGCGCATCCACTGCTGTGAGAGAGTTATGCCGGGGTCGCTGTGGATTGAATGGTTGCCCTGGAAGTTGGGGACGAGGAAGGAGGGCACGGGTTTGGGCTGGTCGTTGGGCTGGTAGATGAGAATGTCCATCCCGGGGTCGCCGCGGCGGCCGGTGAAGTAGACGGCGATCTCTTTGCGCGTCGCCTGGCCGTCGAGAGCACTCTCGTCGATGGAGGTGACTTCGAAGGTCATGGCATCGGGGCGGCCGGGCGCTTTACCGTAGACGTGCTCTTCAAAAAGGCGCAACAGTTCTGGGCGGCGCACATTGCGCCACGTTTCGGCATCGGTCACCGCATTGCCATCGAGTAGTTGCAGAGCGTCGGGCAACTGGTAGTCGGGCACTTTTTCTTCTTCGTAGTTGACGTCCTCACATTCCCGTACCTGGTTGTACCAGGCGCTGGCCTGGGCGCGGGTGGGATCCAGTTTCAGGGCATATTCGAAGATTTCGGCGGCCAGGGGCTTGTTGTCCTGCAGACCGTAGGCACGGCCGAGCACTTCGAAGGTAAAGGAGTGCTCGAGCAGTTCGGGATGAATGTCCACCAGGTGGGTCAGGCTGGCGATGACGTATTCCGGGTTCTCCCAGGTCGCCATTTCCTCGAGCAGGAGATCCAGTTGCTCAGATACCTTAGCCATTGAGAATTCCTTGACTGGGTTGTGAGGTGCGTTGTGGCCGGTGAATGGGCAGCAGACAGGCTCAGACCTGGAGAACGTCGCGAATATAGTCGCGGCTCTGCCTGGCGCTTTCGACCGGCGACCAGTCTGGGTCTCGTTGTGAACGGCCCACCGAGTCCTGTTCGACGATCATCCACCCCTGATAGCCTTGTGCGCGCAGCACGTTGAAGAAGGCGGGAAAGTCGACAGCGCCTCGACCCAATTCGGCGAAGATGTCCATGGCCCAGGCTTGGCGCATGTGGATCCGTTCCCTTCTCACCTGTTCCAGTTTGTCCGGCCAGACGTCCTTGATGTGAAGATACCAGATACGGTCGGCGTACTGCCTGGTTGCTTCGACGACGTCGCCGCCGCCGTAGTGGTAGTGTCCGGTGTCGAGGCAGAGTCCGACCAGGTCCGGGTCGGTCATGTCCATGATGCGGGCAACCTCGGCGGGGGTCTCGACATAGGTGCCGGTGTGGTGATGGAAGACGGTCTTGAGGTTGAAGCGTTCTCTGCAGAGGGTGGCGACGGCCTCCAAGGTGTCGGCGGCTCGCTGCCATTCTTCGTCGGTCCAGCCGTCGCTGCCGTCGGCGGCGACGGAGCCGGCGACCTCCAGGCGTTTTGGCGTCGTATCTCCGGCGATGATGATTTCCGAGACACTGAAATAGGCGAGCAGCGCGGCAACGCTTTGCACCCGCTCTAGTATGGGTTCAAGCTCTCCTTCCTGCCCCAGGGGCAGGGCCACATAGGAGGAGGCCGCCTTCAGATTTCTCTGCGCCAGCTCGGCGCGCAACTGGTCTGGTTCGGCGGGGAAAAAGCCGTTGGTGCTGATCTCTGTACCTTCGTATCCGGCCGCGGCAATGCCGTCCAGCATCTGGGCAAAGGTGAGGCCGCTGGTCTTGCTGCCGCCGAAGGAAAGGACGTCCCAGCTAATCGGTGCGCTGCCTATCTTTACGTTCAACATGAGCTCTCGCGTGGTGGATTTTCTGTTGGCGCCTGAGCACCGACATTCGGATGGATTGGGGCAGGGGGATGTATGAACTGAGCCGGCGCCTTGGCTGGCGTGCTGCAGTACCGGTCTTGCTGTTCAGCGAATGGCTGCACCGGTCTGGTCGTCAAAGAGGTGAAAGCGATTGAAGGAGAGGCTGAGGACGTCTCCTTCTCGCACCCGCGTCGCGGCTACGTCCTTGACCTTGAGGAGGAGCCCCTCTTTTTCAATGTCAAGAATCGTCTCCGATCCGAGCGGTTCCAGCAGGAAGACCCCGGCCTGATTGGCGCCTTCTTCATCCATGGTGAAACGGATTTCTTCGGGGCGGACGCCAAGGGTGCAGACGCCGCCGGGGCAGAGTTCGGCGGCGCGGTCGGCCATCTCGTCGCTGACCGGGATGACGAACTGGTCGCTCTTGTGGACGGTTTTGCCGTTCTCCTTGTGGAGGGCGCCGGGGATGAAGTTCATAGGCGTTGAGCCGACAAAGCGGGCGACGAAGTTGTTGGCGGGCATGTCGTAGATTTCGCTGGGCGTGCCCAGTTGCTGGAGTGTGCCTTCGTTCATCACCGCGATCTGGTCGGCCATTGTCATGCCTTCGACCTGATCATGGGTCACGTAGATCATGGTTGTGCCCAGTTCGTGCTGCAGGCGTTTGATCTCGGCGCGCATGTAGACGCGCAGGAGGGCGTCGATATTGGAGAGCGGCTCATCCATGAGGAAGACGACGGGCTCGCGGACGATGGCCCGGCCGAGGGCGATGCGCTGCTGCTCGCCGCCGGAGCAGAGGCCAGGCGGCCGCTCCAGAGTATGGGTGATACCCAACATTTCGGCTACGTCGCGGACGCGGCGCTCGATCTCGTCTTTGGGCGTCTTGCGGAGGCGTAAGGGATAGGCGATGTTGTCGAAGGCGGTGAAATGGGGGTAGAGGGCGTAGCTCTGGAAGACGAGAGCGACATCGCGTTCGCGCGGTTCGAGGTCGTTGACGCGTGTCTCGCCGATGTAGATATCGCCGTAGGTAGGGCGCTCCAGACCGGCTACACAGCGCATGGTGGTGGTCTTGCCGCAGCCGGAAGGGCCGAGGAGGACGACCAGGTCGCCGTCCCTGACGACGAGATTGAGTTGATTCACGGCACAGGTATCGCCGAAGTACTTTGTCAGACCTTCTATTCTTACTTCCGCCAAAATCAACTCTCCTTTTGTTATCGGAAGTCAACTTACAGCGATTACGGGCGGCCTGGCGTCGTGAGCGTCACGGTGCCACCGAGACCGTTAGTAACGGCTTACTGGCCGCTGGCGACGCCAAAGGTAAGCCCGCGCACGAGGAATCTCTGTAAGGTAAAGGCTGCGACCAGCACTGGGAAGACTGCGATGGTGCCGGCGGCGCTGACCACGCCCCAGTCGAGCTCATGCTGGGGGATCTGCGCCTGGATCGCAATCGGAAGCGTCATGGTTTTCATTGAGTTCACGAAATAGAGAGCGATGATGTACTCGTTCCAGTTGAAGATAAAGAGGAGGATGGCGATGGAAAAGAGGCTGGGAAAGATCAGTGGCAGGAGGATGCGGCGCACGGCGCCAAAGCGTGTATCACCATCCATGAGGGCGGCTTCCTCCACGTCCATGGGGACGTCCATAAAGGTGCCGCGCAGGACCCAGACGGCGAAGGCGGTATTGAGAACAGTATAGAGAATGATCAGAGTGTATTTCTCGTCGATAATTCCAAGATCGCTGCCGAGGAGGAAGAGGGGGATGGCGGATGCGATGGGGGGCAGGAGGGCGACGAGGCCCATCAGGCCGACGACGATGGCGACGAATTTGAAGGGCAGGCGCATCCTGGTGGCGGCGTAGGCGGCGGGGACTGAAATGATCAGACAGATGATGGTTGCCAAGGTGGCAACGACGAGACTGTTGTAGACGTTTTCGAGGATGCGGCGTTCAAAGATGGTCACCCAGGCGTCAAGACGGGGATCTGTTGGAAAGAAGCGGGGCGGGATGTGGGCGAGGTCGCGCAAAGATTTGATGGAAGAGATGGCGACCCAGTACATGGGGACGAGGGTCCAGAAGGCGGCGAGGTAGAGGACGACGACAACGAGCAGTTTTCGCAGGTTGAAACGGCGTTCCTGTACGGCCATTTCAACAGGGAGGGGCACGGTTTCGGTTGTTGCCGTCTGTCTCGCTTCAGTCTGTGCCATCAGCATATGCTCCTTGGTGTAACAACAGTAAATCTCACCGGCTTCGGCGCTCCACCCACAGGTATCTTACGAAGATTGTGCCGGCGATATAGGTCATCAGCAGCATGACGAGGACCGCCGCAGAGGCGTAGTGGGGCTTGAGGCGCTGGAAGGACATGCCGTATATGTACCAGGACAGGTTCCAGGTGGCGCGGCCGGGTCCGCCCTGGGTGGTGGCGGCGATGGTGCCGATGGTGCGGGTGGACCAGACAAAGACGAGGATGGTGGCGATGGCGAACATCGGCCGGATATAGGGGAGGGTCATGTCCCAGAAGGCGCGCCAGCGGGTTGCGCCATCGACGGCGGCGGCCTCGTAGATGTCGCGGGGGACCTGGTTGAGGCCGGCGTAGAGAAGCAGGAATGCCAAGGGGCTGATGCGCCAGACCTCGACGACACAGAGGGCAATGAAGGCGGTATCGGCCTTCACGAGCCAGATTATCGGTTCAAGACCGAGGGCGGCGAGCGGCACGTTTACCAGGCCCAGGGTGGGGTGGTACATGATCTTCCACATCATACCGGCGACGATTTCGGAGACCATGAGCGGAATGATAAGGATGGAGATCCAGATAGCCTTACGGCCGGCGTAGTCGCTGTGCACTAGGAGGGCCAGTCCCAGCCCCACAAGCAGACACATGGGAACGACTACGATGCCCATTTTGAGGCTGAAGATGAGTGCGCCGTGGAAGATGGTGTCCCTGGTGAGCCTTGAGAGGTTGGCGAGACCGATCCACTCACCTTTTTCGCTGGTGAGAATCAGCCAGAAGTTGTAAACGATGGGATAGAACTGGACCAGGATCAGTGCCAGGAGGCTGGGCACGATCAGCATAACGCCGAGGCGGTTATCGCGAAAGCTGAATAGCTCGGACCACATGCCTTGGGGAGGCGGAGGCCGTGTGGTAACACTATTTGCGCTCGTCGCGTTCTGTCCAGGCAAGGGACCAGCGGTCTGTTGTACGGTCAACGATGCCCTCCTTGGACCGGTAGGTATTGAAGGCGACCTTTGGCGCCAGTGTTCGAAGGGTGCACATCGGGAGAGAGGGGTGAGGGGGAATCTCACTCCTCTCTCTCTGGAATTCGGTCTAGTTGGTAACGCCTTCCATCTCGAGACGGATTTCGGCGCCGGCCTGCTCGCAGGCTTCCTGGCCGGTCATGTCGCCGGCACCGACGGCGCTGAAGGCGGGCCCGAGGATGGCGAGGCTGATGCCTGTGGCCTGGGTGCTGCGGGGGCGCCACTTGGGCGGAACCATCAGGGCCTCAAACTGGGCCGGGAACCAGGGTTTCTCCAGGATCAGTTCGGGGTCGTTGAAGACGGACTTGCGGAAGGGGATGCCGCCGGCGTGGGCATAGGACAGCGCGTGCTCCTGGTTGTAGTGCATCCATTCCATGTAGGTCCAGGCGGCGTCCTTGTGCTCGGAGTGGGCATTGAGCACGAGGCCCCAGTGGCCCATCATGGAGACGTGGGGCGCGCCGACATCGGAGGCGGGCAGAGGCAGATAGAGCATCTTGCCGGCTACCTCGGAGTCGGTCTCGTCTTCAAAGGCAGCGTAGGCGTCGCCCGGCCAGCCGATGCCCATCATGGCGCGGCCGGAGACGACCTCGGCGACCATCTCGGTGGTGCCGTAGGTATTGCCGCCCGGCGGCAGGTACTTGCTCAGCTGCTCGTAAAGGGTGAGAGCATCGCAGCCGGCCTCGTTGTCGAGGATGACGTTGAATTCGTCGTCGAAGATGCCGCCGCCCATTGACCAGAGGAGGGCGAGGGCGTCACTGCCGGCTGCGCCGCGCACGTTGTAGCCGTAGAAGGGCGGGTCGCAATCGGGGCAGTGGACCTGGTCAGCGATCGCGAGTACGTCATCCCAGGTTACAGGCGCATCGAGTCCGAGTTCGTCAAGGACATCCTGGCGGATGTAGAACATGATGACGTTGCCCTGGATGGGCAGAGCGTGGAGGTCGGGGCGCTCACCGGTCTGGAAGTCCAAGGGGATGGGACCATAGGGGGGAGGCCAGGAGAAGACGTCGTAGGAGACCTGGGGCACGTCGTCGTCGCGGGTTGCGCCGTAGGCTTCGGTGAGGTTGACGGAGAGCCCGCCGTCGACGATGTTAGGCATCCAGGGATCGTCAGCAAAGATGACGTCAAATTCGCCGGACTGGGTGCGGGCCAGCGAGATCACCTTTTCGAAGAATGTCGTCCAGGGGAAGGGCGCCACTTCGACCTTGATGCCCGGGTTTTCTTCTTCGAACTGCGGGATCAGAGCGACGAGGCCATCAGCCAGGGGGCCCTGGGCGGTGATGATACTGATGGTGACTTCCTCGGGCATCTCCTCTTCCATGGCCCCGGTCTCCGCCGGTGCCGCGGGCGCGGCGCAGGCCGACACCATGATGGCCATCACCAGGGTGAAGATGGCGAGCAGATAGAGCTTTCTCATGACTTTGCTTCCTCCTTACTTGAATAGGTTTGGAGAGAACTGCACTGGAGTTTCACGGCAATGCGACACTTTCAGGCGCTTGGCAAGGTCGAAAAGTGGGGGAGGATCTATTCTGTTGGAAAGGTTTGGCTGGCAGGTATATTGGAAGATATTGCGGTTTTTGTCAATGTCTAGGATTCGTCGCTGCTGGGACACAGATGAGGGCGTTCTCTAATAGAGAACGCCTGGCACTCATTCCCGCAGTTTCACTCTTATCTTCTCCTCTGACACAGACATCCTTACATTGTCGCACTTACTGCCTTGAGGATATGTCCAACCGCCATTTCAACCTCCTGGCGACGTGCAATTAAGGTCGTCCCACTTGGACTTACCAATCCGGCTTCCACCATCAGTCCATTCTCACTCCCTGGAATTATCGAGGCATTATTGATGAAGTTAGCCAATGGCTTCCAGGAGTTGCTATCACTCATGAGGCGAAAGTATGAGGCGGCGAGAACTCGAATAAAAGTGACATTGTATGCGAAGGTCGATCGACGTAGTTGAGGGATTTCCGCATTGCTAATGCTTCCTGACAAGAGACCTTCGTATTCTTCTCTTGTGGCTGGCATGAAGTCATCGGACCATTCGAGACTGCGTCGATACAGACCATCCAGATCCTGCAAGTAGTAGTCATTTCTATCTCGGCTAACACGCCCCCGATGTCCTACTTCCAAGATCTTCAGTACAGAGGCAAGCTGGTTAATGGCGAGAAGATTTCGGTTAGTCCGCGTCACAGAGGCTCGCTCCATCTCGACACGACCATTGAGGAGTCTGCTACCTTCGGCGAGTTTGACCGCCACGCGATTGAAGGCGTCCCGCTGATCGAATCTTGTCACCGCATTGCCTTCGATGCGCTTGGTCTGAGACGCGTCCACAAACATCTGCCTGAGGGTCTTTGTGTCTTCCTCCAGATAAAGAATTATGGTCATCGAAGCTCTTCGTAACGTATCGAGCTTGTCGTCGGAACGATTGTTCTGGTCTTCGGACAACCCGGCTAAGACGTCCTGAATGGCCCGACGTCTGTGTTGGCCATCAAATATCCTCATGGTATTGACACGGTTAGTTAAGATACGCAACTCACCGAAATCTGGAAAGGGTTGAGCGCCTTGTTCACTCTGATATGGCTCGAACTCTACCGCGTTGGGAGCAATCCCTAGCATTAGAGCACCTAAAACCCAGTCGTCCTTCTCGTCTAGATACATCTGGATGTTTTTTGCATGGCTTGGAGTGAGACGTCTGTTGGCCTCTCTGACCACACCATCGTCCACACGCTGGGGCAATAGACCATCCAGTGTCTCCAGGTCTAGTGCAAAGAAGAACACATCGCGTCCACCTTGACGAAACCGATGGGATGGGATACGGAGGCTGAATTGGTTGTTCACTGTAGATATGTTCAACGTCATTACGAATCTCCCAAAATGGTGCTTGCAGGTAAGGTTAGTTGCGATTCTCTCTCGCTAATTCCACTATGTTTTCAATTGCGCGAATTACAAGGCTACTTTGAGCAACTGGAGATGTGCCCCCAGGTGCGACCACGCCTATGTCTACAAAAAGAGAACCTTTCCTAACACCTGGCCTAATTGACGCGTTTCGTAGGAAATCAGCGAGGGGCTTCCAGTCATTGCAATCTCTTGTCCATTCGTGATAGCAACCCGCGAGAATCCGAATGACTGTGGCGTTAAATGCCATGGTTTTGACTCGCTCCGCCGGTAGTTCGGAGTTGTCAATTTCGTCAGCCATGAGATCATTGTACTCGGCCCTGGCAGTGGGCATAAAGTCATCGGCCCAAGTTAGACATCGTTCGTACAACGTTTCTAAGTCCAGCAGATATTCCTCATTGCGAATTTTGCTTACGCGGCCTCTATAGCCAACTTCCATAGTTCTTAACGCCGTTGCCAACTGATTGATGGAAATTATGTTGTGGCTGCTTCTAGAGACCGATGCACGCTCTAGCTCGACACGTCCGGCAAAGAGGTCGCTGTTTTCCGAAATCCACAACGCAGCCAAATTGAAGGCATCCCTCAAATCGAACCTTGTTAAGGCGTTTCGTTCTATAGATCTAGTTTGCGCAGCGTCTGCAAACATCTGTCTGAGAGCTTCGATTCGGTCTTCGGCAAACAGCATTACGGGAAGCGAAGCCTTCCTTAAGGAAAGGAATCGCTGCGAATGCCTAGAACTCTGCGAAAGTTCCGAAAGAGTGTCCTTTATCGCACGACGTCGATGCTGGCCGTCGAACATCTTCATACTTGCTGCGCCCTCAGTGCGGATTGTAAGTAGCCCCACTGCGCTTGCTGCATTTGAATCGGACGAATAAGGCAAAAACTCAACCGCGCTCGGCGAAATTCCTAATAGGAGAGCTCCTAACAGCCAGTCATCCCGTCCTTCCAAGTATTCTTGGATTTTCTTTGCATGACTTGCGGTTAATGGACGGTTAGCATCCCTAACAACCCTATCGTCCACACGGTCGGGCAGCAGATTGTCAAGCGTCTCTAGGTCCAGCGCAAAAGCGTACACGTCCCGCCCGCCTTGTCGAAATCTGTGAGCCGGAGTCACGAAGGGCGTTAAGTCCTTTTTGATGTTTTCCACAGCAAGGCTCGCCACCGGCTCGTTAATGTCTGAGAGTACGCTTGCGATCTTCCCTAGCCTGTCCACAACGTACCCCATTTCAATATCCCTGCTCTCGGGGTGCGATGCCTTATTCCGAGCTTTGGCGATAGAAAACAGAGCTTGAAGCGCTCCCCTATCCTCCTTAAAGGCGTGGCGGAACTCGTCACTCCAGTACTCTCTCACAATTCGCGGGAAGTCGTCCACGTCGATAGCCTCTTCGAGACTGCGGCCATCTCTCAGATTCCTCTCAACATAGTTATATGGGTCGTCCTGAAGCGCGAGTTCGATAAGACCTTTGACTGTATCTCCGGGAACGCGCTTTAGATGCCTCACAATGAACGGTCGCATCGAATCACGGTAAATGTCCAGTGCGGCGATTAGGGCACTCTTGTTTGGACGTTCGATCATTATGTACCTCCCAGTACATTGTTTCTGCGTATTGGCAAGCATTGGCCGATGCGGTTCTCATTACCATGCAAATGTGATCTTGCCCCAACACAGATTAATCTCATATATTATTATTGAATTTAGTTATTAAATAAATTGTTATTTTGATTCAAGTATAACAGATTGATTTTCCTTTGTCAAGAGGGAATTCGTAAGCTAGTGAAATTGGCTCTTAAGGCTGGACCAAGACGTTACAGACATTTGGACGTCTTGCAGTCGGGGAAACCAGTGGCGAAGATATGAAGACCTTCATCTCGTTTCAGTTGGTGCCTTTCCCTGAAACATAGTCCGTAAATGAGGCGCCTAGTTTCCGAAGGAGGCGGGCGCCGGAGGCCAGTAGCGTTAATGCGTTCCTTGGCCACTTGGCGACTGCGTGTGGACTGCGCGGGGAGTTAGAGACGTTGTTCTCTTATCCTTAGGCGGATCATGCTGCAAGAGACCGCTAGGGGAGCAGTTTTCGCCTACCGTTCACACTGACAGTCATGACTCAACTGCCACCATCAGGCCAGAAACGTGTGCAGACTTCAAACGGCCGTTACATTGGGTTTGAAGGTCGGGGCACTTCGGAAATACGATGCAGCACGAGATGCTCGTTGATTCTCTTCAAGCCAGTTCCCAGCGGACGGCGACCACGTACTGAACAATCTGGTTTTCCTGCGTCCACTCGTGGAAGACGGTGAAGAGGGTGCCGTCGTTGAGCTGGATCGTGGTCGGATAGCCGATGTGCCAGTACAGATTGGGGACTGCTTCCGGGGATGCGATTCCTCCAGGGCTGATGACAAACTCGTCAGCGACGTCCCAGCTGAGACCATCATTGGAGATGCAGCCACGGATTCCCCAGGGGTCGCGGCGATGGCCGTAGGTGCAGAGCATGCGGCCGTCCTGCAGGAGGGTGAGGTCGGCGGGGTAACCCCAGAGGTTGGTCGGTTCGGGCCGGCTCCAGGATTCACCTTCGTTGCGGGAATAGTTGGTCCACATATGCTGGTGGCGGTTGCGGACGCCGTGCATGGTGCGCATCATGGTAACCAGCGTGCCGTCGGCTGTGCGTGCGAGCGCGGTCTCGTCGAAGGAGATGATGTTGGCTGGGTCATAGGCGATGGTGGCGTAGTATTCCCAGTCGTGCCCCTTGTTGTCGGAGCGCATGAGGTATGAGCGGACGCGTTCGTGGAGGCTGTCGGTCTCCATCCACGCGCGGGCGAACTGGTGTCCGTGGCAGGCCATCAAAAGGGTGCCGTCCGGCATTTCCAGCACGCTATCGATGGGCTGTCCCCAGCGCATGGGCGCTACGTTGGCCTTGTAGGCGTGACCCCACGTATAGCCATTGTCCGGAGAGGTGATGATGCCGACCCCGTCGACATCGCGGGTGCCGCGGGGGCGGTCTTGGGGTCCAAAGTCGTCCAGCATGCCCTTCTGGTCGACGAAGGCCCACTGGAAGTAGTTGACCAGGAGGGTACCGTCTGAGAGTTGGGCGACGGAAGGTGTGTCGCTGCCGAAGTGATGGGTAGCGGGCCAGACAGTTACGACGGGCGTCCGATCCCACGACTGGCCGTTATCGGTGGAGCGGATGAGTAGAATGCTGTCGAAATCAGGGTGGATATAGCCACTTGTCTCGTTAAAGACAACGACCACGTCGCCGTTCCGGAGTTGAGCGGCGCCGACCTGACAGGTGTAGCGGGAGGGGTCGTGATAGAGAGTGCGCTTCTCGACATTTTTCATAATTTGACCCACTTTGGCGTCCGCTGCCTTTCGCTTTGACGGTCAGAAAAACGGATAGTCGAAGAAGCGTTGAGGATTCGAAATCAGCCCTTGATGCCGACTTGAGTGACCCCTTCGATGAAGTAACGTTGGAGGATGAGGAAGAATATAAGCGTTGGCAAGGCGACGATGGCGACAGCAGCCATGGCTTCGCCGTAGCCGCTCTGCGTTGAAGTGCCTTGAATGTCCAGGCGGGTGTAGAACGCCATGCCCACGGGAAGTGTTTTCCACTCCGTTTTGAAGGCGACCAGCAGAGGCCAGAGGAAGGAGTTCCAGTTGCTGGTGAAGATGAGAATGGCGCCGGCCAGGGTAGCGGGCCTTGCCAACGGCAGCGCCACGCGGAGAAAGGTGCCAAGACGGCTGCATCCGTCGATGGCGGCCGCGTCCTCCAGCTCGCGCGGAAACGAGAGAAAGAACTGACGGTACAGGTAGACTGGGAAGACGCTGGCCAGGGGCGGAATGATCAGGGAAGTGAAACTGTCCTGGACTTCCAGTCGCAAGACACCGATAAAGAGTGGAACGATACTCATCTCGGGCGGAATCATCAACGAACTGATCAACAGCCAGAAAATGACGGTACGTCCTGGGAAGTGCATCCTCGCCAGAGCGAATCCGGTCAGCGACCCCAACACCAGACTACCGGCGACGACACAGACCGAGGTCACAATACTGTTGATGAACCAGCGAATAACGGGGGTGTCGGCCACGACAGTGCGGTAGTGCTCCCAGGTAATTTCGGTGGGAAACAGATCCATACCGGCCAGGATGAGTCGATCCGGCTTGACGGAGGTGTTGAGCATCCAGTAGAGGGGGAACAGCCAGAGCAGGGCGACGACTGCGCCTGGGAACCAGATGATGAAGGTGCGGACGAAGCGCAACGACG
This sequence comes from Caldilineaceae bacterium, assembly GCA_011523365.1. Classification (GTDB taxonomy): domain Bacteria; phylum Chloroflexota; class Anaerolineae; order Caldilineales; family Caldilineaceae; genus Bin5. The sequence goes on from WTGY01000143.1 coordinate 22,701, forward strand.
AGCGGTTGTAGAGAGTGCTGAGGCCCAGGTTCGACATGATCAGAGTTGCGCTTCGGTTCTAATTGCTATGTTCCCTTACCAGACGCGCCCGCAGGAGCGTAAAGATCAAGATTGTGAGGAAGAGAAGGAGAGAAAGAGCGGCGGCAAAACCGAGACGGAAACGGACGAATCCCTCATGGTAGATATAGGAGACGATGGTGGCCGAATGGCCGCCGGGCCCGCCGCCTGTCATCAGATAGACCTGACCAAAGATACGGAAGGCGCTGATGATTTCGAGCGTAATGACCAGCCCCAGCGCCGGCGTCAGGAGGGGAAGGGTTATGCGCCAGAAAGCCTGCCAGGCTGAGGCACCGTCGATGACGGCGGCTTCTCCCAGTTCGGCCGGAATCTCTTTGAGCCCGGCCAGAAGGATCACCATGTGGAATCCCACTGCCTGCCAGATGGTGACAAGGGAGATCGACTGGATGACCCATTTGCTTGTGGTCAGCCAACCCTGTTTGGGGATTCCGATGCCGTAGAGTGCCAGGTTGAGTAGGCCGGTCTCTTTCTCGAAAATCCAGATCCAGATGATGGCGGTGACGGTAATGGCAACGACGTGGGGGGCGAAAAATGCAGTCCGGATCGGACCCGAGAACCACTGCTCGCGGTTGATCCAGAGCGCCATAAGGAGGGCAACGATCACGGTTCCCGGCACGACGAGCGCGGCCATCTGAAAGGTATTGCCCCAGACCTTGGGGATCCAGTCGTCCTGCATTGCTTCGCGGAAGTTGTCGAGCCCGACCCATTCCGGGTCACCGACAATACCCCATTCATTGAAGCTGATGTAGATGCCGAAGAATATGGGGAGGAGGGTAATGAAAATGAAGATGAGGGCGAATGGCAGAATGAAGAGGTACGCCTGCCAGTCAACGCGGCGTCCACGGTATCTGATTCTAGAGAGTCGGGAAAGCCAACCGTCTGGCGCGGCCCCGTCTACAAGGTGGGTCATCCACTGAATTCTCGGTTACAGGGAGTCCGGTCAGATTGGCACCCGTCGCTGACCAATCTGACCGACTCCTGGCATTTATCAGCTGCGATCGTCCAGTATCTTCTGCCAGGCCGCTTCCAGATCGGCCAAGCCTTCTTCGATGCTCTTCTCGCGTGCCCAGACCGGGTCCATAGCCTTGGGTACGGTTGAACTGCTGCCGGCGTAGAAGGCAAACTCGCCGCCGTCGACCATATTCAGATAGTCGAAGAAGCTGTACTCGACGGCTTCGGCAAAGGGTTTGCGCAGTTCCCAGTCAAGGCCGAGCGTCATGTAGTCGGGATCGTCGAGAATGGAGCGGCGGGGCGGTGCACCGCGTCCCTCGGTCACCCAGAGCATCGAGTTGTCGGAGAACCATTTGATCACCTTGGCTCCGGCGACCAGATGGTCTTCGGTGCGGCCGTCGGCGGTGAAGAGGGCAAGGCCGTATTCGCGGGCTTCGGTTGTCAAGGTGTCGCCGATCAAGGAAACGGGCGCGGTGATGAAGTCAAGCCCTTCGGTGTTGACATAGCCGAAGAGTGTCCAGGGGCCGGTCCAGAATATCGACCCCACCTGCTGGCCGAATGCGCCGTAGCGGTCGGCTACGTCGCGGGATGACATCTCGTGCTCGTCGAAGGTATCCAGCACCCACTGCGCGGCTGCAATCGGAGCATCGGTATCGTTAAAAGTGACTCCGGTGCGGTCTGCGTTGAGAGGCTGCGCGCCGAGCTGCTGGGCGATGATGCCGAAGACGACGTTGGGCTGTACGCTGGAGCCGGTCATGAGGAAGCCGGAGCGGGTGATCTGGTCCCCTTCCTTGACAGTCATGGCTTTGGACCATTCGATCAGGGAGGGGCCGTCGGCCGGCGGATTGCTGATATCCAGGCCGGCTTCTTCGGCGTGGCCGGAGTTGATCAAGGCGGCGATAGGCAGAATGTCCATCGTGATGGAGTAGAGTTCCCCGTCCAGCGAGGACCACTCGATGTACTGGGGCAGGAAGTCGTCCAGGTCGAGGCCGACCGTCTCCATGAGGTCATCCAGGGGCATAAGGCCGCCGGCCTGATGCCAGACAGCGACATCGTTCATGGTGCGGAAGGAGATATCAGGCGGGTCGCCGGTGGCAATGGAGGCCATGATCTTGGTCCCCATTTCGCCGCCGCCTACCTGCTCGTATTCGAGGGTGATGTCGGGATGGTCATTGGCCTCGTTGTAGTTGGCGCAGAAGCGTTCCCAGACCTGCGCGTCGGACGCGCCGAGGTCGTACCACATGACGATTGTTTCTTGCATTGGAGCGGGGGCTGCTTCCTCACCGCCGCCTTCTTCGGCGGCCGGCTCCGCGGCCGGCGCGCAAGCTGCAAGCGAGGTCATTGCAAGACCGCCAAGGCCTACGGCCATCCCGCGCATAAGGGCACGCCGACTGAGCCGTGGCGCACCTGGACTGTCGTAACGGACGGTGTCGTTGGGTTGTGCCTCTTTCATGGTTGCTCGCCTCCTCTTGTGGGTCTTGACAGATGCTTGCTTTCAGAGATTCAGGCACGAGTGACGGGTTGACGCACACCAAGATGATTCTGATCAGTCAGACCTATTATAGTCATCCGGTGCTTGGCATCAAAACAGTATAAATTTGTTTCCTTTGCGGCTGGGAGGCAGGTGCCCGGAAGGTTGAGAGCCTTCAGAAGGGCTGTCATTCAGTGGAGAGTAGCAACAGTCTCTGACGGGCTATGCTTGCTGTGACCGGGACCTTTAGTTTCAGGGGTGGGTAAGGCTGGACTGCTAAGGTTGGTAACGGAGGGAGATAGGAAGAACTGTGCGGCGATGAGGCCAGGTAGGGGAACAGGATTGTCTCGTCGAGGTCAGGGATTCCGGACGGCCCACCCAGGAGGAGAATTGCGGAACGTGGGGTTGTGGAGGGGAAAGACAGCGGCTGGAGATAACTTCTGTAGCCCGGTCACTGTGTAGACGCGGAGCCATTACGGCTCTTGGCGCTGTCGCGGTCGGGCGCGGTACGTTGGAGCAGCTGTTTGAGGGTGGCCTGGGCTCTCTCGCCTTTGCTTTGCCCTTGAATGACGGCTGAGGTGACCTTGGCGGCCGTCTCTTCGGTTTTGGCGCGGGCCTGGCTGCTGGCGTTTTGCAGGTTCTCAAGGCCGGACTGGGCGCCGCCGAGCACTTTTCTCATGCCGTGTACGGCGAGAAAGGCGACCGCCAGTGGAACAAGACAGAGCAGGAAGAAGAATATTGAGATCCAGACGACGGACAGGTCGCGCCAGAATTCAAGCGTCATGGGATAGCGGCAAGAGGCTGGAATGAAACGATCGTCGAGGCCGGTATCTGCTTTTCATTCGGGTCAGATGAAAGGCTGGGCTGCGCCCGAATTGTAACAAAGTAGGTCGCGGACGTCCAGATTTACTCGCCCTCTTTGCTGAGGCCAATTGTTAGCGCAGCCCTGTGCTTTCTGCTACACTGCCACCTGCGGTGACCAGGCGCTGATGTCCGGCGGCTGGGGAAGACGTTTTCCATAGGGCACGGGGCTCAGGCCACCGGTCTTTTCCTACATATTTGGAGTTTTGACATGACTGCACGCAGCGTTTATCGACATGTATCTTACTTGTGGGACGATGAAGTCGCGGCCGGTCTCGATCCGGTCGGGCGTCTCGTTTACCGTTCCAATCTACTGGGTCAGGACCTGCGTATCACCAATACGGGAGGAGGCAATACGTCCTCCAAGTATATGGAGACGGATCCTCTGACGGGCGAGAATGTCGAGGTGCTGTGGGTCAAGGGATCGGGCGGGGACCTGCGCACTTCGAAGCGGGAGAATTTTTCGTCGTTGTACATGGACAAGATCCGGCAGCTGCGGGCGATTTATGACGCGGCCGACGAGAAGGGGGTCAAGACGCCGATCGAAGATGAGATGGTGGGAAAGTATCTTCACTGCGTTTACGACCTGAACCCGCGCGCTTCTTCGATCGACACGCCGCTGCACGCGTTCATACCCGCCGCCATCGTGGACCACACGCACCCCAACGCGGTCATCGCGATTGCCGCGGCGGAGGATGGGGAGGCGCTGACGGCGGAGATATTCGGTGATCAGCTGGGCTGGGTGGACTGGCAGCGGCCGGGCTTCGATCTGGGACTGGTGATGGGTGAGGCGGCAGAGGCCAACCCGGCGATGGAAGGCATCATGATGGGCGGTCACGGGCTGATCAACTGGGCCGGGGATGACAAGTCCTGCTATGTGTTAAGCCTGGACATCATCGAGAAGGCTGCCCGCTATATTGAAAGCCGAGACAAGGGGGCAGAGACGTTTGGCGGCCAGAAGTACGCGGCGCTTGACGATGGCGAGCGGGAGGCGCTTCTGGCGGCGTTACTGCCTGCGCTGCGGGGCATGGTCAGCCAGGAGAATGTTTTTGTGGGCACGGTGCAGGCGGACGAGGCGATACTGCGCTTCGTGAACAGCCATGACGCGGCCCGGCTGGCGGAGTTGGGGACTTCCTGTCCCGATCATTTCCTGCGTACCAAGATTAAACCTCTCTACGTGGACTGGGACCCGGAGACGAAGGATGTGAGGGCGCTACTGGGGAAGTTGGCGAGCGGACTGGCCAGGTACCGGCAGGACTACGCGGACTACTACGACGCGCACAAACATCCGGATTCGCCGGCGATGCGGGACCCGAACCCGACGGTGATTCTGATACCGGGCGTGGGGATGATCGCGTGGGGGAAGAATAAGAGCGAGAGCCGGGTGACGGCGGAGTTTTATAATTGTGCGGTAGAGGTGATGCGGGGCGCGGAGACGGTTAGCAGGTACGCGGCGCTGCCGAAGCAGGAGGCCTTCGATATCGAGTACTGGCTGCTGGAGGAGGCGAAGCTGCGGCGGATGCCGCCGGAGCAGGAGCTGGCGCGCAGCGTGGTCGTTGTGGTCGGCGCGGGGAGCGGTATCGGGAAGGCGATTGCGCACCGGGTGGCGAAGGAGGGTGCGCATGTGGTGTGTGCGGACCTGAACGCGGAGGCGGCGCAGGCGACTGCTGATGAGCTGACCGGGATATACGGGGTCGGCATCGGTGTGGCGGGCACGGGTATCTCGGCGTGCGGGCCGGCGATTGGGCTGGGCGTTGATGCGGGGAACCGGGCCAGCGTGCGGGCGCTTTTCGATCAGACGCTGCTGGCCTATGGCGGCATCGACCATCTGGTGATTACGGCGGGCTACTACTACCCGCCGGATGCGAGCGGCCAGATTCCGGATGAGAAGTGGGACACGACGTTCGACGTGAACGTCAAAGGGGCATATATTGTTGCGGACGAAGCGCGCAGGATCTGGGATGCGCAGGGGCTGCAGGGCTCGCTGGTGATCGCGACGAGCGTCAACGGGGCGGTGGCCAAGAAGGGTTCGCTGGCGTACGACACGAGCAAGGCGGCGGCGAACCACCTGGTGCGGGAGCTGGCGATCGAGTTGGCGCCTAATGTGCGGGTGAACGGGCTGGCTCCAGCGACGGTGGTGACGGGCAGCTCGATGTTCCCGCGGGAGCGGGTCATATCGGGGTTACAGAAGTACGGGCTGCCCTTCGAAGAGTGGGAGGAGACGGAGGCGCTGCGGGACCGATTGGCGGCATTTTATGCCGAGCGGACGCTGACGAAGCAGGCGATCCTGCCGGAGGACCAGGCCGAAGCTGCGTATCTGCTGCTGAGCGGGGCGCTTGCGAAGACGACTGGGCAGATTCTCAACGTGGATGGCGGGCTGGTGGAGGCTTTTCTGCGCTAGCGCCTGACCTAGTGGTCAGATCGCGTTGACACTTTGGGAAGGCTGCTACGTGTTGTGATAGACAAAACCCATTGATCCGCGAAGTCACGCGAAGGGGCGCGAAGAACAACGGAGGCTTATCGGATTTTCTTTGGATGCCTGCCCGGAGCTTCGAGGATCGGCACTTTGCTACCGCAATACGCTGCACTGACGAACGTCAGAGCGCCCTAAAACCACCACAGTTGTGGAGAAGAAGAGCCAAGTTTGCGATACTGGAGAATGGTTGATGCCTGATAGAGGATTTCCAAGCCCGGCTGCGCTGCGGAGCGGAGAGGTCGAACTGATTGCACATGTCGATATGGTCTGCGACCGCATTGATGCTGAGGACTCACTTATCCAGGCGTTGCTGCCGGAGCCGGGGCGAAGGGAGCGGCTGACGCGGGAGGCCGAAGCGCTGCTGGCCCGCTTCCCCGATCCGGCGCAGCGGCCGGCTTTATTCGGGCTGCTTGTGGGTGTGAAGGACTTTTTTCGGGTGGACGGGTTCCCCACGAAGGCCGGTTCCAAACTGCCGGCGGAGCTGTTCGAGGGAATGGAGTCGGATGTGGTGACGCGCCTGAAGCGGAACGGGGCGTTGGTCGCGGGCAAGACTGTGACGACCGAGTTCGCGTACTTTCAGCCGGGGCCGACGCGGAACCCGCACAACACTGAACATACGCCGGGCGGCTCGAGCAGCGGTTCGGCAGCGGGTGTGGCAGCGGGGTTCTTTCCGCTGGCGCTGGGCACGCAGACGATTGGCTCGGTCATACGGCCGGCGGCGTTTTGCGGGATCATTGGCTTCAAGCCCAGCTATGACCGGATCGATACGGCAGGGATGCTGTTTTTCTCGAAATCTGTGGACCATGCGGGGCTTTTCAGCCAGGATGTGGCGACGATGCGGCTGGCATGCTCAGCGCTGCTGGGAAGTTGGGACGACAGCGCTGGTGCGGCTCCTGACGGTCTGCCGGCGCTGGCGGTCCCAGACGGCCCTTATCTGGAGGAGGCCGAGGAGGCCGGTTTGCAGCAGTTCGAGGAGACGTTGGACAGGCTGGCTGCCGAGGGGCTCCGCGTCGAACGCGTGCCGTTTTTCCCGAACTATGCCGATCTTAACGTGCGCCACCGCCGTTTGACTGCTGTCGAAGTGGCAGAGGTGCATAGGGAGTGGTACAAGGCGTATTCCGACCGGTATAGCGTGCATATGCACGAGATCATGGAGACGGGGGCGACGGTCACGGACGAGGAACGGGACGGGATACGCGCGGACCAGCTGCGATTGCGGCACAAGATGGAGGAGGCGCTTCTCAGTTGCGGGGCCGATTTGTGGATTGCGCCGGCGGCGCCTGGGCCCGCGCCGTATGGGATTCATTCGACCGGCAACCCGATCATGAATTTGCCGTGGACGAACGCGGGGGTGCCGGCGCTGGCGATACCGACGGGTGAAGCGGCAAACGGGCTGCCTTTGGGTGTGCAGTTTTGCGGGCCGTTCGGCGGGGATGAGCGGTTGCTGGCGTGGGGAGAGGCGATAGAAGGGTTGGTGAGAGGATAGGACGATGAAAAGATTTCCTGCAGCCGCGGTGTCTGTTTTGCAGACGGCCGCGGCTGTTCTGCTTCTGGGGGCCTGCGCGGTGGGTCAGTTTCCGGCCCAGTCTTCTCCCGCGGAGGCTCCTACCGCTGTAGCGGCAGACAGCCCTGAACGGGTAGGCATTTGGCAGAGCGGTGCGGCGATGCCGACGGCGCGCTCGGAGATGCGGGTCGCGGTTGTGGATGGGATCTTCTACGTGCCGGGGGGGTTTGGCGGATTGACCAGCTTTGAGGCGTACGATCCGGCAAGCGACGGCTGGACGGCGCTGGCGCCGATGCCGGAGCCGGCGCACCATATGATGGTGACAGGCTACGACGGCAAGGTCTATGTCTTTGGCGGCGGGCCTGATTGGAGCTGGCAGGCAACGGCATCGATCCTGGTCTACGATCCGGCGACCGACGCGTGGGCGGAGGCCGGCCTGATGCCGGAGCGGCGCATGAGCGGGGAAGCGGTGTTGCTGGGGGATTTCATCTATCTTGTGGGCGGCACAGGGGGTACGACGGCACTGCTTCGTTTTGATCCGGCGGAGGAGTCGTGGGCGGTTTTGCCGGGGCCGGTGCAGCCGCGCGAACACGTTGCAGCAGTGGCTTTCAACGACGAGTTGTGGGTTATCGGCGGACGCTGGGGCGGGACGGGCGCGCTAGCGACGGTGGAGATATTTGACCCGGCCAGTGGTGCGTGGCGGGAGGGTCCGGAGATGATCGAAGCGCGCAGCGGGTTCGGCGCGGCGGTTGTAGGCGACCGCATCGTGGTTGCGGGCGGCGAGATTCTGGGTGCGCGTCCGTGGACGGCTCTGGCGAGCGCGGAGGTGTACGATGCGGAGACGGGCGCGTGGAGGCTTTTGCCGGAGCTGCCGGCGGGCATTCATGGGATGCCTGTGGTTGGATACGGGGGTACGGCGTATGTTCTCGGCGGGTCGGACCGGGCTGGGGGGATTGATAACCGGGGGCGGGTGTTGAAGTACAGCCCGTAAGGAAGGAGCCAGAAGTACCGGGTTCCGGTGACATTTCGGGAAGGGCGACTGATCCGCGAAGGCACGCGAAGAACATCTTCTATCCGCGAAGGGACGCGAAGGGGCGCGAAGAACACCTTGCTGTCCGCGGAGGACGCGGAGGGTCGCGGAGAACACCCTTCCTGGATCCGCGAAGGCACGCGAAGGGGCGCGAAGAACACCTTTTGGTCCACGAAGGGCCACTAAGGGCCGCGAAGAACACCTTGCTGTCCGCGGAGGACGCGGAGAACACAAAAAGCGTATCGGGTTTTCTTCGCGTGGCCGCTCGGTCTTTCGGGGATCAGGCGGACTTTGCACGCGGGAGTCGCTGTTCTGAACCATGTAAACGAGCCCGAGTACGTTTCTTCCCCAAACTGAGTTGAGCAGGGGATTGATACGACCTTCGCCTCCTGCTACGTCCAAGGAGAATCATAGCCATGTTCCCGGACCTGCAACCTGGTGACTACCAGCCCGATCTGCCGTCAGATTTGCGCTTTGGCATTGGCTTCGTCGGATGCGGCAATATCGTCCAAAGATCGCAGATGCCCGCTTACAAGAGGGCGGGCTTCCGCGTTGTCGCTTGTTGCGATTTAACGGAGGAGAAAGCACGCAGCGTGGCGGCCAATTTCGACAACCCTTTGGTGACGACCGAGGTAGAAGAACTGCTTGCGCATCCTGATGTGCAGATCGTTGATCTGGCAGTACATGCTTACCAGCGCCTGCCTCTGGTCGAGCAGATCGCAGCCGCGGGCAAGCACATCTTTTCGCAAAAGCCCCTGGCTCCCAGTTTGGGCGAGGCGGAGCGTATTGTTGAGATATGCCGCGACGCCGGGGTGACGCTGATGGTCAATCACCAGGCGCGGTGGGCGCCGCCGCACCGGGCACTGAGACTCCTGGTCGAACAGGGCGTGTTGGGGCATGTCTACTCCGTTACCCACTTTCATCGGGCCTATCAGGACTATGGCTGGTACGCTGAACATGAGGATTTCAACATCGTTGATCACGGTATCCACTATGTTGATTTGAGCCGGTACTTCAGCGGCCACACGCCGCTGCGGGTGAAAGCGACTACTACGATGGTGCCGGGCCAGAATGCGATCTCCCCGATGATCTATACGATCCTCTTTGAATACGAGGCGTCGTCCCAGATTATGACGACTCTGCATTTTAACAACATCGTTTCGGCGCCCGCGCTGCATGATCATCTGTGGTTCCTGGATGGCACGCGGGGGAGCGCGCTGCTCAGCAATCCCATGGGAACGGCCAAGTTAAGCGTGTCGTTGAAGGATGCGCCGGAACAGGTGCAGACATACGAAATCGCCGGCACGTGGGGATATGAGGGCTTCGCGGGTTCGATGGGAGAGATGTTGCGCGCTTTGGAAGAGGGGCGTGAGCCGGAGTGTTCAGGGCGCGACAACCTGGAGAGCATACGCATGGCGGTGGCGGCAGTGGAAAGTTCCAATTCGGGCGAAAGCGTAGAATTAAGCCGGTAGGGAGCCGGGTGCTGCCTCCAGGAAGACGGCAGACAGGAGCGTCATGCCATGCGGATATGCAGCGGCTTCTATCGCTGGTCTCAACATTACGGATGGCACTTTCTGACAGAGCGGATTGACGAGGTTGCAGCGGGCTTAGCCCGGGCGGGCTATGCCTACTTTGAGGGACTTCTCGATCCGTTAGAGGGGGAAGGGGACTGGTCGAGGAGTTGGCAGACTGCCCTGAACAGACATGGGGTGCGGCTGGCGGGGGCATATGTTCATGCATTGCTGCATGAACCTAACACACAGGCGCAGTCGATCGAAATGATCGTTGCGAGAGCGCGGTTGTTGCGACCGATGGGGGCAGAGTTTATCAATGCCAATCCTCAACCGATTGGGGCGCGCAAAACCGACAGAATGCTGGAGGTCCAGGCTGAGGGGTACGCTCGGCTGGGCGCGGCGTTGAGGAAAGAGGGTTTGCGTCTCGTTGTGCATCATCATTTGCCCGAACTGGCCGAGAACGGTCGTGAGCTGCGTCACCTCCTGGGCAATACCGATCCCAAAGACGTGGGCTTGACAGTAGATGCCGATTGGATGTGCCGAGGCGGTCAGGATGCCAAGGCGTGGATTCGGGAATACGCATCCAGGCTTGAAATTGTGGAGCTGCGGAGTTCCAGTCTGGGCATTTGGGATGAGACTTTGGGTGGTGGCGATCCCGATTGCCGGGAGCTGGCACAGGTGCTGGCCGAGGTGAGCTTTGACGGGTGGCTGATGGTCGAGTTGGCGCGTGAAGAAGGTACTCCTCACACAGTTGATCTGGTCCGGGCCCACGCACGTAGTTTGGAATACGTGCGCGACGTTTTCGGCGGGCACGGCCATATGATTGCCTGACCAGGTCAGCTTCAGCAGAGACGCAGAGCACAGCTTATTCTGCGACGCCTGTAGTTCCTCTCAGTTGTTCAAGAAATCGTGTAATCCATTTTGGGACGAGAAGGGTCAGGTGGGAAGGCGCGGCGGCGGTGGGTGATATTGGGTGCCGGCTTTTGGAGAGGCGCAGGGCAGGCACAAGGCCTGCCCCTACGGGACTTTTGAGGGAGATTGGAACGGGGATAGACCGGAGTTTGGTTGCTAACAGAGGAATACGAAGGGTGACCTTCATTTTGGGATGCACGCCAGAAAAAGTGTGGTTGCGAGCCTCCCCTTTTTCCCTTATTATAACGACATATTTATTTTTCCCTGTAGCTGACCAAGAGCAAGTCATAGGGAGACGGCGCAAAATGACCTAGGATTGCGCCCAGTGGTTGCGGCAAAATTTGTTTGCAGCCATTTTTGCTTTCGCTATCCCTTCGACGACTTTCGGGATGTCCCAGTTCAGAACATGCGCTGCGGACAAAATCTCGTCGGTATCATGGGGTCAGAACTGCAGTGGTCGGTGATCAGTGGGTTGTGGTTTGAGATAGCCGGAGGGAGAGTAAGCCCTGTTGGCGAGGCACGATGGTGGGGAAGAGGCGCACGGTGGGTAAGGCTGGTGTAGAGGGGGCGTTGCGGGGGCGGAGCCCCCGCACAAGGGAGGGCCGAATAGGCCCGACCGCCCAAAAGAACGAGGCGAGCGAAGTTTTCTCTCTCCTCGTTCAAGGTAGCGAAACGACTGTGGCCGAGTAGTCACTATCTGCAGTCTCGACAATGTGCAGCGAAGACTGATTGCGCAAATTGTCTCCTTCCGGCATGGCTAGATTGTAGAAGTCGGTCAGGCGTCCTTACATTTCAAAAGTCTTTATGGAGGTTGATTTATATGAAGGGGGTGATAACCAGACAAAACCAATGAGTACTCGGTACTAAACGTGTGTCGTACCTATCGCTCTCTATCTGTTCACAGAAAGGAGATCAGGAGATGAACCCGTTTCGTGTACGAATTGGTAGCCGCCGTTCTTTGATTTTTGTGGCTGCACTAAGCATAGCAGGCCTGATGTTCGCAGCTTGCGTCCCTGTGGCTGCGCCGGCGGCCGACGCCCCGGCGGCAGCAGAAGCCGAAACTGACGAGGGGGGCACCCTCACGATTGGCTCGGTACAGGGCAGCGCCGCCATCCCCACATTCCTTCCCTGGAAAGCGCACAGCAGTGCGCAATCATTCCACTGGAACCTGTTCATGAACTCACTGGTGATGCAGGAGCACAGTACGCTCGAGTGGGTTCCGGATCTGGCCGAGAGCTATGAGATCAGTGAAGACGGCCTGACGTACACCTTTCATCTGCGGGAGGGTGTGACGTGGCATGACGGCATGCCGTTTACTGCCCATGACGTCTCTTTCTCCTTCCACGCGGCCCTGCTGCCGGAAGGCGGATCGACTGCGTCCGGGGGGCTGAAGGATGCGATCGTAGGCGCACTTGACTACCAGGAAGGCAACGCAGAGAGTGCGGAGGGGATCCAGGTCCTGGACGATTACACGATCCAGTTTCAGTTGACCCAACCGCAGGTAACGATCATCGAGCGGTTCGCTATGCGAATTGCTCCGGCCCACGTATTTGAAGGGCTTGCGCCGGAGGAGTGGCTGCAGACCGAGTTCGCGACGACATTGCCTTTCGGTACCGGTCCGTTCGTGTTCAAGGAGTACATTCCCGATCAGCACACGATCTTTGAGCGCAATGAGAACTATTTCAAGGGTGCCCCATTGCTCAAGAACGCCGTAATTCGATTCTACGGTGACAACAGCGTCATGATCATCGCCCTGGAGAAGGGTGAGATCAACATGGTCGGATTCCTGAACCCGAGCGCTGACGAGTTCGACAAGGTCACTAATCTACCCGGCATCGCCTGGGAGTACCAGGACAAGTTCCCGGCATACTTCTTCTCGATCACGTTCCAGGACGAGGCACTGGCGGACAAGCGGTTCCGGCAGGCGTTCCTGTACTCGATCGACCGTGTGGAGATTGCCACCCAGCTCTGGGGCAACGCGGACTTGACGAAGGTACAGCCGGTGTCGCAGTGGGCTCCTCCTCCGGGTGTTGAGCTGGATATTGAGGAGTACGCTTACAACCCCGAAAAGTCCAAGATGTTGCTGGAAGACATGGGCTGGGACTTCGACCGCGTCGTCGAGATTGTCTGGTTTGGGACGGATATGCCCGATCAGCTGCCGATTCTGCAGCAGTTCATCGAAGGCGTGGGCATCAAGACCAAGCTGGTACAGACCGATGGGGCCAGGGGTCTGGAGGTCTTCTACGAGACCGGCGACTATGAGATCAGCTGGGTGGGAGGCTGGGGCCGGTCCTACTATCCCGATACGACGGTTGTCGGGTGCGACCGCGTCTACCCCAACGGTTATAATTCGAGCCGCTACTGTAACGAGGAGCTGGATGCGCTTTACAATGAGGCGCTCGCCACGGTGGACGACGACGCACGCAATGAGTTGTACACGCGTGCGACCGCGATCTGGAATGATGAACTTCCGTGGATACCTCTGTATGCGCCACAGTCTCTGTTGCTGATACACGAGAATGTCAAGGGATGGCGGGACAGCCTGATCGGGCCTGAAGGATCGGCCACAATTGGTGCTGTCACCGATCTCGAGAAGTGGTACATTGAGGAGTAGCTGCAGTGTAGCGCCGTCTGAATAGAATCGGACCCGCCTGGCGTTGTGGGGCCAGGATTCCGATGTTGGGCCAGCTCTCCTTTGGGGAACAACAGTGGTGGGGTCGGCGCAAACCGACCCTACCGCCTCCCTCCCACCCTTCAGACCCTGGATGAACCGAGGGGGAACCACTTTGGGACGCTATATTTTACGGCGTATCTTGATATCGTTCCCGGTATTGTTCGGCATCACGATCGTAACGTTCACATTCGCGAACCTGGCCCCGGGCGATCCGGTTACGGCGATGATCGACCCGATGAGCGGGATAGAACCGGGTGAGGTTGAGAAACTCAAAGAGGCGCTGGGCATCAACGAGCCGATTCCGGTGCGTTATGTTCTGTGGCTGAAGGAGGTTCTGCGCGGCAACCTGGGATACTCGTACGTCACGCACAGGCCGGTGGCCGCCATGATCGCTGAGCGGTTGCCGCAGACGTTGCAACTGATGTTTACGGCCCTGAGCATCAGCATCCTTCTGGGCGTTTCACTAGGCATTTACGCTGCTTTCAACCAGTATTCATTCCTGGACAATGTGTTCACGCTGTTGGTGTTCATTGGCATATCGGTGCCGGCTTTTTTCTTTGCCTTGCTGGCTATTTACATGTTCTCATTCAGGATACCTCTCTTTCCGACCTCTGGCATTAAGGAACCATTGAGCACTCTGCCACCAATTATCGACCGTCTCCATCACCTGATCCTTCCGGCCACCGTTCTGGGGATTGAAGGGGTGGCAGGCTACCTGCGCTACACACGTTCGAGCGTTTTGGAGGTAATGCGCCAGGACTATGTAACCACTGCGCGGGCTAAAGGGCTGCGCGAACGCGCCGTCCGTATTGGTCACGTACTGCGCAATGCGCTGCTGCCGCTGGTGACGATTGTCGGTTTGAGTCTGCCGAGCTTGATAGGCGGGGCACTGTTCATCGAAGTCCTATTTTCGTGGCCTGGAATGGCCCGCATGGCGATCGAGCACACGCTGGGCCGGGATTACCCTGTAATCATGGGGATCGGTCTGGTCTCTGCGACCATGGTTCTTTTCAGCAACCTGATTGCCGACATCGTTTATACAGTCGTGGACCCCAGAATCCGCTATGAGTAGTTCGGTTCAGGCAATACTTAGAGCACGGAGAACCCTTCGGTAGTCCTCATTCCCGGATAGAGGAAGAAATGGCAGTCGAGGCGAAAGAGACGGCAAGGCAGGAGTCGTTTGTCAGCGAAGAGTTGCAGCATATGGTGCGCGGCGGGGCGGTCGTCGGACTGCGCGAGCTGATCTGGCGCCGGTTCAGCCGGCACCGACTTGCGCTGGTATCGATTGCCATCATGTTTGTGCTGGCGCTTTCCGCGATCTTTGCCCCATTGCTCAGCCGCCCAAATGACCCTTACACGGCCGACCTGCAGAACCTGCGGGCGCCACCCAGTTCTGAGCATATTCTGGGGACCGACCGCTCCGGACGGGACATGCTGGCCCGTATTCTGCACGGCGGCCGCGTTTCGCTTTCGGTGGGACTGATAGCGACCTCGATCTATATTTCCATTGGCACGATTCTGGGCGGCGTGAGCGGTTATCGAGGCGGGGTGACCGATTTTGTCATTATGCGTATCACCGACATCGTGATGTGCTTCCCCAGTTTGCTCATCATCCTGACTCTGGTTGCGGTCATCGGCCCCAGCATATTCAATATCATGATTATTCTCGGTTTATTGGGGTGGCCGAGTATCGCGCGCCTGGTGCGGGGCGAGTTTTTGTCGCTGAGCGAACGTGATTTTGTGATGGCGGCGCGCTGTCTGGGCGCGACGGAGCGGGGTATCATTTTTCGTCATATTCTGCCGAACGTGGTGGGCCCTCTAGTGGTGGCCGCCACCTTCGGGATTGCCGGGGCTATTATGGCTGAGGCAGGGCTGAGCTTCCTGGGTCTGGGGGTGCAGGCGCCGCGGCCGAGTTGGGGCCAGATGTTGAGCGCGGCGACGTCGCTGACGACGCTGGAGAGAAGGCCCTGGATCTGGATGCCGCCGGGCGCGATGATTGCGATCACTGTGTTGAGCATCAATTTCATTGGCGACGGTTTGCGCGACGCGCTCGACCCGCGCACGATGCTGGATTAGGCCCCGTTTACATTTCAGGAAGGCCGGTCAGAAGTCAGAAAGACCGGAAATTCTGCAGGTCTGTGAGGGAAGTTTCTGGCTTGCGTGTTGTGATAAACAGATCGATCCGCGAAGGCACGCGAAGGGTCGCGAAGAACACCTAAGGCGTGTTGAGCTTTTTGGGATGCGCCTTCCTTATGGAGAGGGAACAGTGGCAGAGGCCGTTTATTTGACCGATATGTCAGAGTGTCTGCCTGAGGGGGCACTGTCGACGACGCCGGAGAGGCACAAGTGGCAGGTGGTGGAGTACACTGCAGAGGAAGGCCTGGCTGGCCAAATGGTCTTCGCGCATGCGCTCTACGAGACGCCGGCTATCACGTTGCCTCTAAACGTTGAGGGATGGCATGCGTTCAGCATTGGTTTCTGGCCCGGCGTGGAGCAGGAACATACAAGCCTGGTCAAGTACAGGCTGTCCGGTGAGGCCGTGTACACGGTTGTGGAGCACTATGTACAGAGCCCGTCGCTACCGGGGAATTACTGGGACAGAACGGAACTGGTCGAGACGTTCCCCCGGTTTGCCGACCTGACAGGACAGGACCTGCTTTTCAGCAAGCAGAATACCGCTCACCCTGCGACTCTGGCGTGTATCGCTTATGTCAAGCTAGTGCCGCTCACGCAATCGGAAGTGGATGCTATAAAGCGCGACAGGGAGCAGAGGGAGACGCGCAGGGTCGTTGGCATGATTGACGGCGAAGGTCTGTTTCACCAGAAGTGTCCGACGACGAAGGCGGAGCTCCAGGAGCAGATTGAGCCATTTCGGTACGCGGATGTGGGAAAGGTGCTGTGGGGCGTCAACTTGAGCGATCTGACATACTATCACTCCAAGGTGGGACGGTTCTATGGGACTGAGGATGCGGTGTGTCCTGTATTGCGCCACGAACACGCGCTAAAGAGCCACAAGGCGCTGGCGGATCAGGGTATCGTCCCGTTCGCGGCGGCGATGGAGTATGCGCATGAACTGGGCCTGGAGTTCCACACGTACTACCGGCTGAGCATCGTGGACAAGGCGCAACCCTACTTCTTTTTCTCGACAGAAACCAGATTTGTGCGGGACAACCCGGATTGCCGGATTGTGGCCAAGGATGGCTCGCCGCTGATGAAGGCCAGCTATGCCTTTCCGAAGGTACGGGATTTCATGGTCTCTCTTATGGAGGAGGCGATGGAATACGATATTGACGGGGTACACCTCTGCTTCACGCGCGGGCCGGAGTATATCGGTTACGAGCAGCCGGTGCTGGACGAGTTCATGCGGCTCTATGGTGAGGACGCGCGGGAGGTAGCTGATGACGACGAGCGGCTGTACAGGGTCAAGGCGAGTTACCTGACGGAGTTTGTGCGGGCTGTGCGAGAGACGGCGGACCGGCACGGGGACAATAGAGGGCGCAGAATGCAGGTGTCGGCGATTTTTGAGGGCGGCAAGGAGGACATGCGCTATTTCGCCTACGATGCCTACACGTGGGTAGAGGAGAAACTGGTCGACTTCATCATCACAAATCCGCCTTCGGACCTGGTCAGGCTGGCGAAAGAGAACGGATGCCAGGTGTACATATTCGCTACGAAAGATGACAAGGTGCTGACGATGAAGCACGCGTACGCTGCCGGAATGGACGGGATGGCCATTTGGGACATCAACACGACGCGTCCGGAAACGTGGGCGATAGAAAGCAGATTGGGGCACCGCGACGAAGTCATCGATCTGCCGAAACCGGAGCGGTATCCGAAGATGAAGCGGACCAGGTTGATCACGATTCGAGGCCGGGATTTTTCGCAGACGGTAGACAAGAACGTTCCCTCAGGATGGCCTCCAGAGCTGCTTGTCATTTACACCGGGGGATAAGAGAAGATTGAGGAGGGTTCCCATGTGCGCAGAGCGTAAGGCCATCTACATTTCCGATATGGGCCGTTGTGAGCCTGGATCGGCCATTTCAGAGACGGCCAAGCATGGTCACTGGCGGGCCATCCCGTACGAAGCGGAGGGTGTGTCGGGCACGATGATAACGGCCGGCATTGAGTGCAAGGCGCCCACGCTTACCCTGCCTCTGGAGGTTGAAGGATGGTATGCCATCCATTTGGGTATCTGGACCAACTGGGTGGACAGGGTTACGCGGGTCAAGCTGACGGATGACCCCTGTTTCAGTACGGCGACGACGTTGTATCCGGACATAAAGAAGACGAACTATTTCGCGAGTATCGGCGAGGTGTATTGGAAATGCGCCGATCTGACGGGCCAAGCGTTGCATATCGGCCAGCAGAGCCACGGCACACCGTGGGCGTCGGGAATCGCCTATGTGAAGCTGGAGCCGTTGACCCCTGAAGAGGTTGCTGCGATCCAAGAGGACCGAGCCGGAAGCGATACGAAGCGACTGGTCGCCTACAACGACGCGTGGAGCGTTTTCGGGGAACGAACGCTGTATACGGAAGAAGATATCATCGAGGAGGTAGAGCCCTTTCGCGATACCGACTTCAAGAAACTTCTGTGGGGAATCGGCGCGGGGAGCATGGTGCAATATCTGTCCGAAGTGGGCGAACTTGCTGAGAAGGAGGGAATGAGCGACTTTTCGCGGTACTGTGACCGCCAGGCAGCAGAAAGTTTCCGTACGCTGAAGGAGAAGGGGATTGACCCTCTGAAGACGGTGATCGACCATGCCCACGATGTGGGTATCGAGCTGCATGGCACGTACCGCGTGGGCGGGTGGGTTTTTCCGCCACCGGATGATTTTGAAGACGGCCTTTACCGCCAGCATCCTGAATGGCGCTGTGTGAGCCGGGACGGGCGACCGGTCGCGCGCCTGAGCTATGCTTTTCCAGGCGTCAAGGACTTTGTGATCTCGCTGTTTCGCGAGGTGGCGGAGCGGGGGGCGGACGGTGTCAACATGGCCTTTATACGCGGTCTGCCGTGTGTACTCTACGAGCAGCCGATCGTGGAAGGTTTTCAGAAGTTGCACGGACAGGATCCGCGAGAGCTGCCGGAGGATGATCCTGAATGGCTATCCTACAGAGCGAGTTGGATGACTTCATTCATGCGGGCGCTGCGCGAGGAGATGGACCGGGTGGGCGAGCGGCAGGGGCGACGAATTCAGGTATCGGCTTACGTAATCGAAACGCTGGCGTACAATCTTGAGTATGGGCTGGATGTGGCAGCCTGGGCCGAGGAGGGGCTGGTTGATTTCATTATTCCCAACCCGTGGCACGGCGATATGGAGGTTGAGGTTGCCTCGTTCGTGGAGGTGACGCGCGGCACCGACTGCAAGGTCTACGCCGACATTTTGCCGCGGCGGATGGCGACGGGCGAGTACCGGCAGCGGGCATTGGACTGCTACGCAGCGGGGGTCGACGGGCTGGCATTCTGGGACACGAACAGCCGTTACCCCTTCCTGGACGAATGGAGCATGATACGGCGTTTGGGGCATGAAGAGGCTTTGAGCGGGTGGGCGGCTGACGAGTGGCCTGCGTACCGGCTGGTGCCTTTGCACAGTATGGGGGGGCACCATATGGGTAGCTATTCGCCTTACTGGTCAGCTTGAGGTGTGCGGATGCAGGCGAGGGTAGTGACGAAGCAGATCTTTGATCCGCGGAGGGATGTGGAGAACACTTTTTTTTCCGCGAAGGCACGCGAAGGGTCGCGAAGAACACTTTTTGATCCACGGAGGGCCACGGAGAACATCTCTTTGTCCGCGGAGGACGCGGAGAAACCCATTTCTTTCATCCGCGAAGTTACGCGAAGGGCCGCGAAGAACAGCAAGGGCGGACCGGGTTTTCTTCGCATGACTGCGTGGTTCTGTGCAGATTAGCCGCAGTTTGCTTCCCCAAATCGTTGCTCTAACAGACTCCAACAAGTCCTAAAGACTTCCCAACAGTCTGACTTACGTTTTCCTTCCGCTCATCGGTGTGAGGCCCGTTTTATCACATTCTCCGCCTTGAGCTACCTCGGAGGGGGAGTTTATCCATGTTCGTGGACATGCAATCTGAGGACTATCAGCCTGTACTGCCTTCGGACCTGCGCCACGGTATCGGCATTGTGGGATGCGGCATCACGGTCCGCGAAGCGCAGGTGCCCGCCTACAAGAAGGCCGGCTACCATGTGGTCGCTTGTTGCGACAGGATAGAGGAGAGAGCGCACAGCGTTGCAGCCAGTTTCGGCATTCCGTTGGTCACAACGGACGTGGAAGAACTGTTATCGCATTCGGAGGTGCAGATTGTTGACCTGGCAGTACACGCTCACCAGCGGCTGCCACTGGTTGAGCAGATCGCGGCCGCCGGCAGGCACATACTTTCACAGAAGCCTCTGGCTCCCAGCTTGCGCGAGGCCGAGCGCATTGTCGAGATGTGCCGCGACGCGGGGGTAACGCTGATGGTCAATCACCAGGCGCGGTGGGCGCCACCTCATCGTGCGCTCAGACTCGTGGTCGAACGTGGCGTGTTGGGGCATGTCTACGCCATTACACATTTGCACCGGGGCTATCAGGACTACGGCTGGTATGCTGAGCGAGAGGAGTTCAACATCGTTGATCACGGTATCCACTATATTGATCTGAGCCGTTACTTCAGCGGTTACACTCCGCGGCGGGTGAAGGCGACGACCACAATGGTGCCCGGCCAGAATGCGGTATCGCCGATGATCTATACGATCCTTTTTGAATATGAGGAGTCGGCCCAGGTCATGACGAAGCTGCACTTTAACAATGTCGCTTCTGCGCCGGCTCTGCATGATCATATGTGGTACGTGGATGGGACGCGGGGGAGCGCACTGCTGAGCGATCCCGCGGGAACGGCCAGGTTGAGCGTGTCGTTCAAGGACTCTCCTGAACGGGTGCAGAGTTTCGATATCGCCGGTACGTGGGAGTATGAGGGGTTTGCCGGTTCGATGGGAGAGATGTTGCTGGCAGTGGAGGAGGGGCGGGAGCCGGAGAGTTCGGGTCGGGAGCATCTGGAGAGTTTGGGGCTGGCGTTGGCGGCGGTGGAGAGTGCCAGTTCGGGTGAGAGTGTGGAGTTGAGGCCCGGAACAGGCTGACTTAACTCTCTTTTTCACTGAAAAGCTGGTTTATCGTTCTGTTGGCTGCCAGCGCAATCCGAAACTTGTAGGCAGCCGAGTGCCGCCGCCGTTAATTGACCATCGTACTGCCCCTCCACAGGCTTGGTGAGTTGCTCCACTATACACCTTAGCTTGTGGTCCAGTTTTTGGGGCTAAGCTCACCTAACGGCAATGCTTTCGATGTGCATGGGGCCGGGCATTTGAAATCGTCCTCCGCGTCTCAAGTTCAGGGCCGGGAGAGAAATATCTCGTCCAGATTGGCAGAGAAACCTTCCAGCGTGGAGGAAGTCAGAGTCTGCCCCTCAGTGTAGGTAGCTCTTTCAGCGTAGCCGTCCGCGCCCAACGGTAGAACGGTGATGGTCCTGGCTTCAGGATCCACCAACCAGTACTCACGCACCCCGTATTCGGCATACAGTTGGCGTTTGCGTGTCTCATCGCGCTCGGCGGTAGAGTCGGAGCGGATTTCGACGAGCAGGTCGGGGGCGCCCTGGATGTTGGCAGATGTGACTATGCCGGCCCGTTCTGAGGAGATGAACAACAGGTCGGGTTGGACTACGTGGGTTTCAGAAAGCACAACGTCGGTGGGGGCAAAGTAAACAACTCCCAGATCCTTGTCCTCAACGAACGTGTCAAGCCGCGTCGCCAACTTCACGGCAACGTGCTGGTGGGCTATGCTCGGGGCGGGCATAGTGATCAGTTCTCCATCCAGAAGTTCGTAGCGTTCGTCGTCGGAGGTCTTCAGGTAGTCCTCGTAGGTGAGTTTGGTCGTTATTGGACTGCCGTTAGGACCAAGATTAGTTCTTATCATCTTTGCTTTCCAGTCCTGACTAAAGTGACCGGCCCCAGCCATCCTTTGAACACATGTTCTCGTACTTGACCGGCATTGTCAAATGAATGTTTCCTAAGGGATACAGTCAATTCTCTCACGAGTCAAGGCGCGTCTCATAAAGGGTACAGCCCGGATTTGGGCGGGAACAGTGTGGCGGGGAAGTCTTGCCAGCGGCGGCTGAATTTGTTTACCGGTTTTTGGAGAGACGCAGAGCAGGCACCAAGGGCGAGGCGAGAGTGGAGAGGAGTGAGTGCCACAGTTTGGTTTGGGTGAGATTGGATCGGGAACTGGCGGGAGGTGGTTTGGGGGAATACTTTCGACTAGGCACTTGTTTCGATTATCGACACCCGGTCGATGAGGCATTAGGGGGGGCGTTGCGGGGGCGGAGCCCCCGCACAAGGGAGGGCCGAATAGGCCCGACCGCCCAGAAATGCAGTAGTCAGTAGTCAGAGGGTAGTGGGCGGCGAGGGGGAGGTAGTCAGCCTTTGAGGCCGGTGAGGACGACGCCTTCGATGATGAAGCGCTGGACGGCGATGAAGAGGGCGAGGATGGGGACGATGGCGAGGCTGGCGCCGGCCATGATGACGCCGTACTGGTTCCAGAATTCGCCGACGAAGGTTGCAAGGCCGACGGTGATGACGTATTTGTCGTGGCTGGAGATGACGACGAGGGGCCAGAGGAAGTCGTTCCAGTTCCACATGAAGTAGAAGGCGATGAGGGTGAAGAGGGCGGCGCGGGAGAGTGGAATGATGATGCGGTGGAAGATGTACCACTCGCCGGCGCCGTCGATGCGGGCGGCGTCGACCAGCTCGGTGGGGATGGTGTACATGAACTGGCGGAACATGAACATGGCGTAGATTGTGAAGATTTCGGGGACGATTAGGGCGGTATAGGTATCAGCCCAGCCGACCTGGACGGTCATGAGGTAGAGGGGGATGAGATAGACTTCGAAGGGGATGATCCAGGTGCTGAGCAGGATGTAGAAGATGATGTCGCGGCCGCGGAAGACGAATTTGCCGAAGATGTAGCCGAGGAGGGCACTGGTGTAGATGTTGAAGATAGTCTTGATGACGCTGACGAAGGTGGTATTCCAGTAGAGGCGGCCCATGTTGGCGCGGTCGAAGACATCTATGTAGTTGGAAATGGTGGGGTTGATGGGGAAGAGACGGGGCGGGAAGGAGACGGTTTCGGCCTGGGGTTTGAAGGAGGTGCTGATCATCCAGATGAAAGGGACGACCATCAGAATGGCGCCGGCGCCCAGGACAAGGTAGTTGATCAACAGGCCGCGGCGCAGGCGCTGGAAGTCGGTTGCGCCGCGGTTGAGAGCCCGCGTATCGACCTGGCTGGGTATACCAACAAAGTCCTGGTTAGCCATGCGTTTCTCCAGAAAGAGACCAGGTCAGACAAGGGGTTTGACAGTGTCGGGTTTGAAAGCAGCTCATAGTTCCCAGTCGACCCGTTGCAGTTTGAACTGGACGAGTGTAAGGATAAGCACGATTGCGAAGAGGACGAAGGACATGCTGGAGGCCTGGCCCATGAACATGCGCTGGAAGGCGTAGTCGTAGATGTGGAGCGCCAGCACCCTGGTGGAGTCGAGCGGGCCGCCGCCGGTCATCATGTAGATGGCCTGGAAGCCGCCGCTGAAGCCGCCGATGACGCCGGTGATGAGGACGAAGGAGACGACCGGTTTGAGCAGTGGCAACGTGATTTTGAGGGCCAGTTGGATGCTGCTGGCGCCGTCGATTTCGGCGGCTTCGTAGTAGTCTTTGGGGATCCCTTTCAGTCCGGCGAGATAGATGATGACGGTAAAGCCGATTCCGCCCCAGATTCCCATGACGATGATGCTGGGCATGGCCCAGGTGGTGGACTGGAGCCAGGGGACAGGTTGGATGCCCACAAAGCTGAGGAGTTGATTGAGCAGGCCGAAACGGGTCTGCAGCATCCATTTCCAGATTGTGGCGCTGGCGATAACGGAGGTCATCACGGGCAGGAAGTAGAGCAGACGCAGGAGGATGCTGCCGCGCTTAATCGGGTTGAGGATGAGGGCGACGATGAGGGAACAGAATGCGCCGAGGAATGTGCCGGCGAAGGTGCGGTACATTGTGTTCCACATGACCTTGTAGAAGAGCGAATCCTTGGCGAGGAGGACGTAGTTGTCGAGGCCGACAAAGGGTGAGACGTTGCCGAAGAGGCTCCATTCGTGCATGCTGATGAAGAAGGAGAAGAAGATAGGGTAGAACTTGACTATGGCGTAGAAGATGATGGTGGGAACGAGGGCGATGATGATGAAGCGGTGTTCGGCGGCGCGCAGGGTGGACCGGTTACCTGTGAATTTCTGTGCGATATTTTGAATCATCACATCGCCTCCCACGGGGCGTTGCCAATGTATCCGAAGGGTCGAGGTGCCGATAGTGCGCCACAGTTGCGGTTACGGCTGGGAAGATGCGGACGCGGGCGCGAGTCTGCAGAGCTGTTGAAGATGCTGAAAGCGAGCGAGAGTTCGAACGCGGATCACGTGACAACTGGCATTGGTTTTGACTGCGCTCAGGACCCAGGCAGCACGGGCCCTTCAAGCGTATGCGTAAAGAGCGCAATAACTCCCACGCCTGCAAGAGGCGTGGGAGTTTTGCTATGCAAAAACAGGCGCACTGTCAAGGCAGCCGGTCCGACTAGACCCAATACTTGGCCAGGCCCTCGTCGATGAGTTTCTGGATCTCGGCGTCGCCGTACTCCAGGGCCTCGGCCACCGAGCGTCCCTCATTGACGATCAGATGCAGAACGTCATTTTGAACGGCGCCGGCGCGCTCAGGCACGGCGGCGTAGTTGCGTTCATGGGGATTGACTTCAGAGGCCTCCTTAAGGCCGGGCGTTTCCAGCAGCCTGGGGTCGGACATAAGGTCGGCGCGCTCGGGCACGAGCGAGATCAGTTCGCACAAGGCCCAGTAGGCATCTTTGCCGCCATCCTTGTAGAGGAACTCCATGAACTCCCAGGTGTCGCCATCATTTTCGGGGTGGCCAGTTACGGCAGAGATAGAGGTTACTGTGTCCTTATAGCCATAGAGCGGGTCGGGTTCGCCGGTTGGGGTAGGCGGGTGCGAGTAGCCGATGTGGGGGTACATATCGGGATAGGTGTTGACGTACTCGCCGACCACCCAGGTCTGTTCTTCGGTCATGGCGGCGAGGCCGTTGCCGATGGAGTCGAAGTTGGGGAATCCGGAGTCCCAGACTTCGTGGACGAGGGACAGGTCGGTGATGTAGGTGAAGGCCTCATGGACTTCGGAGCTGGTCATGAGAGAGATCTGTTCATCGCCATTGTTCTGGATGACGTTGCCGCCCAGCTGATAGATCTGGCTCAACACGGGCCATTCGCCGGTGAGGGCGAAACCGGCGCGTGAAATGGCACCTGTTCCGTCCTTTTGTGTGAGCGCTTTGGCTGCTGTGGTGAAGTCGTCCCAGGTCTTGGGGGGCGACTCCGGATCGAGGCCGGCCTCTTCGAACATCTGCTTGTTGTACATCAGGAGGGTACAGGTGGTGCCGGTAGGAAGTACGTAGCGCCCGTTGGTCTTGATGTCAAAGAGGGGGTAGGCCTCTTCGAACCAGCTGGGCGGGAAGATGTCTTCGGGGAACTCAAGGACGAGATTTTCTTCCCGCATCTGGTGCATGAAGGCAAGGGAGCGCATTTTGATCATGTTCGGCCCCGTGCCGGCTGCGAGGGCTGAGTAAAGCTTTTCGACATAGCCGCCGGCAATGGACTGGACATCGACGGTGATTCGATCGTTTTGTTCTGCGAATTTGTCGGCTACGCTGCGGTAGAGATCCATACGGATATCCCACCAGCCCCAAAGGGAAAGCTCGACCGGTTCTTCGTCGGCGGCTCCCTCCATACCGGGCGCGGCTGCGGGAACGCAGGCGGCCATGGTGAGGCCGAGGCCAGTGAGACCGGCTGTTTTGAGAAACTGACGTCGGCTAGCGTTTGGCATTTTCATGCTTTTTCCTCCAGGAATTGGGCAAAAAGGATGTGTCGACAGGCAGCGAGTGAGCGGTTTCCCCTCCTCGTCTGGGCAGAGTGCCTTGAGGCAAATAAATTTTCCTTCGTCTGAAGACACCAATATTTAATTGACACGCTGCCGATTGTCGCATAATAGCATTCTGGCCTGGCGTTGTCAATCAGGGGGCGAAATTTCGAATTCCCCACCAAGCTTTTTCTCCCAGGAGAAGAACAAAGCTGGGTGTAGTGAAAGCTGCTGGGCCCTGCCAGGCCGCCTGCCCAACTGTCCAGACGACAACGGCTATAGAACGAGGCACTTGCCAGGATTAGAATGACAAGGGATAGGTGTATGAACGCATTGATCCAGCTAAGATCTTGCTGTTACCAGTTGTCGATAATGTGTCCCGCGATTCGTACAGCAATAGGAGCGCCTTTGGGGTTGCTTGCCGCAAAGACCAACTGAAAAATCGGAGAGTTCTTTGCGTTTCGCAGAACTCGACCCGATGGTGCTACCTGGGCAAAAACGGATTCAAGACGCTTGCGATATTGATGGGCGATCTGATTACTGTCACCAACACGTTCTTGTCTACGTTCCTCCTCAAAAAGCGACAGTTGGGATGAAGCAGTATATAGATCCTGCCAATGTTCACGTCCTCCAAAAATCAGGTCCAGTCGGTCAGCAAGTTCCGACGACGGTTCATTTTTCCTTGGCATCATCCTCGCAATCGCGCTAAGGGGAAACAGGATCCAACAATCTACTTTCTGCGTTCGAGCCAAAGCTTCTACCATGTGCCAAGAGACTTCAGTTGCGAATGGATCCAGAAATACGACAGCGCGGTCACTTATTCCCAGATTGTCGCAGAACGTAGGCAACGCTATTTTGGCGTCTTCGTTGACAATTTCAATGTCACGACTTGGAAACTCTGATCGCAGAATCTCGAGTGACTCGCAACGATGGGGGTCCTTTTCGATAAAAATGAGCTTGTCAAATGATCTGTCTTTTGTCTCCAAAGCTATGCGGGGCGAGCCCTTTTGAAGCTCGCGAAAATCGTCATAATCTGACGCGTAGGCTGAACCAGGACTCCAAGTACCTTCGCCTGCGAAGGCATCAACGTAATAGAGCCTGAAGGGTTGATTCTTCAAGGCGGTAGTGTATCTGTCCAGATACAGGCTGAGGATTTGAAGTTTCTCTTGGGTCCAAGGGCCGCCAAAAGATCTGTCGGTCATGGTCGTTTCTCAGTCTAAGTTGGGCATTTCACGCCAGTGCTTGCCGTCAATAGTCGCTGCTTCACCCCCGCGTTTGCCCCGCACTCCTCCCAGCTGTTTGAGAAAAAAAGCTACGTCGGCTTTGACAGACTGATCCCGTAGCGAGCGCGCCCAGTCCGGGTCCATTGCTCTAGCTCCCGCGCCGCTTTCTCCTCCGACGATAACCCATTTCAACTTGCCTGTCTGCAGCCACTCGGTAAGGTCAAGTTGCTCCAAAAGCGGCTCTGCCGACACAAAACGGACTGGCGCCGGCAGACGGGCTAACACTGTAAGACGAGGGGCGAATTTCTGACTTTCGACCGAGGTACCCATCCATATACGAGCCGGCCATCCTTTGGGGAAGTAGTCCTCGTGCCGCAGCCACCAGGCGACCGCGCGACCCGGTCTCTTTGTCAGAATCTGAAAGATGTGACCGCGTTTGGAGGCCGCCTCCTGCATCACTTGAAACATTTCAAGAACGAAATCGAACGGCACCCCAGGGTGAAAAACGTCCGACATGCTATTGACAAAAACCCGACGGGGCTTTTTCCAGGACAGAGGAGTTTGCAGGCGCTCAGGGAGCAGGCGCACATCGTCCGGGCTGGTCTCGTAACCGCGCACGCCCATCCCTTTCAGGCGGGGATAGAGTGCGTACATATAACAATGGTCGCAGCCTGGCGACACGCGGCTGCAGCCGGTTACCGGATTCCAGGTTTCATCCGTCCACTCGATCGAAGATGGCATGATAGGCTCCCTACTAAATGACTCGCGATGAGAATGATGTGGATAACACCAGTTACAGCACGTATGTTCTCATACCTGCGTAATATTGTCAATCGGAAAAGTCCCTGAGATATGCCGCAGAGCAAGCCGCATTTTTGAATACTCTCGACCGCCGCTCTGACTCTCAGTGACGCGATGGAGGGGATTCCTCCGCGCGGAAGATTGCCGTGCCTCCAGGTATTGAACATTTGGCTCATTTCTTTCATGGTACCACCGGCCACTCGCTGCCTGGATCGATACCGAGACGCTGGGCGCGTTGGGCGACCGATGCGGTCACTGCCTGGGCTATCTCAAGTTCATCGACGCGGGTGGAGCGGCCGCGGCGGAGTACGACTTCGCCGTTGACGAGGACGGTGTCGACGCTTCCGTTGCCCAGCGTCAGGGCGAGGAGGTGAACGGGATTGTTGGCGGGGTAGGCGCCGGCGGCGCGCGGGGAGCGGATGACGATGTCGGCGCGTTTGCCCGGTTCGAGGCTGCCGAGTTCGGCTTGGAGGCCGGCGGCAGCGGCGGCGTTCAGGGTCTGCATTTCGAGTAGGTCGGAGGGGGATACTGGATCGTCGCCTACGCGTGCGGCGAAATGTGCGGCCTGCATGAGCTCGGCGGGCGTGCAGTCGAAGGCGCCGTCGACGGCGAGGGATACGGGGATGCCGCGGCGGTGGCGGGCGGCCATTCTGAATTCGGCGGTGCGGGCTATGCCGAGAGAGAAGAAGGAGATTGGGGACCAAATGATCTGGCAGCCGCTCTCCTGGATGGCGGCCTCCTCGTCATCGTCGAGGAGGTTGGCGTGGACGATGACGGTGTTCTGGTCGAGGACGCCGAGTTCCTGGAGGTGGACGAGCTGGCTGAGGCCTGTTATTGAGCGGTAGATTTCGCCTTCGCCGGGGGCGTAGCCGGCGTGCAGGTGGAGGGGGACGTTGCTGGCGCGGGCGCAGGCGTGGGCGGCCTGCAGCAGCTCGGGGGAGGCGGTGCCGACGCCGTATACGAAGACGAAGCCGCGCACCAGTGCGTCGGGGTCCTGGTTTCGGTGCAGCTCGGCGTCGAGGAGTCCGAGCGCGCGTTCGCGGTCGACGGGGGCGCGGGCCATGAGGCGGGGGCTTTCGAGGCCGGGCATGGCGGCGAGCGTTTCGCGGCGGTCCCAGATGTAGGGTGGGGCGAAGAGCGCGCGCATGCCGATGCGTTCGACGGCTGCGGCGGCGGCACCGGTTGAGAAGAGGGTGCCGGGCTCGATGAACATGGTGAAGCCGCTTTGCAGCATCTCGAGGGCGGCCATTGCGGTGGCGGCAGCTTCGTCATCCGGTGTGACATCGGCTTTCCAGTCGGCGAACTTGATTGTGGAGGCGTCTACGTCGTGGATGTTGCCGAAGACACCGCGGCAGGTGGTGTGCACGATGTGGTTGTGGGCGTCGATGAAGCCGGGATGGACGATGGCGCCGGCGGCGTCGATCGTCTGGCCGGCGTCATATTTCGGGCGCAGCTCGGCGGCGGCGCCTACCTCGACAATGCGCGAGCCTGTGACGGCCACTGCGCCGGAGGCGTAGATGGTGCGGGCGGCGTCCATGGTGACGAGTTGCCCGTTGTGGATGAGAATGTCGCACCGGTTCTTGTTCATTGGACTAGCCGGCCTTTCCTTGCCGCAGTGCCAGCCGCAACAGTTCGCTTTCTGACAGGTAGGGCTGAATTTTGGCGGCGAAGTCTGCCGCGGACTCCGCTACCGTCGCGGTTGATGTGTCCAGCTTGAATTTCTGGCGTATGAGCGAGTTATCGTACTCCTCTTCGAAGCGCTGGATAATGTGCTCGACATCGGCTTCGGGCACGACGGGGTAGGGATGGGGGCTTTCGGCCATGCGCTTGCGGATCACGTCTGGCGCGGCCTCCACGAGGATAAGGACGGCGTCGGGCCTGAACTGGAGGATGCGCTGTTCGAGCATGCGGGAGATCACTGTGCGGTCACCGTCCTGCCCGCGGCCGCCGTAGCCGTAGTACTTGGTGGCGTAGACCAGCTCCTCGATGTAGAGGCCGATGCCCATGAAGTTTTCGTTGGAGCCGGAGGCCCAGGGTGTGTGATAGTAGAGGTTGTGCCGCTGGATCACCTCGGTGAGGCGGGGGCTGAGCTGCTGGAAGGCGGCGATGTCTTCGGGGGTCAGCTCGGGGCCGTGCGGCTTGGTGTCGGGCAGTTTGTAGTGGTCGTGAATCAGTCTGAACTCGGTGCCCAGGGACTCCTGGGCCCATTCGTTGATGGCGTGGGCGAGGGTGGTGGTGCCGGCGTACTCGCAACCGATGAGAATCAGGTACATGGTAGGTTTCTCCGAAAATGTCGCTGTCCAGGCAGCTGGCGGTGTTGGGATTGGCGGGTCTAGTTTGTGTCGAGTGTCTGAAGAAGTCCTTTGATGTAGCCGGCGGCGTAAAGGAGTCCGTGGTGGACTCGCTCGTTGTCATAGATGGTATGGGGGAAGTGTCCGGGGATGAGGGCGCCGTCGAAGCCTACTTCCCTGAAGGTCTTGAAAATCTCGAGAAAGTCACAGTCGGCCTCTTCGAGGAAGCATTCGCGGAAGTCGGGGGAAGCGCCCTGGACGCCCTGGACGTGACCGTAGACGATCTGGTTGCGGCCGCCGAACCGACGGATGGCGGCGTGGATGTCGACGTTCATGGCGGTCCAGTTGCCGAGGCAGAAGTTGAGGCCGCTTGCGGGGCTGCCGGCGATGTCCATGGCGCGCTGGAAGCCGGCGGGATTGCAGAACAGGCGCGGGATGCCGCCCAGCTTTTCGACGGGCGGGTCGTCAGGGTGGAGAGCCAGTCTGACTCCTGCTTCCTCGGCCACCGGGATGATGGCCTTGATGAAGTATTCGTAGTTGCTCCACATCTCCTCGTGACTGTATTCGCGATCGCGGAAGAGGGGGCCGCGATCGGCCACATCCTGTTCAAACCTGCTGACCTGGGCGTTGCCGCGGCCGGGCGTCGTGAGCGAGGTACGCCAGGAGTTGCGGGTGACTCCGGGCTGATTGACCATCCAGTGGTAGCCGTAGACCGGGATGCCGGCGCGGCCCATGTTGCGAATAGTCTCGGCGACGTTTTCAATCTGCTGGTCGCGGCCGTCCTGGCCGAGGACGATCTTTTGGTAGCACCAGTTGGGCAGAGGATTTTCTATGGAGACGACATTGAGGCCGGCGTCTTCGCACTGGGTGCGCGCCCACAGCAGGGTCTGGAAGTCCCAGAAGGCACCCGGTTTGTCGGCGGCTTCGGGTGAGAAGCGCGTGCGGTGTTCGGGATGGCAGGTGGAACTGAGGGCGACGTCAAGGATGTCGTACTGTTTGAGAAAGCCGAGGAAGTTGTCGTGGTCGGGCAAGGATACGTAGACGCAGATTCTCATGTTCGGCTCCGGTTCGATTCTGGATGAAAGATGTGAAAGCGGTTAGTCGCAGGGCGCTACACGATGAGCTGGCGCTTGATGGCGGGTTGATCAGGCTGCTAGGGCAGACGGTAGATCAGCTCTGGTTGGGCGGTCTGCATTTTGGTGGGCGGCAGGCCGATGAGCATTGTTTCGAGGTCGTCGACGACCATGCGCCCGATGGCGTGCATGTCCTGCCAGACGGAGCCGGCGCGGTGGGCGGAGAGAATGGTATTGGGGGCGGTGCGGATGGGGTGGTCGGCGGCCAGGGGCTCTTGGGGGAAGACGTCTATGGCGGCGCGGAAGCGGCCCTGATGCAGAAGGTCGGTGAGCGCGTCGAAGTCGACGAGGTGGGAGCGGCTGATGAGGAGCAGGACGGCGTCGGACCTGATCAGTGAGAGCAGTTCGCGGTCGAGCATGGCCTTGTTCTCATTGGAGGGGATGGCGAGGACAAAGATGATGCGTGACTCTGAAAGCAGCTCCTTAAGGCTGACCGGGGTGCAGCCGCGTTCGCTGATGAAGCTTGGGGGCAGCCAGGGATCATAGACCTGAATCGGGCAGCGGAAGGGGGCAAGGAGCGGCCTGAGCGATTGGGCCAGACCGCCGAAGCCGATAAAGCCGACGGGCTGGTCGTAGAGTGTGAAAGCGGTGCTATTGCTGGGGTAGAGATAGAGCTCTTCGCCGGCGACGAAGTCGTTGTGTGCGCTGACGATGCCGCGGGCGGCGGCGATGGCCATGCCAAGCGCCATTTCGGCGACCATGGGGCCGTAGGCTGGTGAGCAACTGAGGACGCGGATGCCGCGGGCGAAGCAGGTCTCGTAGTCGAGGTGAGCAGGGCTGGGATGGCGGCCGCCGGTCTCCATAATTGCGCGCAGGTTGGGCATGTCGTCCAGTGGTCTGGACCGCCAGGAGGAGGTGATAAAGGCGTAGGCGTCGCGGCAGGCGCGGGCGAACTCGGAGTCGGGAATGTCTTCGTCCTTGCCCCAGATTACGTCGACCAGATCGTGGAGTCGTTCGGCGTCCTGGTTGGACATGATCATATCAAGGGGGCGGGGGTATGGATTCAGAATGATTTTTTGTTTGGGCATTGAGCGAGATCCTTCGAGGAAGCGTTGTGGTGAGCGGCCGGTGTCGTTTGCTGTGCCCGACGCAGGTCTTTGCGCGAGTGATGGGAACTGCCGTAGACTAGCTAGGGCCCAGGGTCCACCTCGGACAGGCCGCCGGCATTGGCCCGGAAGACTGCAAACGAAAGGTCCTGATTTCCATGTCTGCGCAACGAAAGCATGAAGAGTTCCCCAGCCACACGGTTTCCTATGAGATTATGACCAATGTGGCCAGCGAAGACAAGGAGCGCAGTTTCAAGGTGCTGGCGACGCCGCAGGAGATCGAGCAGCTGGCGGAGCAGGGGTATTTGATCCGAGAGGCGCTCTTTCAGGGGGAGCAGTTGGAACGGCTGCGCGGGGCACTGGACGAGGTCGAGGAGGCCGAGTTGGGGGAGGGCGTTACGACCATCATCCGGTCAGGACAGTTCGGGGGCTGGTTTCCGCGCTATCTGATGGACAAGCACCCGGCCTTTCTGGAACTGCTCGACTTTGAGCCGATACTGTCGGTGGCGCGGGCGGTGTTGGGGCCGTTCGTGCGCATCCGCAATGCGGGTGGGCGGGTCAGCTACCCGGGCGAGCCGAACCAGGAGACGCACTGGCACCTGCACCGGCGGACAATACCCAAGCCATTGCCGGCTTTTTTCTCCTTTCCCCACACTTTAGCCTACCTGATCTATCTGGATGAACTCAACGACGCCAATGGAACTTTGGCGATTGTACCGGGATCGCATTTGCGGATCCATGACCCGCTGCCGGCTGACTGCTATGATGATTTGTCGGGCCAGAAGTTGGTGCGGGGCCCGGCAGGGACATGCATCATCATGCACAGCAATCTGTGGCACCGGGCCTTGCCCACGCGGCCTGACGGGGAAAAACGGCGACTGCTTATCCTCACCTACGGGCCGACGTGGATGCGCTATTCTCCCTTTGGCGTCAAACCGGAGGACAGTCTGGTGGATGCGCTACTGGACGAGGCCAGCCCGGAGACGAAAGAGCTGTTGGGAATCGGCGGCTATCAGTAAACGCGCTCAGCCGCGGCCAACGTATGGCATCTGATTAGCCATGACGGTCAGGGTGAGAACATTGGTATCCAGAGGCAGGCTGTCCATATAGAGGATGGTCTGGGCGACGCCGTCGGAGTCCATGTTGGGCTCGACCATGACGGTGCCGTTGGCCTGCGGGATGCCGGAACGCATGCGTGCGGTCATTTCGGTGGCGGCGTTGCCGATGTCGATCTGGCCGCAGCAGATGTTGTAGGCGCGGCCGTCGAGGGAAGTGGATTTGGTGAGGCCGGTGATGGCGTGTTTGGTGGACGTGTAGGGTGCGGAGTTGGGGCGGGGGGTATGCGCCGAGATGGAACCGTTGTTGATGATGCGGCCGCCCTGGGGCGTCTGATTTTTCATGATGCGGAAGGCGCGCTGAGAGCAGAGAAAGACGCCGGTCAGGTTTACGTCGACGACGGATTTCCAGTCTTCGTAGGAGATCTCGTCAAAGTCGGCGCGGGGGGCGCCGCGGCCGGCATTGTTGAAGAGGAGGTCGAGGCGGCCGAAGGCTTCGATGGTGCGGTCGAAGAGGTTGTCGACGGCGGCGGGATCGGTCACGTCGGTTTGGACGACGAGGGCGCGTTCGCCAGCGCCGGACTCTGCGGCGGTTTCTTCGAGGCGGTCGAGGCGGCGGCCGGCCAGAGCGACAGAGTATCCTTCGGCGAGCAGAAGCAGGGCGGTGCGTTTGCCGATGCCGGAGCCGGCGCCGGTGATGATGGCGACTCTACCGGAGGTGGTCATATTTGTGTACTCCTTTGTAATCGTGGATAGTGGTTCACGGCCGGTGGATTGAGTTGGCAGCAGCGACTTTCGCTTCGTTGCCAGCCTTGATATGCCGTTGGGCACAGTCTATCATGGCTGCAACCCATTTCCTACTCATTGAAAGGAGGCGGCCCCGTTAGCGGGAAGGCCAAGACAGGATGTAAGCAGGGCAGGAAGATATACGGAATTCACAGAAGACCCTTCACAAGGAGGAATATCAGAGATGAAGATGCTGCGCTACAGTGCTGACGATGAGGTTCGCTTCGGCATTCTGGAGGAGGACGGCACCATCCGTCAGATGACGTCCTGTCCGTGGGACAGCATGGAAGAGAGCGGGGAGACGACGCATCTGGACAACGTACGGGTGCTGGCGCCGATTGGAAGGCCGCGGCTGATTGGGGTAGGGCTGAACTACCTGGCTCATGCAGAAGAGGGCGGACAGACGCCGCCGGACCAGCCGATGCTGTTCATGCTGCCTTCGACGGCTATTCTGGATCCGGAGGAGGCTATCGTTTACCCGAAGCAGGGTCAGAACGTTCATTATGAGGGCGAGCTGACGGTCATCATGGGTAAGAAGGCGCGCCGGGTTTCGGAAGCGGAGGCGCTGGATTGTGTACTGGGGTACACCTGCGGCAACGATGTGAGCGAGCGGGTGATCCAGGCGAATGAGATGGCCAACGGCTGCATGCTGATTGGCAAGGGGTTTGATACATTCAAACCGATTGGTCCGTATATTGCGACCGGCCTTGATTCGACGAATCTTGAGTTGACAACTCGGCTGAACGGAGAGGTCAAGCAGCACACGAACACGGACGATCTGATCTTTTCGGTAGCGCAGCTGATCGCTTACATCAGCGATGCGATTACGCTGCTGCCGGGTGACGTGATCATGACGGGTACGCCGTCGGGAGTTGGGCCGGTCCAGCCGGGTGACGTGGTGGAGATTGAGATTTCAGGGGTTGGCGTGCTGCGGAACCCGGTGGTGGCGGAGGGGTAATCCAACACAAGGCGAGTTGTAACGTCAAGTGGCTTCCCAGTTTGGCGGCAGGGCGGGAAGTTTCCACTGAGAAGGTGGACGCCAGGCAGCCCATGTTTGGAGTTGCCGGCGGCGAGACGTTACACACTCGCCGGCGATGCGCTGTGTTTCGCGGCGGATCTGTTCACCTTCAGCTGCTGAGAACAGGCCAAGTTTGACGGCGACGGCGAGCTCGTCTTCGTCCTTGAGGTGCCATGAAGTGAGGTCGGCGCTGATGACGGCGTCGAGGACGTGGTCGGTTGTGTCGAAGCCGAGGGGCGTACGTTTGAGGGGCGTTTCGGGATTGACTTTCCAGCCGACGTGGGTCCAGTCGGGGGCGGACCAGATTGTCCAGATGGAGGCGGCTTCGCCCGGCAGGGATGACCAGAGGTGGTGTTGCCCGGTCCACTCGTATCGTTTACTTTCCCAGTCTCCGTTTGCGGCGACGTGAAGATGTTCATCGCGGGAGCAGTCGGGGCCGGCGAAGGTGGCGCCGGGTGCGATGTAGAGGGAGACCAGGTGGCTGCTGTCTACGACAATGGTGGCAGGGATGGCGGCCCAGACCTTGGTTGACCAGAGTTGGCGGAAGAGTACGTGGTCGCCTGAGGACCAGCGGGGTACGGTCGTTTCCGGAGTCGTCACAGAGTGTCCTCGGTAATCGGGAATTCGATGAGCACTTGAACCGAACCGGTCAGGAAGAAGGCGTAGGCGCCAAAGTCTTCAGCAAGTCACACCATTGGAGTTCCTCCGATTCGTCCGAAAGTTTTTGCGCTTCGGTCATTCCTTCCTTCAGACAGTCACCGGCGAAGCAGAAATTGAAGTCATGCCATATCGGCAATGAGTCCAGGTATGCATGGCAGTGAGGAATGTCCGCTTCCCACAGCTGGTAGATGATGGTCAAGCGCGGATACTGTACGTCTTCAGACTCGCCAACCTTTTCGGCGAAGAATTCGACCAGACTGGCAATTTCCATTCTGTTTTCATTGCACTTGAGATCGGCGGTTTCGAAGGCGTTCATGTATTTGACAGCTATGTAATGGTCTTCCACCCAGAATTACTCATCTGGAATCTGCCCCTTTTCGAGAGTCCTCTTCAATTCAAGTGACCCGTCGCGATCCATTGCGGTCATCGCCCACAGTTGCAGCCACTTGTCGTACTGCATCTGTTCGAGTTCGAGTACGGTGAGGTCTTCACATTGTTCGCTGACTACTTGAACTGGAACAGAGTCATAGTATTTCAAGACGTTCAGGTGTTGGGCATATCGCGGCGGGATATGAACCGGCTCCGGGGTTGGGATCAGGGCGAGTGATCCTGGGTCCAGGGCGCATCCCGACAGCAGTAGTACAAGTCCACACAGGAAGAGAACTGGTCTCATCTTTTTCCCCTTCTTTTGTCTATTCTCCTTCTGCTCTTCGCTCATTACTCCGGAGTATTCGCCCAAGTGGCAGAAGGATCGGACAGAGTCAACCCTTGCGTGGCAAGACAGATCCCGTCTGTCGGGTTGTGGATGTATGACTGTCAATTGTAACATGAAAAAGCAGGTGACACTGTAGGGTGTATTCTGACGGGTGCATCTCAGATTTGGGTTGGGAACAGTCTGGCAGGGAATCCGTGCCAACGGTGGCTGGGGTTGTTTACCGTCTTTGGGTGAGACGCAGTGCGGGCGCCAAGCCTGGCCGTACGGTGGAGTCCGTCAGTTGGGGCGGGTGCGAGGGCAGGCACAAGGC